>NZ_JBLYYF010000014.1:0-8362 GCF_048550555.1 Qipengyuania sp. | reverse complement strand
GCGAAACCGTCACCGTCACCGTTCTCGAAGTCCGCGATGGCGGCCTCGAAGTGCAGGTTGGCGAAGACGGCGCGACCGGCTTCATCAAGCGCAGCGACCTCGGTCGCGACCGCGACGAACAGCGCCCCGACCGCTTCCAGGTCGGCAGCAAGGTCGACGCGATGGTCGCCGGCTTCGATCGCTCGAAGAAGCCGAACTTCTCGATCAAGGCACGCCAGATCGCAGAAGAGAAGGAAGCCGTCGCCCAGTTCGGTTCGTCGGACTCGGGTGCCTCGCTCGGCGACATCCTCGGCGAAGCGCTGAAGAAGAAGGAAGACTAAGCTCTTCCCACCCGCTTCAGGGTAACAGGAAAGGCCCGTCGCTCACGTCGAGCGGCGGGCCTTTCCTATGTATGGGATCGGGCCTAGGCTGTTGCCCCAACGTAGCGCGATAGGGCAAACCAAACCCATGCTCGAAGTCCACCAGTTCCCCTGCCTGTCCGACAATTACGGATATCTCCTCCACGATCCCGCCAGCGGCGAGACCGCGGCGATCGACACGCCCGACGGTGCCGAATACCTGCGCCAGGCCGGGGCGAAGGGCTGGACGATCACGCAGATCTGGAACACGCACTGGCACCCCGACCATGCCGGCGGCAACGCGGCGATCGTCGAGGCGACCGGCGCCACCATCGTGGCGCCGAAGGAGGTCGAGAAGCTCAGCCCGATCGATCGTGTGGTGGGCAATGGCGACACGGTGACGCTGGGCGAATGGACCGCACGCGTGATCGACGTCTCGGGCCATACCAACGGCCATGTCGCCTACCACATGGCCGAGGCGGACATGGCCTTCGTCGGCGACAGCGTCTTCGCGCTGGGCTGCGGGCGGATGTTCGAAGGCGAGGCCGAACAGTTCTGGCACAGCCTCGAGCGGATCCGCAGCCTGCCCGACGACACCATGCTCTACTGCGCGCATGAATATACGCAGGCCAACGCCAAGTTCGCGCTCCATGCAGACCCCGACAATACCGAGCTCAGGCTTTATGCCGCGCGCATCGACGAGAAGCGCGAACGCGGCGAGCCGACCGTGCCGACGCTGCTGTCGCGCGAGCTGGCGACCAACCCCTTCCTGCGCGCCGACGACGCCGATCTGCGCGATCGCTGGGGCGGCAGCAGCCCCGCCGAGACCTTCGCCGCCCTGCGCGCCGCCAAGGACAATTTTTGAGCATGGGCTGGATGCTCGTGCTGCCCGCAGCAGCGCTCTACTGTTTCATCCGGGCTTTCGCTGACATCAGGCGCAGAAAATACGTCTGGGGCGTAGCGGGAATCGCAGCCGGGCTGGCGATACTGCTAGTGCCCACCGATTCTCAGACGCATACTTTAACGATCGACTTGCCGGCCCCTCAACAATGAAGGCCATTGTGGTGCGAGAGCTGTCGCCCGACCTCTCGGGTGTCGAGCTGGCCGAAATCGGGCGGCCCGAGGGCGAGGTCCTGGTCCGCGTGCGTGCGGCCTCACTCAATTACCCCGACCTGCTGATGACGCAGGGGAAATACCAGTTCAAACCGGAACCGCCCTTCGTCTCGGGCCTCGAGATGGCCGGTGAAATCATAGAGGCCCCGTCAGGCAGTGCATTCGCGCCTGGAGACCGGGTGCGCGGCGGGGCAAAGACCGGCGCCTTCGCCGACTATGTCGCCCTGCCCGCTGCTTCGCTACGCAAGATCCCCGACGATCTGGATTTCGCCACGGCGGCAGCGATGGGCGCGGCCTACCACACGGCCTATGTCGCGCTGGTCGAGATCGGCGGGCTGGAAGCAGGACAGACCGTGCTGGTCCATGGGGCGAGCGGCGGCGTCGGCCTCGCCGCCTGCGACCTCGCCAAAGCAATGGGTGCCAAGGTAATCGCTGCCACGCATCGCGAGGACAAGATCGAGGCGCTGGAACGGATCGCCCGGCCCGATGCGGTCATCCTCAACACCGGTCGGTTCCGAGAGGATGTCGCCCGGCTTACGGACGGGCGGCTGTGCGACCTTGTCTACGACCCCGTCGGCGGCGACGTGTTCGACGAGAGCACGCGCTGTGTCACCTTCGGCGGAAAGCTGCTGGTGATCGGATTCGTTGCCGGTCGCATTCCCGAGATCGCGGTCAATATCCCGCTGATCAAGGGCTTCTCGGTCGTCGGTGTGCGGGCGGGCGAATATGCCCGGCGTTTCCCCGATCGCGGCGCAAGGATTGCCGATGCGGTCGATGCGCTCGCGGCGGAGGGGCGCATCAGGCCCCATGTCGACCGCACGCTCCCCCTCACCCAATGGCGCGAGGCCTTCGAGACCATGCAGCGGGGCGAGATCGTCGGGAAGCTCGTGCTTCAGCCGGGATAGGGATCCGCTTTGAGCAGCCCCGCCAGGTGCGCTGCATTACTCGCTACCATTTCGGCAGTCTGCGTCACCTTGCGCGGACGGTGCTCCAAGTCCTTGAAGTCGGTCGCATGCATCGCCTCGCCCACCCAATAGCAGGCGGCGACGGCGGGAATCGTCCAGCCCGTGTCGTTCAAGCTCTGAAATAGCTGAGAACTCACCCAGTGCGCACCATCCTCGTTGCCGACGATGGCCGCGACCGCGACTTTGCCATAGCTCGGCATTCGCCCCGCCTCGTCGGTCTCGGCGAGGAAGGCATCCATCCTCTCGAGCACGCGCTTCGCCACCGACGACGCCTGCCCCATCCAGATCGGGGTCCCGAACACGAGGATGTCGGCAGCGAGTATCCGTTCGCGAATGGCCGGCCATTCGTCGCCCCCGCCCTCGTCGGAGCTTACCCCCGGCAGCACATCATGATCGACGACGCGGATCGTCTCGCCCACGGTCACGCCATGGTTGGCGAAATGTTCTCGGAGCACCTCGATCATGGCATCGGTCGAGCTCTCGCGAGCGGAAGATATAGCCAGCGAACAGTTTATTGCGCATGCGGAAAGGGCCACGATTTTCTCCTGAGTTCACAGGAAAAAGCCGCAGCCCTTGTAATTCGTTCCGTGTCGGGCCGAGGGCCGTGCGAGGATCAGATCCCGGCGATCACCTTGTCGGCCAGCGTCTTGTCGGCGTCGGCATCGTGCTTCTCGGCGATCAGCTTGCGGCTCGCCGAGGTCGCTGCGTTGACAGCGCGGTTGCGCACATCCTCGACCGCCTCGCGCTCGGCTGCGGCGATCTTGTCCTCGGCCATGCGCTTGCGGCGCTCGACCATTGCCTTGCTGTCGGCTTCGGCCTTCTCGAGGATCGCTTCGGCTTCATGCTGAGCATTGATCAGCATCGCTTCGGCGTCCTTCTCGGCGCCCGCGATCTTGTCGGCATATTCCCGGCGCAGCGCTTCGGCTTCGGCGCGCAGCTGCTTCGCCTCGTCGAGCTGTTCCTTGATCGCGGCGATCTTGCTGTCGAGCCCGCCGGCGATAGTCTTGTGGACCTTGGCGCCGAAGAAGGCGATCAGCAGCAGGACGAACATCGCGACCGAGACGATCTGGAACGGAGCGAGGCCGAACAGTTCGGGTTCGGCATGGCTCGGTGCCCCGCCGTGCCCGACTTCGGTGTTCACCTGGGCCGCCTCGGTGGCGATGATTTGGGGAATGGCATTAGCCATGACTCATCGCCTCCTTCACGGCCTTGGTGGCGGCCGGCTTGGTGACCTTCGCCCCGGCAAGCCGGGCTACGATATCCTGCGCCGCTTCCACGGCCACCGATTCCACTTCGGCGAGCGCGGCGGTGCGCGCTTCGGCGATACGGGCTTCGGCTTCGGCCAGTTTCTTGTCGAGACGCGTCTGCGCCGCCTTCAGCTTGCTTTCGGACTTGGCGGCCGCCTCGTCCTTGGCCTTGGCGACGATCGCCTGCGCCGCGGCGCGGTTCTCGTTCTCGCGTACCCGCCAGGCATCTTCCTGCTCGTCGGCAGCATCGCGCGCGGCCTTGGCAGCGGCGAGGTCTGTGGAGATCTGTCCATCACGCTGGGCGACGGTTTCCATCACCTTGGGCACCATGCCACGGCCGATGACGAAGAAGGTGATGCCGAAGAAGACCAGCAGCCAGAAGACCTGGCTGGACCATGTTTCGGCAAGCTGTGCTATCTGGGGCATTGCAGCTCTCGAAAGGCGGGTACGTTGAATTCTTGACGCCGGCCGGGACGGTCCCGACCGGCGCAAAATCGGTAGTCGTGCTTAGGCGACGAAGATCAGGATCATCGCGACGACGAACGCCAGCAGGCCGAGAAGTTCGGCAGCGGCGAAGCCGATGAAGAGGCGGCCCTGCTGGCCGTCGGCTGCACCCGGGTTGCGCAGAGCGCTTTCGAGGAACGAACCGAAGACGTTACCAACGCCGATCGCGGCCATGCCGGCACCGATCGCAGCGAGGCCCGCACCGATGAGCTTTGCGGCTTCCATTTCCATGACAAACTCCTTTGGAAAATCAGATAGATTGATTGAAGACTTAGTGAAGGTTCTCGGCGTCGTTGATATACAGCGACGTCAAAAGAGCGAAAACATAGGCCTGGATGCCGGCAACCAGCAGTTCCAGTGCGCAGATGCCGATCATCAGGATGAAGCTCGGCAGACCCACCACGCCGCCCCACAGGGCGCCGGCGTTGGTGCCGTCGATCACGAAGCTCGACAGGACCTCGAGCAGCACGTGCCCGGCCATCATCGCGACGAAGAGACGCAGCCCGAGGCTGAAGGGGCGCACCATGAACGAGATGAACTCGATCGGCGCGATGATCGGGATCATCGGCAGCGGCGTACCATGCGGCACGAACAGGCTGAAGAAATGGAGGCCGTGCTTCCAGAAACCGACGACGAGGACGATCGAGAACGACAGGATCGCGAGCGCGCCGGTGATGGTGAAGTGGCTGGTGAAGGTGAACGGGTGGATCCCGATCACGCCCAGCGGCAGCAGGCCGAGGATATTGGCGAACAGGATGAACATGAACAGGCTGAAGACATAGGGCACGTATTTGCGCCCGGCCTTGCCGATGTTGGTTTCGAGCGTGTTGTCGATGAAGCCGGTGAAGCTTTCCACCATCATCTGCCAGCGCCCGGGCACCAGCTCGCGCTTCATCCCGCCCAGCACGAAGAGGAAGAGCACCACGGTGGTGATCAGCATCCACAGAGCGGAATTGGTGAAGGCGATGTTGTAGCCTGCGATTTCCCAGTTCCCCGAACCGACAAGCGGTTCGATGGTGAACTGATGCATCGGATCGACTTTGGCCTGCTCGGCTGCCACGTCTGTCTAGTCCCTAGATCCTGTAACTAACGCCCCGGAAGCCCCTTTCGGGATCACTCTTCGGGGCGCTGGTTTGCCGCACGGATAATGTTCCTGAAGGCGACCACTATTCCGAGGAACAGGCCGACCAACAGACCCCAGGGGTTGGTCCCGGTAAAATAGCCGATGGCATAACCGATGACCGCACCGCCAAGAATCCCGCCAAGGAGGTCCGCCAGCACACGGTTGCCGCTGCGATAGTTCGCATCGGCTCCGGAAGCCTTGGGACGGTTACGCTGTTCTTCGCGCTGCTGGGCGGCTGCGAGCCGCCTTTCCAGCGCGTCGATCCGCGCATCCTCCTCGATTGGTTCCCGTGCGGGTTCGTCGTCGCTCATGCCTTGCTCCTTTTCAGGGGGTTGCGCGGCACGGGCACGGACTTGCCCGCCGAGGGCGCCGCCCCCTTAGAAGGGGGGTGGTGGCGAGTCAACACGGAGCACCGCACCATCGCCGGGTCGGATACAAAAAAGCCCCCTCCCCGTGCTCAGGGGAGAGGGCCGATCCCGATCGGGTTTCCCGAACTGCGTTACGGGCAGCGCGGATCGCGCAGCGGCGGCGCGGCGGTGCGCGTCTGCCAGCTGCCGTCGGGCGCCTGGTATTTCTCGCCCGGCGCCGTCGCGAGAATCGCCTGGCAACCCGCGGTCAGGGCGTATTCCTCGATCGTCGCATTGGTTGCCTTGGCGCGTTCCGAATAGACCGCGCGGCGCTTGATGTTGATATCGTTGACGATGCCCTGCAGAGCGGGAGTCGCGGCGCCGACGACGCCGAGATAGCCGTCCATCTTCTCGCCCACCTGCCCGGCGGCGCGGGCGGCGGCATAGGCCGGGTCGCGCTGGGCGAAGGCAGGCGCGGCAAATCCGCCGAGCGCGGTGGCCACGGCAGCGGCAGCGAGAACCGATTTGGTCATCTTGTTCATCATGTCACCCATTAGAAAATATCTGCATTGTCGTCGATCGTATTGCCCGCGTCTTCCGCGAGCCGGTAGATCACTTCCTGGCGGATGTTGACGTTCAGCTCGATCACGATCGGCTCTTCCGGCGCATTTACCGTAATGCATCCGCCGAGCGCGACTGTGGCGAGCATGGCGGCAGCCATCCTCCCGGTCAATTTAGAGGTGTTCATAGCCCTCACTCGCTTTCCTGCTCCTGAATGGTGGGTTCATCCGGAACGATGTCTTCCGGATCGATATCGGGCTCGACCTCCTCGCCCGTGATGGATCGACGCAGCAAGCGCTTCCCGTCGTCGCTCAGCAGGCCCAGATCGCGCGGATCGCGCACGGCGGCCGGATCGTAGAGCGACTTCATGCTGGTCAGCAACTGGTAGAACTGCGCCTTGATGTTGATGCGGAACTGGAGCGGCAGCGCGGCCAGCCGCTTGGTGATGAAGTTCGACTTCGCGCCCTCGCCCTGGCTGACCCCGTCGAAGCGCACGCGAGTGACGATCTCGCCCGTAAGCGGCCCCTCCATGATCACGCGCATCTGCGTGTAGTCGAGGCTCTTGAGGGCATCGAAGGCGAAGTTGGCGATCGGCGAGAGGTCTTCATAGGTCAGTTCGCCGACGTAGGAGATATTGCCCCCCGGGGGGCGCGAGATCAGCACGCCCTCGTCGATCTTGCCATTGCCGTCGACGTCGAAGACGATCGGCACGGTTCCGTCGAAAATGCCCGTGGCGGTAATGTTCTTGAGGTCCATCGTGGCGAGGAACACGGCGGCATCGAGCCCGACGATCTCGAAGGTGTAGCGCCGCGCCTCGCTGATGCCGAGATTGAGGTCGACATCGCGCAGGATCAGGCGTCCGCCCATGAACGGCCAGCTGCCCCCGGACACGGCCAGCAATTCGCCGTTGCGCAGTTCGAACTCGACTTCGCCGTCGAGCACCTCGATGCCGGGATTGACCGAGGCGACGCGGATTTTCTGCCCCGGCGCGGTCGTCAGGTTGAGCAGGTCGGTGAACTCGATCGTCCCGCTGGCCCCCTTCACCGGTCCGAAGGCCGCGGCGAAATCGAGGTCGTCGCTGGAAAAGGCGCCGGTGCTGGTGACGGTCCCATCGGGTGCCCAGTTGATCCGCCCTTTGCCGGTCACGATGCCATCGGCGTTGGCGATGACGCCCAGGGCAAGTCGCGAAAGTTGATCGGGCTGCAGGCTGCGATCGAATTGCAGACCCGGTACATCGAGGTTGGCGTGCCCCGCGCCGCTCGCCAGGTCATGGCGAATGTCGACTTTCGTGACGAGCCGGTCGCTTCCCGGATGGCGCAGTTCGGCGTGGGCATCTATCGTGTTGTCGACCAGCGTCAGCTCGGCCCCGCGCGCGACCAGCGGCTCGAACCGCGGCGGCTGTTGGCGATCGACCAGCGTGAAGTCGGCGCCCTCGAGCGCCAGCCGCCCCCCGGCGAAGCGCAACCGGCCATCGGCCTCGGTCACATCGAGCGGAACGGCGGCAAGCGCCACGTCGGCCCCGCTGAAAGTTCCGGCGATGTCGTCGCCCAGTCGGGCATCGAGGCCGGTAATGCGGAAACGGCTCGCAGTCGCTGGCGGACCCAGCGCGACATCGACCGACCGCGCGGTCATGACGCCGGGATAGGCGAACCCGACCGGGCCCGTCGCGAGCCGGATGGGCGTCTCCCCGAGATAGCCTTCGAGATCGAGCGATGAGGTCCCGGCGGCTATGCGCAGCGAATCGGGGCCACTGGCGAGGATCGGGCGCCCGCGCGGCGGACAGAGCGTCACGCCGCGCCGCTCGAATGCGAGGCTGGCGAGCTCGAGGCGATCGAAGCCGATATCGATACAATGTCGCCAGAGGGCGATTTTCCCGTCGGCGTAGCGGCCCTCGAGCGGTACTCGCAGATTGGTCGCCGAACCGCCCGGCAAGGGGCCGCTCGCGAGCATTCGACCGGAAAAGCCGATTGCACCGCCGGCTCCCTGAGCGATCACGATGCTGGGCACGGCGAGCGCGCTGTCGCCCGCAGCATAGCGCTCCATCGCGAGGCGGAAGACCGATCCGCCCGATTCGCTGCGCTCCATCCGCCCGGTGATCCGCGGCATCCCGGCTCCGCCGGTGGCGATATTACCCGAAATGCGCGGCATCTGGCCGCCCAGCGTG
>NZ_JBLYYF010000013.1:0-22180 GCF_048550555.1 Qipengyuania sp. | reverse complement strand
TTCCGGTAGCGCCAGTGAGCGGGCGTAGCTCAGGGGTAGAGCACAACCTTGCCAAGGTTGGGGTCGGGCGTTCGAATCGCCTCGCCCGCTCCATTTTTCCTCCCAGCGACGAAACTCCCATTTGCTGATGTCCGTGCGGATTTGCGCGGTGTCGCGTCACGTCCTAACCTCGTCGCGGGTCGCTTCGGGAGGGGCCGATGCGTGGACTGGTTGTTGCGGGGGTTATGGGTGTGGCGGTGGCGCTGGGTGCGCCGGCCTGGGGACAGGACAGGCCGATAACCGACCGGAATCCCGATGCGGCGGACGTGGTCGCCACACCGCTGACCGATCTCAATCTCAGGAAAGGCGAGATTCCCGAACTGCTCGGCCGTGCGGTTATCGACCCGTACGACCTTGCCGGGCTCGCGAGTTGCAGCGCGCTGATCGCCGAAGTCGAGCGGTTCGACATCATCCTGGGTGACGATTTCGATCTTCCAGAGGAGGCAACGGGCGGTCTCGGCGCGGGCGCGGTGGGCAAGGTGGCGGTCACATCGCTGATTCCCTTTCGCGGCCTGATCCGCGAGGTGTCGGGCGCGCGCAAGGCGCAGGACCGGCTCGAAACCGCGATCCGTGCGGGCCTTACTCGGCGGGGTTTTCTGAAGGGAGTCGGGGCCCAGCGCGGCTGCGCCTATCCGGCTCGTCCCGCCACCGATGCCGACATCGCGCGCCTCGCGGCCGAGCGCGAAGCCGGTGCGCAAGCCGCGGAGGACTGAGACGAGTCCTCGTCCTGCCCTGCGCTGCGCACGATTCGTCAGGCGTTTTCTGCCGTTGGCAGATTTCGTTGTTGCATCGCAGCGCGGGACCGCTAACCGGCGGCGATATGTTGTATCATAAGTTTGGGCGCGCCGCGCTTCTCGCATCGATTTCCGTCGCCACCCTGACCGTCGCGCAGCCCGCGATGGCACAGCAGGCCGGGGCCAGTCCGCCTCCGCAGGAGGATGCCCGCACCACCGCGGACGATCCGGACTCGCATGCGTCCGTGTCGAACGAGATCATCGTCACCGGCGTGCTCCAGACCAACCGGCAGGACATGCTCTCGGCGATCGGCGTGCTGTCGCAGGAAGACCTCGCCAATGCCGTGCGGCCCTCGATCGGCGAAACGCTGGCGCATTTGCCTGGCGTCTCGGCCAGTTCCTTCGGCCCGACCGCCTCGCGCCCGATCCTGCGCGGGCTGCAGGGCGAGCGCGTCAGCATCCTCACCAACGGGCTCGGCACGATCGACGTGTCGAACACCTCGGCCGACCATGCCAGCGCGGTGGACCCGTTGCTCGCCGAGCGCATCGAGGTGCTGCGCGGCCCGCAGGCGCTGCTCTATTCGCCCTCGGTCGTGGGCGGCGTGGTCAATGTGATCGACCGCCGCGTGCCCAACAGCGTGCCCGACGAACCGGTCCATGTCGCCGCCGATTTCGACTATGCCACCGCCGCCAACCAGCGCTCGGCCTCGGGGACGGTAGACGTGCCCGTCGCCGGCAAGGTCGTGCTCCATGCCGACGGCAGCTATTCGAAAAGCGACGACCTCGCCATCGGCGGCTATGCGCTGACCCCGGCACTGCGCGCGCAGGCACTCGCGACCGCCGCGGCGACGGGCGATGCGCTCTATGCCGAAAACGCCGCGGTGCGCGGCACACTGCCCAATACCGCCGCCGAGACCTGGAGCGCCGGTGTCGGCGCGGCCTATATCGACGAGGGCGGCAGCATCGGCGTCGCCTACAGCCATCTCGATTCGCTCTACGGCGTGCCGCTGCGCTTCGCGACGCTGCCGGGCGAGGAGCAGGAAGCCCCGCGCATTACCCTGGCGCAAGACCGGCTCGACGCGCGCGCCGAGATCGATCCCGCGGGCGGGATCTTCGAGAAGATCCGTCTGCGCTGGGCCTATGCCGATTACGTGCATTCCGAACTCGAGGAGGATGGCGCCGTGGGCACCACCTTCCTCAACAAGGGCCAGGAGGCGCGGCTCGAACTGACGCAGGCGCGGCGTGGCGCGTGGAGCGGGGCGACCGGGGCGCAATACTCGTTCCGCGATTTCAACGTGATCGGCGAGGAAGCCTTCCTGCCGAAGAACTCGACCGCCACCTTCGGCTTTTTCACGGTGCAGCAGTTCGACCTCGGCGCGGTCAAGATCGAGGGCGGGGCTCGCTTCGACCACCAGGGCGTGAGCGCGCATCCCGGCACCGACCAGCCGCAGTTCTTTGCCGGCAGCCGCAGCTTCGACACGGTTTCGGCTTCGGTCGGGGGCACATGGAACTTCGCCGGCGACTGGCGCCTCGGCTTCAACGTGGCGCGCACCGGTCGCGCTCCGAGCGCCGAGGAGCTGTTCGCCAACGGTCCACACGCGGGCACGCAGTCGTTCGAGATCGGCAATCCCGATTTCGCGGTCGAGAAGGCGACCAGCGTCGAGGCGGTGCTCCGTGGACGGGGCAATGGCTATACTTTCGAAGCCTCGGCCTATCACACCTGGTTTTCGGACTATATCTACGAACGCCGCACCGGAGCGATCGAGGATGGCCTGCCGGTCTATCAGGGAACGCAGGGCGACGCGCGCTACTACGGCTTCGAGCTGCAGGGCACGCTGACGCTGGCGCGGATCGGCGGGGCGGACATCGTCGCCGATGCGCTTGCCGACTACACCCATGCGACGATCCTCGACTATGGCCCCGCGCCGCGCATCCCGCCGCTGCGCCTGCTCGGCGGGATCGGGCTCGAAGGCATGAAGTTCGACGCCCGGGCGGAAGTCGAATGGGTCGACGGCCAGACGCGCACCGCGCCGCTCGAAACGCCGACCGATGGCTATACGCTGGTCAATGCCGAGGTTACCTGGCGCCCGTGGGGCGAAGACCGGCCGCTCAGCTTCGCACTCTCGGCAAACAACATTTTCGACGTCGACGCGCGCCGCGCCACGTCCTTCCTCAAGGATTACGCCCCGCTCGCCGGGCGCGACATCAGGGTCAGCGCCCGGGTCAACTTCTGACGCCTCAGCCGGGGTGGCCGTCGCCATCGCGGTCGACCACGGTGGTTGTGGTCGGCGCGGCGGCCAGTCCCTCGGCCTTGCCCTCGGCGTGCGCGGCCTTGACCTCGGCGTCGAGCCGCTTGGCGCGCTCGTCGATCTCGCCGATCCGTCCGCGCAGCTGGCCGTAGGCGAAGACCATCAGCAGCCCGCCGGTGATGGCGACGTTCTTGAGCGCCATCGCCGCCTGCATGGGGTCGGTGACCTTCTCGTGGAAGAACAGCGTCGCCAGAACGGTGAAACCGGCCAGCGCCAGGCTGGCGATGCGGGTCATGAAGCCGCTGGCGAGCACCAGCCCGGCGACGATTTCGAACGCGCCCACCGCCAGCGCAAGGCTGCCGGGGAAGGGCGATTCGGCTTCCATGTAGGCGGCGGTGCTCGCGGGATCCATGACCTTGCCGAGGCCGGCGAAGACGAACAGCGCGCCGAGCAGGATGCGCCCGACGAGTGCAGCGATGGCAGCCATTGATTTCTCTCCCCTGTGTCCCTCTTGAATCGCTTCGGCGGGCAGGCGTTCCCTATTCTTCGACCGAGAACGCGATCTCGGCATGATCGCGCAGCCGCTCGACCAGCGCTTCGCCGAGGAAGGCGCCCGGCGTCCCCACTCCGCCTTCGGCCTTGCTGTCGAGCAGGGCCAGGCCGGTTTCCGCGAGCATCCGGCTGGTCGAGCCATAGCCCGGATCGTAGCGGCCCTTCACGCCGTAGTGCAGCCGCGTGCCGTCGGGCCATTCGCCGACGAAGAGCACGTCGTAATGCCCGTTCTCGCGCTCTTGCTTGCTCGGTCCCTCGCCCGGCTTGGGCGGCTTGGCGCCGAACGGGTTCTTGAGCATGTCCATTACCGCGTTGGCGGCGGCCTTGCCCGCCTCGCCCGGGCTGGTGAGCATCATTTCGTCGTAGCGGAAATCCGCGCCATAGGGGTGCCCGCGCAGAAAATTGGTGCGGTGGACGTTCTTCACATTGATCGTCGCCATGATGAAGGGCGCGGCCCATTTGCCGAGCTCGTCCTCATAGTGGGGGATCATCCCGCTCGGCTGGTCGGGGCCCTCGAAACCGGGCGTCAGCCCGAAGGGATTGTTGAGCACCTTGATGATGCCGGGGTTCTTCGCCGCCGCCTTCATCGTCGCGGTGAGGCTCGCCGCGGTGCCGCCCGAAAAGGTGCCCTGCATCGAACGGACGCGGCCTTTCACGCGCGGGGCGGGCGAGCCGTGCCGCGCCACTGCCTCCTGCTGCAGCATCAGCACGCCCAGATCGAAGGGGATCGAATCGAAGCCGCTCGAGAAGCAGATCCGCGCACCGCTCGCCTTCGCTTGCTCGTGGTGCGCATCGATCATCTCGCGCATCCAGGCGGGTTCGCCGCAGAGGTCGGCATAATCGGTGCCGGTCTTGGCGCAGGCGGCGACC
Organism: Qipengyuania sp.; assembly: GCF_048550555.1. Taxonomy (GTDB): domain Bacteria; phylum Pseudomonadota; class Alphaproteobacteria; order Sphingomonadales; family Sphingomonadaceae; genus Qipengyuania. The sequence continues at coordinate 17,736 of NZ_JBLYYF010000013.1, read as the reverse complement.
AGCTCGTCGCCATAGAGCTGGTAGGGGCCGACCGTGGTCAGCACGACCCTGGTGCGGTGGCACATCGCTTCGAGGCTGGCGGGATCGTCGGCATCGGCGACCACCAGCGGCGTCGATGTCCGCGCGCCGATCGCGTCGCGCACCTCCTCGAGCTTGTCCATGCTGCGCCCCGCCATCGCCCATTTGGGGCCATCGGCGGCATTGCCGTATTCGCGCACGAAATGTTCGGCGACGAGGCGGCCGGTATAGCCGGTGGCGCCATAGACGATGATGTCGAACTCGCGGTCAGCCATGGAATCTCTCTCCTTCGGGCCTAGGTGTGCGCGTGGGGCGCGGGAGAGTCAAAGCCGTTACGGCGCGCGCGGGATGCGCGGCAGCACGCCGGTCTGGCTCGAGATCGCGAGCAGCCGCCCGTCCTCGGCGAAATGGCGGGCCGAGCCGTGGACCACGCCGCGATCGAAGGCGGCCAGTTCGATGAAGGAGAGAACCCAGCCCGGATCGCAGCCCTGCACGAAACGGAACATGGCATCGAGGCTCGATCCGCCCCGCGTCGCCGGATGCGCACCGAGGAAGAGGTCGGAGATGATCGCCAGCCAGCCCGCATCCACCGCGAAATTGGCGCGCGAGCGGGTCCAGAGCGCCTGGACCCCGCGCTCCTCGTCCTGCATCGCGACGCGGTAGTCGAACTGGTAGGGCAGCGTTCCGGGTGCGGACCAGCTGCCTTCCACCGCGAGCGACTCCTCGGGGCCGGGCACTTCGGGCATCGCGGCGAACAGCGTCTGTTCGCTCGGCTCGCGTGATCCGAGCGCACCGTTCGCCCGATGCGTCGGTCGCCCGTTCACGCTGGCGGAGGCGGCATATTGCGCCACCGCCTGCCCGCCGCGGCATTGCTCGACCTCGATGGCGAGTTCCTCGGCATGCTGCGTTGGGCCGAGGAACTGCACCTGCGCCCACAGCAGCGGCAGCTCGCTGTCGAGTTCCATCGCATCGACGATCGCCGCCAGCGCGACCCCGCCCATGATATGCGGTGCCCCCTCGGGCCCGGCGGTCGCCGGGGGCATGACGGGGAGGGTGAAACTGCCGCTTCGCTGGCCCGGTACCACGCGCCAGAAGGGGAAGCGGCCCACGCTCATTCCCTGGCGGTCACAGCCGTGGCAACGTGACGCCGCGCTGGCCCATGTACTTGCCCGCGCGGTCGGCATAGGTGACTTCGGGCCGCTCGTTCCCCTGGAGGAAGAGGAACTGGCACGCGCCCTCGTTGGCGTAGATCCGCGCGGGCAGCGGCGTGGTGTTCGAAAACTCCAGCGTCACATGGCCTTCCCAGCCCGGCTCCAGCGGGGTGACGTTCACGATGATCCCGCAGCGGGCATAGGTGCTCTTGCCGAGGCAGATGACGAGCACGTCTTCGGGGATGCGGAAATATTCGACCGTGCGCGCCAGCGCGAAGCTGTTGGGCGGGATCACGCAGACGTCGGTTTCGCGGTCGACGAAGCTGTTGCTGGCGAAGTCCTTGGGGTCGACCACCGCGCTGTCGACATTGGTGAAGATCTTGAACTCGGGCGCTACCCGGGCGTCGTAGCCGAAGCTCGACAGCCCGTAGGAGATGCACCCTTCGCGACGCTGCGCCTCGACGAAGGGCTCGATCATCCCCTCGTTCTGCGCCTTGTCGCGGATCCACTTGTCGGAAAGAATCGCCATGGGAGAGGGATTCCCGATTGGGCTGGCGGGGGCAAGCTTGGTGCGGGGAATATCCCCTTATGACATTCAGGCGTCCCATACGGTGGTGTCCCGACACTCCTGTGGTACTTGGCGGGAATGCGTTGGCTGACTTCACTTTTCAAATCTACGAATCCGCACAGGCAAGCCGAGCGCCTAGTGGATCGCGGCCTCGGGTATGTAAGGGAGGGGCAAACAGCCAAGGCACTGACCATTGCCAGGTACTTGCACGACCTTCGTCATTCAGGAGGGTTTGAGGTCGAGGCACAGGCTTTGGCGCGGGATGGAGCCAAAGACCAAGCAATTGCCGTGCTCGAGAGTGGTCTTGAAGTCGCCCCGACAAGTTGGCTCAACGCAAATCTTCTGGGTAATTACCTGTCCGACCAAGCGCGATATGACGAAGCATTTGATGCCTATGATCGCGCGGTGGCAATCCCTGGCGCGAACCGGGCCCTAATCGAATCGAACCGCGCCTTGGCGTTACAGAGATCAGGCAGGCCCGATGAGGCTCGCGAGAAAGTTGCGGCCATCCTGGCAAGCGGGGTGCCCGACGACGATCCTGGGCTTTTCGAGTTCATTGAAGGACTGCGCTCAGACCTTGAGATGCCTCAATCCCTAGCTCGCCAATAGCGTCGCATTCCCCCCGGCGGCAGTCGTGTCGATGCACACCACGCGTTCGGTCGCGAAGCGCTGGACATAGTGCGGGCCGCCGGCCTTGGGGCCGGTGCCCGACAGGCCTTCGCCGCCGAAGGGCTGGCTTTCGACCACCGCGCCGATCTGGTTGCGGTTGACGTAGAAATTGCCGACCGTGGCGCGTGCCTCGACGAAGGCGCGGACATCGTCGTTGCGGCTGTGCAGGCCCATAGTCAGGCCGAAGCCGGTGGCGTTGATGTCCTCGATCACACGCTCGAGGTCGGAGGCCTTCCAGCGCACGACATGCAGGATCGGGCCGAAATTCTCGCGCTTCAGGTCGAGGATCGAATCGATCTCGATGATCGTCGGGGCGACGAAGCAGCCGGCATTGGCGCCGCGATGCAGGCGGCGGCGCCAGACCGCGCGGCCACCCTTCTTGCGCCGGGCGATGTGGCGTTCGAGCGAGGACTTGGCGTCGGGATCGATCACCGGGCCGACATCGGTCGAAAGCTCTTCCGGATTGCCGATGGTGAGCGCTTCGAACCCGCCGCGGATCATCCGCAGCATCTCGTCGTAGACGTCGTCCTGGATGTAGAGCACGCGCAGTGCCGAGCAGCGCTGGCCCGCGCTCTGGAAGGCGGAGGCGACGACGTCGCGCGTGACCTGTTCGGGCAGCGCGGTCGAATCGACGATCATCGCGTTCTGCCCGCCGGTCTCGGCGATCAGCGTGGCGATCGGGCCGTCGCGCGAGGCGAGGCCGCGATTGATCGCCTGCGCGGTCTGGGTCGAGCCGGTGAAGGCCACGCCCGCGATGCGCGGATCGGAGGTGATGAACTCGCCCACGTCGCCCGCGCCGGGCAGCAGCTGGAAGGCTTCCTCGGGGATCCCCGCCTCGTGGCACAGCCGTACCGCGAGCGCGGCGATCAGCGGGGTCTGCTCGGCGGGCTTGGCCACCACCGTATTGCCCGCCGCGAGCGCGGCGGCCGGCGTGCCGATGAAGATCGCCAGCGGGAAGTTCCATGGGCTGATGCAGGCGAAGACGCCGCGGCCATGGAGGCTCAGGCGGTTTTCCTCGCCGGTCGGGCCGGGCAGGATAATGGGCCGCGTGAACTGGCGCCGCGCTTCATTGGCGTAGAACCGCAGGAAATCGACCGCCTCGCGCAGCTCGAGCACCGCGTCGAGCAGCGTCTTGCCCGCCTCGCGCTGGCACAGGCTGAGGAACTCGTCGGTATGCTCCTCGAATAAATCGGCCGCAGCCTCGAGCAGGACCGCGCGCTTTTCGCCGCCGAGGCGATCCCAGCCGGGCTGGATCGCCTGTGCGCGGGTGATCGCTTCCTCGACTTCGAAATCGAGCGTGTCGCGGCGCGTGCCGACTTCGGCGGAGAGGTCGTGCGGCTTGTTGATCGGCGCGCTCTCGCCCTCGGCCCCCGACTTGAAGGTCGGCTCGGCGATCCAGTGGCGGTCTTCCAGCCTGGCGAGCCGTTCCTGCAGCGGTTCGAGCACCAGCGGGTCGCTGAGGTCGACCCCGGCCGAATTGCGGCGGTCGGGAAAGATGTCGGTCGGCAGCGGGATCGCCGGATTGCGATAGGGATCGAGTGCAGCCATGTCGGCCACCGGATCGGTCGCGAGGTCGGCCGCCGGCACATCGGCATCGGCCATGCGGTTGACGAAGGAGCTGTTCGCCCCGTTTTCGAGCAGGCGACGCACGAGATAGGCGAGCAGGTCCTTGTGCGTTCCCGTCGGCGCGTAGATGCGCACATTGGTCGGCCGGTTGCCCTCCATCTGGGCCAGCGCGCCGTAGACGTCCTCGCCCATTCCGTGGAGCCGCTGGAACTCGAACTGCTTGGGGCCGGCCAGCGCCTTGATCGCACCGATTGTATAGGCGTTGTGCGTGGCGAAAGCGGGGTAGATTGCGTCGTCGGCCGCCAGCATCTTCTCGGCGCAGGCGAGATAGCTGACGTCGGTCCCGAGCTTGCGGGTGAAGACCGGGAAGTCGGTGTAGCCGCCGACCTGGCTCAGCTTGATCTCGGTATCCCAATAGGCGCCCTTGACCAGCCGGACGAAGAACCTGCGGTCGTGTTTGCGCGCCAGGCGCGCGACCCAGTCGATCATTGGCACGCCGCGTTTCTGGTACGCCTGGATGGCGAGGCCGAAGCCTTCCCAGCGGCTTCCGTCGGGGCGCGTGAACAGGCTGTCGTCGCGTGCCAGCGCCTCGATCAGATCCATCGACAGTTCGAGCCGGTCGGCTTCTTCGGCGTCGATGGTGAAGTGGATGTTGGCATCGCGCGCCGCGGTGGCGAGGTCGCGCACGATCGGCAGCAGGTCCCCGATCGCGAGATCGGCGTGGAGGAAGGTGTAGCGCGGGTGCAGCGCCGACAGCTTCACCGAGATCCCGGGCGAGGTGCGGACGTCGCCGCTGGCTTCCTTGACCAGGCGGTCGATGGCCTTGTGGTAGTTGACCCGGTAGCGTTCGGCATCATCATAGGTCATCGCGGCTTCGCCCAGCATGTCGAAGCTGTGCGTGAGCCCCTTGGCGCGCTCGGGCTTCGCGCGCTTCAGCGATTCCTCGATCGTGCGACCGTAGACGAACTGTCCCCCGAGAATGCGCATCGCCTGCAGCGTGGCCCGGCGGATGACAGGCTCGCCCAGTCGCGTGACGGCGTTCTTGAGGCTGCGGCGCATGCCCTTCTGCGCTTCCTCGGGCCGTTCGAGAACCTCGCCCGTGAGCATGAGCGAGAAGGTCGCGGCGTTGACGAAGGTCGAAGAGCTTTCGCCCATGTGCTCGGCCCAGTCGATGTCGCCGATCTTGTCGCGGATCAGCGCATCGGCGGTGGCCGCATCGGGTACACGCAGCAGCGCCTCGGCGAGGCACATCAGCGCCACGCCTTCTTCGGTCGCGAGGCCGTATTGCTGGAGGAACGCGTCGATCCCGCTCGCCTTGCGCTTGCGCGCGGCTTCGATCAGCCCGATGGCGATGCGCGCCGCTTCCTCGTGTTTCGCGCTCGCCCCGCCGGCCTGCGCCATGCGCTCGGCCACGCAGGCGTTCTCTTCCGCGCGATAGGCTTCGCGTAAGGTCTGGCGGGAAATGGGGGACAGATGCGCTGGATCGTGCAGGGCCATACGACTCCGGTAGGCAGGATGGGATTTGCGGGCCCCTTGGACCCGGGTGTGTCCCCTTTCAAGCTTTGTGAGAGCCGCTTGTTCCGTAACGTCTTCTAGGCGCGCGCGGCGAACCAGTCGGCGACTGCCTGGTGGGACTCGGCCGCAAGATGCAGTCCAAGCTTGCCGCGCCGCCACAGCACGTCCTCGGGCGCACGGGCATATTCATGGGTCACCAGATAGCGCACTTCCGCCTCGTAGAGCGTGCCGCCGAAGTCCTCGCCCAGTTCGGAAAGGCCCGATGCACCGCCCAGCAGATCGACAATGCGCGTGCCGTAGGCCCGGGCGAGGCGCTGGAGCATTTCGGGGGGGATCCACGGCCAGCGTTCGTGCGCCCGCCACAGGAAACCCGCGAAATCGCCATCGAGGTTCCCACCGGGAAGCGGGGCGCCCGCAGTCCACGGCTTGCCCGGGATGGGCATCGCCCTGGCCAGTCGGTCGAGCGCGTGCTCGGCCAGCCGGCGATAGGTGGTCAGCTTGCCGCCGTAGACCGACAGGATTGGCGCGCCGCCGTCGGCCTCCAGCTCGAAGACGTAGTCGCGTGTGACGGTCGAGTTGCTTTTCGCATTGTCTTCGTAGAGCGGTCGCACGCCCGAATAGCTGGAGACGATCTCTTCCGCGCTCACCGCGCTCGCGAAATAGCGCGAGGCGGCGTCGCACAGATAGGCGGTTTCTCCGGGCGTGATCGCGACGTGGTCGAGATCGCCTTCATAGCGAAGATCGGTCGTGCCGATCAGTGTGTAGTCGCGCTCGTAGGGGATGGCGAAGACGATGCGCCCGTCGGGTTGCTGGAAGATATAGGCATGCTCGCCCGGATAGGCGCGGCGCACGATGATGTGACTGCCCTTGACCAGCCGGAGATGCGCGGGCGTTCCCACGCCCAGAGCGACCCGCGCCACCCGGTCGACGAAGGGCCCGGCGGCGTTGACGACGGCGCGTGCGGTCACCTGCTCCTCACCTGCCTCGCTGCGCAGCGTCGCGCGCCAGTGGTCCTGGTGGCGTTCCAGCGCGATGCATTCGCAGCGCGTGCGGATGGTGGCCCCGCGATGCTCCGCATCCATGGCGCTCAGCACCACCAGTCGCGCATCCTCGACCCAGCAGTCCGAATATTCGAAGCCGTGGGTGAAGCGATCCTGCAGGATCGAACGGTGCGGCGCCCTGCGCAGGTCGATGGACGTCGAGCCCGGCAGGCTGCGGCGCCGACCCCCCAGCCGGTCGTAAAGCATCAGTCCGATCTTCAGCATCCACCGGGGCCGCATGCTCGGCTCGTGCGGCAGGACGAAGCGCAGCGGGCGGATGATATGCGGTGCGGCGGCGAGCAGCACCTCGCGTTCGTGCAGGCTCTCGGCGACGAGGCGGAAATCGTATTGCTCGAGATAGCGCAGCCCGCCGTGGATCAGCTTGGTGCTGGCCGAGGAAGTGTGCGAGGCGAGGTCGTCCTTTTCGACCAGCAGCACCTTCATGCCGCGGCCCGCGGCATCGCGGGCGATCCCCGCGCCATTGATACCGCCACCGACGACGAGCAGATCGTATACGCCGCTCATCCCTGGCGGAACAGCCGCCCGGCAACGGCATCGAGCTTCGCGAGCACCGCCTTGTCGTGCTTGTCGGGCGCGGTGATAACGGCATCGTCGAGCGCCCGGTCGATCGGCGAGGGCGTGCGCCTCTCGGGCAGGCCCCGGCAGAAGGCTTCGACCGCCTTGCGCGCGAGTTTCGAATTCGCGTCCATCTGCGCGACGACCTGCGCGACATCGACCGCTTCTTCCTCGTCGCGCCAGCAATCGTAGTCGGTCACCATCGCCAGCAGGGCGTAGGGAAGCTCGGCTTCGCGCGCGAGTTTGGCCTCGGGCATGCCGGTCATCCCGATCACCTCGGCCCCCCAGTGGCGATAGAGGCGGCTCTCCGCGCGCGAGGAGAACTGCGGCCCCTCCATAGCGAGATAGGTTGCGCCTTCGGCACATTCACCGCCGGCCTTGACGACTGCCTTCGCCGCATGTTTCGCGAGGCGCTCGCACACCGGATCCGCCATCGAGACATGCGCGACGAAACCGTCGCCGAAGAAGCTCGAGGGGCGCCCCCTGGTGTTGTCGATGAACTGGTCGACCGTGACGAAACGGCCGGGCGGCAGGTCCTCGGCGAGCGAACCCACCGCACTGATCGCGAGGATGTCGGTGCAGCCGGCGCGCTTCAGTGCGTCGATATTCGCGCGCGCATTGAGCGTCGAGGGCGCGATCCTGTGCCCGCGCCCGTGGCGCGGCAGGAAGCGCACACGGACATGACCGATGGTGCCGCACAGAATTTCGTCCGATGCGTCACCCCAGGGCGATTGCACCGGGATCCACTGAGCATCCTCCAGTGCATCGATGGCGTAGAGCCCCGATCCTCCGATGATGCCGATGGTCCATTCGCTCATGTACTGTCTTTCGCAAGCCTGGGCAGTTGGTGTGATGACGGGGGTGACCGCTGTGGCTGCGCCTGTCCACCCCAGAGTGCAGGAAGCCCGCAGCCGATCTGCGTCGACGCGACATCCGCATGCGTATTCACGGACGTCCGGCCCGCCGTCGCCTTGACAGTTCGGCCCATTTGCCGCGGAACCGACACCTTGGCGGGGCATAGGGTAGAGTGATGACAGAGACGAAAATCGAACCGACGCTGGCGAGCCTGAGCGAACGGCTCCGCGTGCTCCACCGCCAGACCCGCGAAACACCACTATTCAACCCCGTCTTCCAGCTTTCGCTGGACATTTCGCGCAAGCTCGAGAGCGGAGAGCTCGACATCGCCGCGCTGGCCGGGCTGGTCGACGAACTCGAAGCGCGATCGCTCGACGCCCGCGCGGCGCGGTTGCGCAATCTGCTCCGCCCCGATGCGGCGGAAGAGCGGCTGTCGGAACTCGCCGCGGCGGACGAGGGTTTCGAGGCCTTTCGTGCCTTCTGGGAGCAGCCGCACATGCATGCGGTGTTCACCGCCCATCCCACCTTCCTCCTGTCGCCGCAGCAGAGCGCGGTGGTGGCCGAGGAAATCGCCGGCGGGGGCAAGGCCGCGACGCAGGAACCCGGCGAAAAGCCCGAGATCACGCTCCGCTACGAACACGAATGCGCCATGGCGGCGCTCGTCAACGCGCAGGACGCGCGCGACCGGATCGTGGGCAGCGTCCTGCGCCGCGCACGTGACGCCTTTCCCGACCGCTGGACCGAACTGAAGCCGCTGCCTTTCCGCTTCGCCAGCTGGGTCGGTTACGACATGGACGGGCGGACCGACATCACCTGGTACACCTCGATCGCCTTCCGCCTTGCCGAGAAGGCGCAGCGCCTGGCGCGCTATGCCGCCTCGCTCGAGGCGATCGATCCCGCGCATGCCCTGCTCGACAAGCTGCGCGGCGCCCAGCAGCGCGCCCAGGCCAGCGCGGAGGAATTCGCCGGCGACCTCTCGGACCCGTCCGATCTCTCGACCGCCGCCAACCGCCTGACCGCGGACCATCCCGACAAGCTGCTGTCGCTCACGCCGCTGATCGGCCAACTCGAAGACGAGGCGGCTGGAAGCGAAGCCGAGCGCGCCATCGCCCTGCGCACACTCGCCGCAGCGATGCGCGCCGACGGGCTCGGCATGGGCTGGATCCATTTCCGCGTGAACGCCAAGCAATTGCACAATGCGATCCGCGCCCGGCTGGGCGATGCGGCGGATATCGATCTCTCCAGCCGCGGCGCGATCGCCGCGCTGCGCGAACTGCTCGCCGAAGTCGAACCGCAGAGCGCCAATTTCGCCAGCCTCGCGGTCGAGAGCTCGACCGCGGTGCGCCAGTTCCTCGTCATGGACCAGATCCTCAAGCATGTGGATGGCGACGCGCCGATCCGCATGCTCGTGGCCGAATGCGAACAGCCGGCGACCGTTCTTGCCGCGCTCTATTTCGCGCGCGCTTTCGGAATCGCCGGCAAGGTTGACGTCTCGCCGCTGTTCGAGACCGAAACCGCGCTCGAGCATGGCGGGCGGTTCCTCGACCTGCTGCTCGCCGAGCCCGACTATCAGGCCTACGCCAAGGAACGCGGGCGCATCGCCATCCAGACCGGCTTTTCCGACGCGGGGCGCTTCGTCGGGCAGATTCCCGCAAGCCTGGCGATCGAGCGCCTGCAGGGCCGCCTCGCAGAGGCGATGGCCGCCAACGGGCTGGGCGACGTTTCGGCGCTGATCTTCAACACGCATGGCGAGGGCATGGGGCGCGGCGCGCATCCGTCGAGCTTCGGCGATCGTATCGAATGGGCGCTCAGCGCCTGGGCGCAGCGTCGCTTCGCCCGCTCCGGCATCAGGCTCGAACCCGAGGCGAGCTTCCAGGGCGGCGACGGCTATCTGCTCTTCGCGACGCCCGACATCGCACTTGCCACGCTGACGCAGATCGCCACGCACAGTCCGGCGCATACCGATCCCGATGTGCCCACAGACCCCTTCTATCGCCGCACCGACATCAGCCTCGATTTCTACCGTGCGATCAAGGAACACCAGCGCGACCATCTCGAAAGCCGCACCTACAGCCGCGCGATCACTGCCTTCGGCCTCGGCCTGCTCAATGAAACCGGCAGCCGCAAGTCGCGTCGCCAGAGCGACCTTTCTGCCGATCGCGAGATGAGCCTGCGACAAATCCGCGCGATCCCGCACAATGCCATCCTCCAGCAATTGGGCTATCCCGTGAACATCATCGCCGGCGTCGGCAGCGCGGCGGAAAGCCAGATCGAGGAAGTCGGCGCGCTGCTCGCCGAGAGCCCGCGCGGGCGGCAGATCATGCGGCTGGTCCGCGCCTCCAATGCGCTCGCCAGCATCAAGACCGTCGCCGCCTTCGGCGAACTGTTCAATTCCGCCTATTGGGCGAGCCGCCCCTATCGCGGAACCGAACAGCATCTTGCCGAGGCCTGCGAGGCGCTCGCCGAATATCTCATCAAGGACGATCGTAACGGCGTCTATCGTCGGCTCGCCTCGCGGTTGCGCGTCGACGCCTTGAAGCTGCATCGCCTGTTCGATCTCGTCCCCGACGACGATCCGCATCCCGAACGCGAGAGTACGCGCCGCGCGATCGGCGTGCTCCAGGCGGTGCGCCTCGCGCTGCTGCAGCACATGTTCCTCAAGGTCGTCTCGGTCCCTGCCTTCAGCCGCGCCAACGACATCAGCCGGACCGACGTGCTCGAAATGGTCTTCACCCTGCGCGTGGACGAGGCGCTGGCGCAATTGCGCCGCGCCTTCCCCACCAGCTTCCCGCGCAAGGAGGATTTCACCCTCGACGAGCCGGGCGAATATCCGGTGGGCGTGGGCGAGGGCTATGCCGCCATCCGGGCGAACTATATCGACCCGATCGAACAGGCCCATGCGCTGTGTCTGCGCATCTCCACCGCCATCGCGAACGAGTTCGGCGCACACGGCTGATTGAAATTCCAGTCTTTTGCGCGCAGGGTCCCTACCGGTTCGACCGGGGGAGGACGAGTCGATGGAAAATTTCCTGTGGGGCGTCGCGGCCGGAATCCTGGGCGTGGTGGCGCTGGCTTTCTTTGCCTTTACGGTCTTCAGGCGCGGAGCGCTGACCTTCCGGATCGACGGTTTCTATACCCACGTCGTCGATGGCGATGTCGGCCCATTCATCCGCGACGTGCAGGCCGATGTGCCCGATGCCGAGGTCTGCCGGCTAGACGACCGCATGTCGTGCTCCATCCGCGAGGCGGTGCAGAGCTGCGGCGATGCCGGTCGGCCCGACTGCAACGTGCTCCTGCTTTCGGGCGGGGGGCAGTGGGGGGCCTATGGCGCCGGACTGTTCGACACATTGAGCCGCCACAGCGCCGACGAGCTCGCGCTGCCGGGCATCGGTGTCATCACCGGCATTTCGACCGGCTCGCTGCAGGCGCTGATGCTGATGGTCGCGCTCGATCCGAAACAGACGTCCGCCATGCGCCGCTTCGCGCTCGATAGGCTGGTATGGGGCTATTCTCCTGAGAGCGAGAGCGAGGTTGTCCATAATACCGGGCTGATCAGCGTACCGCTGTTCGGTTCGGCTGCGGGCACCGAGCCGCTGCGCCGGCGGGTCATCGAAGCGCTGATGCCCGGGGGCGACGAGAGCCTGATCGAGGCGATCGGTCAGTCGAACATCGAGGGCTTCGTCGGCTTCGTCGAAGCCGAGCGTGGCGTGTTCCGCTATGCCGAGGTGAAGGAACTCGTCAATGCCGCACCAACCCCGTCCGCTGCGGCCGAGGCGCTGGCTGCGGCGACCATGGCCTCTTCGGCCATGCCCGTTTTCCACCAGCAGCTGCGCGTGGCGGGCAGCGACGGCAAGGCGCTGTCGCTCTACGACGGCGGCGTCCGCCGGTCGGTCTTCTTCGACCGCGCCATGGCGGCGGTCGACCGGGAAGTGCGCGAGATGATGACCAAGGCGCACAGGGGCGGAAAGGCGCTGGCGAGCATGGAGCAGGCGAGCTTCGCGCAGGAATACGAGGACAAGGCACCCACGGTCTATGTCGTGCGCAACGGGCCCACCGCGCGCAAGAAGGACGACCGGCTCAACACGAGCTCTGGCCCGCTCAAGAACGGCCAGCGCGGCTACGACCTGCTCGTCAACGAGAGCGAGATCGGCGCGATCGCGGGACTTCGGCTCAACAATCCCTATGGCAGGATCCTGCTGACCAGCGCCGATCGCTACGACACTTTCTCCAGCGATGTGGGCGAGAACTTCAAGAAGGACGAGATGTTCAAGCCGGCCTTCATGGCCCGGCTGCGCGATCTCGGACGGCACAAGGCCGAAAGGCCGGAGGGCCCCTGGTGGCCGCTCAGCCCGATCGAACGGAGCTAGGAGCCAGGGAGCCGCATCGCGACCTCATTCAGACCGGGCGATCGATCGATCGCCCCGCCTCACGATAGCGCCTGCAGGTCCGCTTTCCCGCATCCTTGGCGTCATAAAGCGCTCTGTCGGCACGGATGCGAAGCTCGTGTGTGGTCAGCGCGTCTTCGGGCAGACAGGCGAACCCGGCGCTGGCCCCGACCCGAACCACGATGTCGGGAGCTATCGCGAACTCCTCATCGCAGATTGCCTCGACCAGCACTTCGCCAAATCTGCGTACGTGATCGACATCGCAATCGCGAACCACGACCATGAACTCGTCGCCGCCCATGCGTGCGACGATACCCTTCTCTCCCGCTCCGAGCGTGATCCTTCGCGCGACTTCGACGAGAACGGAGTCTCCCGCTCCATGACCGTATTCGTCGTTGATGCCCTTGAAGCCGTCGAGATCGAGCGAGACGATCGCCATCGTCTGCCCTGGCCTGGCGACCAGTCGGCTCAGTCGCTCATCCATCCCGTGACGATTGTATATGCCGGTCAGGCTGTCGTGGAGCGCCAGCTGGAGGTTTTCTTCCTCGGCCAGCAGACTCTTCGAGAGCGTCTCGTGAAAAGTATTGATGATCTGGCGCGCGCCGAAAACAAAAGGCGGCGTGAGCAGGACGATCACCGACAGCCATGGTTGGTCCGACACGACAGCGCCGGCCACGAAGGGGAGGTCCAGAAGCAAGAGCAAGAGCATCGCGAAGGCGGGGGCAGCGTAATTGCGCGAACACACGGGCCCGAGCAGCGCCATGACCGTCGTCGCGGAAAGAACCTGGAGCACCGGATCGCTGCCGCTCATGATGGTGAAAGCCAAGGCCCCCTGCAGGCCGCACCACAGGATCGAGAGCAGGGCTGACCAGCTCACATCGATAGTTGCTGCCCGGGCCTCCGGCGCCCGGCGCCGCTGCCACTCGAGGAGGCGAGCAAGGGCAACCGCAATCTCGAGGACCGTGAACACGGTGAACACCGTGGACGGTGAACGAATATTCGCGGTCGTCAGGATGATCAGCGAACACAGCGAACCCATCAGGGCCGCGCTCGGCGAGTTCAGCAGCTGCGCGTAGAGGCGACTTTGGATGTCATTGCCGATCGCCAAGCTGCTGCGAAACAGGCGGCCAGCACCGACCCGCTCGGCCATCGAGATCGTGTATGTCGCGGCGTCGCGTTCCATCCGCCGACTATCGAACGATATGGTTAAGGGAAAGTGAGGTGTAGAGCGCGTGAAACCCCAGGCAAGATCGGCGGATTTGGCGGGTCTCTGGGACCTGTTGCTCGCCGCAACAGGGGCGTATAGGTCGCTCTGACAGGCCTGGCCTTCAGCCGGTCGTTCGGTTTTTCCCGCTGCCGGCACCAGCTCCAGGTGGCGCGCCAGCTCAGGTCAAGGAGATGCGCTGCCGGCCAGGCAAGGGCGGGGGCGCAGGACGGGTCATTTCTCCGCCCGTATCTGGTTGACCGTCTTGTTCGTCCACCGGCGGACGGCACGGCGCAGGTTCGCACCGTCACTGAATCCGACTTTCCAGGCGACATCCTCCACGCTCATTCGCGTCGCCTGAAGGTATTCGATCGCGAGCTTGCGTCGCACCTCGTCGACAATCGAGGCATAGGTGGAATCCTCGGCTGCCAAACGCCGTCTCAGGGTGCGCTCCTGCAGACCCAATTGGGCGGCTACTGCCTTCATCGAGGGGAACTGGCCGGGCGCGCTCAGCAGCAACTGATAGACTTCGCCCGAAAGGCCGGAGGAAATGCGCGACTGTCCAATCAGCCGCTCGCAGGTTTCCTCCAGCATGATCCGGGTCAGGCGATTCCCCAGCTCTGGCGTGCTTTCGAGGATACCCGCAGGGTAGTGCAGTTCATTGGCTTCTTGATCGTACAGGCATTCGCACGAAAGCTCGCGGGCGTCCTGCGCGGCGTGCTCGTCTTCAGGCAGCGCGAACAGCGCGCGCATCGGCAGGTTGTCGGTGCCCGCAGCGTCGCGGATATGGGTGAAGGTCATCTTCATTTGCTGGCGAGCGAGGAAGGTGCGGACATCGTCGCTCATCATGTCGCGATAGATCTCGCGGAACTGCCAGATCGCCACATCGCCCTCGACCCGCCAGTGGAGCCGCACCGTCGGAGTGGCGAGCGGCTGGTAACGGACCGCGAAGTCGAAGAAATCGCGCATCGTGGGCGAACACATCAGCGCGTAGCCATACATGCCATAGGCGGAGAGGTGCAGCCGTGCCCCGATCGCGAACGCATCCGCGAAGCCGGCGCCGGCCGCCACGATGTTCTCGCACGCGGTGAGGTACTGGCCGATTGAGGTCAGCGTGTGCGGATCGCGCACCTCGACCGGCGTCAGGCCGGTCTTGTCGAGCACGGTTTCAGCAGAGATTCCGCGCTCTGCGACCGTGTCGATCACCGTTGCAATCTTGAACGGCGCGAAAATGCGCTGGTTCAGCGTGGGAAATCCCACGCGGTCGTTGGGTATGGACGCCTCGGCGTCGGCTTGGCCCGAGATAGTCAACCTGTCCGGCCCTCCCCTAACCGTGTCCGCAGATGACACAGAGATGTCCGCTCCTGCGCTTACGCGCGGGTCTGTCAGACCATAAGCATGACATCAAGCCGACAAAGTCCGGCAGCGGCAACGTCCGCTTTCACGATGGGAGAGAGAATATGTCGATGAGGTCGATTCCGATGCCGCGCCGTGCACGTCTGTTGTGCCGGTCTGCGCTGACGGCAGCCATCCTGAGCCTGCCCGCCCTTGCCCACGCGCAGGCGAACCAGAGTGACGCCGGATCCAGCGACACAGAGGCCACAGAAGAAGACAGCGCTGCGGAAAGCGTGATCGTCGTGACCGGCACGAGCATCCGCGGGGTGCCGCCGACCGGGTCCGATCTGATCACCGTCACGCGCGAAGACGTCGAGCGGATCGGCGCAGCGAGCACGCCCGAACTGCTCGCGACAGTACCCCAGCTCAACAGCTTCAACACCGCCCCGCGCGTAAGCAATGGCGGGGTCGGATCGTTCGCTCCGGGTCTGCGCGGCCTTCCGACCGCCGCGACGCTGCCGCTGATGAACGGCCATCGCCTGATTTCCGGCAGCGTGCAGCAGACCAACCCCGACTATCCGCTGATCCCCGAACTGGCGGTCGAGCGAGTCGAGATCGTCGCCGACGGCGCTTCGGCCATCTACGGGTCCGAAGCGGTGGCCGGCGTGATCAACTTCATCACCCGCAAGCGGGTGGACGGGCTCGAAGCCAATTTCCGCTACGGCTTCGGGGACGACTACGACGCCCTGAACGCAGGGGCGATATTCGGCCAGAACTGGGACACGGGCTCGGTCGTGCTCGCCTACCAGTACCAGCAGAACAGCAACATCACGGGTGCCGATCGCGACTACCGCTCGCTCGATTTCCGCGATGTCGGGGGCATCGACACGCGTTCGACCGTCTGTCCCGATGCGAACGTCAACCTGTTCGCCGGCACCATCTACGCCGCGCCCGATCTCGCGCCGGGGATCAATACGTGCGATCCGCGCGGGCCGGTCGACCTGCTGCCCGAGAGCCGCACCCACTCGGGCCTCGTATCCGCGCAGCAGGACGTGTCCGATCGCGTCACCCTGTGGGCGGACGTGCTCTATTCCGATCGCCGGGACATCGTGCAGGCTGCGCTTCCGGGGCAGACCTTCGTTCTGATAACGGCGGCCAATCCCTATTTCCGCGCTCCGCCGGGCACGAATTCGGTGTTCGGCTATTTCGACTTCCGGCCTGATCGGCTGGTCGGCGACGATCACTTCGACCAGACCTACCGCGTTCGCACCGGCAACGCGACCGCGGGGGTCGACATCGCCCTGCCGGGCGATTTCCAGGCGAGCGTCTACGGAACCTACAACTGGTCGCGCAACGATACCCTTCAGCCGGGCATCGACACCACTGCGCTTGCCGCCGCCGCCGCGGGGACGACGCCGTCGACCGCGCTCGACCCGTTCGGCTACCAGACCGCCCCGGCGGTGGTCGCCGCGATCCTCGACAACCCGACCACCTTCACCAATCGCCAGCGCACGCGCATCGGCGCGGTGAAGGTCGACGGACCGCTCGCGCAGCTGCCGGGCGGCGAACTCAAGATCGCGGTCGGTGCCGAATACCGCCGCGAAACCTACATGCAGCGCGGGCAGAGCGGCGGGGTCGGATTTCCGGAAGATCTCTCGCGCAACGTGAAGTCGGTCTATGGCGAGCTGTTCGTGCCCATCGTCGGTCCCGATAATGCCGGGCCGCTGGCGCAGAGCCTGACGCTGTCGTTGTCGGGCCGCTACGATCACTACAGCGATTTCGGATCGACCACCAATCCCAAGATCGGGCTTACCTGGGAGCCGGTCGAGGGGGTGAACCTGCGCGGCAGCTACGGCCATTCGTTCCGCGCACCGGGTCTGCGCGATCTCGGATCGACGGTCGGTTCGTACTATTCCGCGGCCGCGCTGGTCGATGCCTTCGGCGCGCGCGACCCCGAGCGCGGGGCGGCACAGGTGAATACCATCCTGCTGTATGGCGGCAATGCGGACCTCGAGCCTGAGACCGCGCGCACCTGGTCCGCCGGCATCGACCTGCGGCCGTTGTTCGCCCCCAATCTCACCGCGAGCGTGACCTATTACGACATCAAGTACGACAATGTGATCGGCACCCCTTCGGGTCTGGGCACACTGCTGTTCAGCGATCCCACCTTCTCCACGCGGGTCATCCGCGATCCCAGCGCCGCGCAAGTGAACGATGCGATCGCGGATACCGTGCCGTTCTTCTTCACCTTCGACGCCGTCCCGCAGATCGGCAACATCCTCGACCTGCGCCAGGGCAACTTCGGAGTCCGCAAGACCAACGGCATCGATTTCGACATCAACTACCGGCGGACGGTCAGCTTCGGTTCGATCTTCGGCGGGGTCGCAGGCAACTACATCCTCAACTATTCGAACCGCCTGTCGCCGACCTCACCGGAGAGCAACTCGCTCGACGCGGGGGTCCCGCGGGCAACCCTGCGCACCACGCTGGGCTTCACCGCCGGTCCGGTGACCTTCATCAACTTCGTCAATCATCGCTCGGGCGTGACGGCATCCTATGCCACGCCGACCGGCTCCGCTCTCTACAAGGCGGATGGTTACACCACGGTCGACCTGCGGCTCTCCGTGCGCTTGCCGCAGGAAGGCTTCCTCGAGGGTGCGGAGCTCGGCCTGCAGATCAACGACCTGTTCGATGCAACGCCACCTTTCTTCCCCGGCACCGACGGGATCGGCGGCGCCTACAATCCGATCGGTCGCTACGCTGCGATGAGCCTGCGCACGACCTTCTAGGCCCAGGCCGGCGGCACCCCAGACCGGGGCCGCCCCCCCCCCAAATGCGCCCCCGGCGCCGCCCA
>NZ_JBLYYF010000012.1:0-53850 GCF_048550555.1 Qipengyuania sp. | reverse complement strand
GCATGAATTGCCACATGCACCAGCCCAACATCTTCCTGAATTCCTACCTCGGCTACACGATGTGGGATTACGAGAGCGACGCGCCGCATATGTGGCCGGAGGAGCAGAAGTATCCGACCGCCGCCGAGGTTCGCGAAGTGCTCGACCGCAATCCCGAAGGCGCCGCGCCCAAGGGCAAGTGGGCCGATCTCGATTTCCTGCGCAACGTCTACGATCTCAATCCAGAGCTGAAAGATACCCAGTTCGCCGACTACCACGGCCACGGCTGGAACTTCCGCGCGATCCTCAAACGCGACCGCGACGGCAATCTGCTCGACAAGGACGGTCAGATCGTCGCGCCCGACGATCCCGAGAAATGGCGCAAGGAGGGCGAGGGCAAGTTCGTCGAACCCGGCACCAATCCGGGCAAGACGGTCCACATGATGGACATCCATGCCGAGAAGGGCCTGCAATGCGCCGACTGCCATTTCGGCCAGGACAGCCACGGTAACGGGCTGATCTATGGCGAGGTTGCCAATGCGGTCGAAATCGGCTGCAAGGACTGCCACGGAACGCCGGATGCCTATCCCACGCTGCTGACCAGCGGGCCCGCTGCGCCCCCCAAGGGGACCGATCTTTCGCTGCTGCGCAATCCCGACGGCCAGCGGCGCTTCGAATGGACCTATGGCGATGACGGACGTCGGGTGCTCGTCCAGCGCTCGATCGTCGATCCGCGGCTCGAATGGGAGGTCAGCCTCGTCCGGGACAGCGTCGATCCGGATTCGAACCACTTCAATGCCAAGGCGGCGCGCGCCAAGCTGATGAGCAAGCAGGGCGCGGAGACCGGACTGTTCGAGTTCGGCACCGGCATCGCCCCCGAGGACCGCGCGCACGGCACCGAGGAGATGGCCTGTTTCACCTGCCACCTTTCCTGGACCACCAGCTGCGGCGGCTGCCACCTGCCGATCGAGGCGAACTGGAAGACCAAGTCGCATCGCTATGGCGGCGAGGAGACGCGCAATTTCGCGACCTACAATCCGCAGGTTGCGCGCGACCAGATGTTCCAGCTTGGCCGCCACCAGACCACCAAGGGCAACCAGATCGCGCCGATCAGGTCGACCAGCGCACTGGTGCTGTCCTCGACCAATATCAATCGCGAGCGTATCTACGTCCAGCAGCCGCCGGTCGCGGCCTCGGGCTATTCGAGCCAGGCCTTCGCGCCGCACTTCCCGCACACCGTCCGGCTGACCGAGACCAAGACCTGTACCGACTGCCACCTCTCGGCCGCGGACGACAACAATGCGATCATGAGCCAGCTGCTCCTGCTCGGCACCAATTTCGTCAATTTCGTCGGCCTCAACGCCTGGGTCGGGCTCGACACCGGCTTCGAGGCGGTGCGCGTCACCGAATGGGACGAGCCGCAGGCGGTGATCGGCAGTTACCTGCAGAAATACGCCTATCCCGACTATTGGCGCATGCATGTCGAGGACAATGGCCGAGAATTGAAGGACTGGGTGCGTGGCAAGACCTTCGACAAGGATGTCGGCGGCGAAACGCATACGTTCGAGCAGTTCGCCAATGTCCACGAGGGCACGCGCGATGGGGTCGGCTGCCTGCAGCTGCGCGGCGAATACATGTTCGTCGCCGAGGGCAAGGGCGGCTTCCGCGTCTACGATGTCGCCTCGATCGCCAACAAGGGCGTTTCGGAGCGTATCCTCACTGCGCCCTTCAGCGCGCTGGGCCACGACACCCATGTGAAGACCAGAAACGCCACCTGCATGGCGCTCGCCACCACCCAGCCGGTCCGTCCGGATCGCAACAAGGCGATGGCCGCGACCGAGGTCAAGGATGCGGAGGGCAAGCCCGTCCTCAACCCCGACGGCACGCCCATGACCCTGCTCCAGGTCAATCAGGAGCAAACGATGAAGCCGATCTACGATTATGCGGTGATCACCGATGCGGTCGAAGGGCTGGTGCTGGTCGACATCGAGACCATGGCCGACGGCGAGTTCCGCAACAACAAGCTCAAGCGAACGAAGTTCGCCGATGGGCGGACGGCATGGAACCCCGATGGTATCCTGACCGGAGCGCGGCACATCACGCTCGCCGGAGACATCGCCTATATCGCGGCGCGGGCGGGGCTGGTGACCGTCGACCTGTCGGACCCGACCAGCCCGCAGCTGATGGCGGTGCGCGAGCTGACCGATGCGCGCGCCTCGACAATCCAGTTCCGCTATCTCTGGGTCACCGACGCCGAGGGCGTGAAGCTCTTCGACGTCACCGACATGCGCAACCCGGTCGCCTTGCCGCAGGCCACCGTCCCGCTGGCGGATGCGCGGCGGGTCTATGTCGCGCGTACTTATGCCTATGTCGCGGCCAAGCGGGACGGGCTCGTCATTCTCGACGTGAAGAACCCGCTGGCGCCGAAGATCTACCAGCGCGTCACGCTCGGCGGCACGCTCGACGATGCCGAGGACGTCATCGTCGGCTCGACCAACGCGACGCTGTTCGCCTATGTCGCCGACGGGAGGAACGGGCTCAAGGTGCTGCAGCTCACCAGCCCCGACAGCCAGCCCAATTTCTACGGCTTCAGCCCCGCCCCCAAGCCCGAACTGATCGCCTGGGCGAAGACCAAGGGAGCGGCGCGAGCGCTCAGCAAGGGTCTCGATCGCGATCGCGGGGTCGACGAGACCGGCGGGCAGATGGCGGTGTTCGGCCGCCTCGGCTCACGCCCCTTCAATCGCGAGGAAATGGAGCGGCTGTTCCTGACGCGCGCCGGTGTGCCCTGGAAGGTGAGCGACGAGCCCGACATGCGCGCCTGGGTCGGCGGGCGCGGCCCGTGGCTCGACCACGGCGGCGCGGCGACGGGCGACTAGCGCCGCTCGGCCTTCATCTCGCGTACCATCGGCTTCAGATGCTCGCCGAAATGGGCGAGCACCTCCCATTCGCCGCAGCTCTCGTAATGCGTCACCAGGTCCTCGCCATCCCAATAGTGCAGGGCGTAGCTCGGCGGCTCGGTGGTGATCAGCGCGCGGCTGTCGGCGCGGTTCTCGTCGATCGGGCGCAGGTCGAGCGCGACCAGCGGCGCGACCGAGGGGGTGATGCCCAGCGGTATGCCCCGGAAACGCGCGCTGACCCGGCGATGCAAATGCCCGCAATGGATTGCGCGGATGGCATGCTGGTGGCCCTCCACCGCCTCGGCGAAATGGGCGATCCACTGTTCGTCGGGAGCCGGGTCCATCCAGTCGATCCCGCTGACGATCGGCGGATGGTGCATGAAGATCACGCAGGGCCTGTCGCCGCCCGCGGCGAGCTGGCCCTTCAACCAGTCGCGTCGGCGGGTGCAGAAGGCGCCTCCGTGTCGCCCTTCCTCGAACGTATCGAGGCAGATGATCCTGAGCCCGTCCCGTTCCACGACATAGTGGAGAAACTCGTCCTCGCGGGGCGTGTCCGGGAAGGCGCGGCGCAATTCCTCGCGATCGTCGTGATTGCCGACCAGCGGCAGGAGCGGGCACCGCATGTCGCCCAGCACGGCCGCGATCTTGGTAAAGCTGTCGCGATCGCCGTGGTCGGTGAGATCACCCGACAAAACCAGGAAATCGAGCTTGTGCGGCGCCTGTTCGAGCCGCTCCAGCACCGCGCCAAACCGGATGCGGTTGAGCTCCTCGGGCCGTGCGTCGGGATCGAATCCGATATGCACATCGGTCAGCTGCGCGATCAGCAATAGACCTCTCCTCGTGTCTCGCGACCGGGCTTCATTCTCGGCCACCGCGGGGCGATGCCAGACGAGCGACCTTTTCGGGGGCGGGGCTGAGCGGCCCGTCTTTCCGGCCGCCAAAGTTCGGCGGGTGATAGCTGTGGCACATGGCGCAGGTGGAGGGCACCTCGGCCCTCACCGCCTCGGCGCCCATGTGGCACTCGCGGCAAGTCGCCAGCGTCGGCATCAGCAGGTCGGTGGCTTTGCGCGATGTATCGGCGGCATGGCAGCTGACGCAGTCTTCCTGTTCGTGCGCCTCGTGGTCGAAGCGGGCGTTGAGGAAATAATGGCTGGGCTGGAACACCGGCATCACCGAGGCTTCGCCACCGGCGGTCGTGGGAATGTGACACTCGCCGCAGACTCCGTCTTCCGACAGCGCCTGCGCGATCCCGAGATAATTGCGGGCCGGCCTGCCGAAGTCCTGGAAATAGCGACCGCCGCGCTTGAACTCGCCCGGTCGCCGCAGGCCGCGGGTAACGGGAGCACGCGGGGCGCGATCCATGGCGATCAGATCGGCGCGCATCTGCGCGACATCGCCATGGCGGAGCGTGCGGAAGGTCGCGCCGACCTTGTCGTAAACGAGGCTGTGACAGCTCTCGCAGGCAACCTCCATCTCGACCGGGAGGAAGCCGTTGCGATCGGCGGTGGGGCGGTGGCAATCCGAACACACGAGCGCCTCGCCAAAGCCGGGCAAGGTCCCCGCCATGCGCGCCACGCCGTTCGTTTCGGAAAGATGCATGGCGTGGGGGAAGCGCAGTCCGCTGGCCTCCTGCGCCTTGCCGTCGAGCATGACGCGTCGCGTCTCGTCGCTTCCGACTTCGGCCAAAACCACCGCCTGCAGTTCGGGATGCGCGGTGCCGAAATCATGCGCGTTGCCGAGTGCGGTGTCTCTCAGTCGCGTATCCATGGCGTCGTGGCAGTTCGAACAGAACTGCTGCGCTGCCGGTTCCATCCGGCCCGCGCCCTCGTGCTCGGTGTGGCACGTCGTGCACGCCTCGGGCCCTTCCTTGCCGAAGGTCCCGGCCACCTGCCACAACAGCGCCTCGCCCGTACCCATCGGCCCCCGCGCGCCGGCGAGCCGGTCCCCATCGGCGTGGTCGCCGATGTCCTCGTGGCAGGATAGGCAGGTCTCGTCGCGCACCGAGACGAAGGGTTCGACGTGGCAGGCCTCGCAATTGTTCTCGAGCGAGTGGTGCGCGAGGCTGAGCTTGCCCGTGCTCCAGCTCGAATCCCAGGCGACCTGGTCGGGGCCGTCGGCTCCGGGCTGCCTGTCGGAGCGCGCCAGGCTGCTCCAGATCGGGACCGCAAGGAACGCGCCGAGGATCGCAAGGACGCCAATCCAGGCGGCTGCGCGTTTGCCGGGCATGGCGCTGGCGAGATCGAAGCCGCGCACCGCATCGCGATTGCCGAATTCGCGCTCTTCCTGCGTCACCGTCACGAGTATCCGCCCGTCGGCCTCGCGCGCGAAGGTCAGGGTGTAGAGGCCGAGCGTCAGCGCGCCGCCCCTCGCGGGGTCGGCGGTCACCGCCTTGTGGCGATTCCCGTCGAAGGTGAAATCGCGATTGCCCGCTGCTTCGAGCGAGAGCAGGCCGCGCTTGGCCAGCGTGACGACGACGTGATGCTGCTCGACCGAAAGATCCGCGACCACCACGTCGTTGGTGGTCGCCCGGCCGATGGTCAGCCG
The DNA here is from genome assembly GCF_048550555.1 of Qipengyuania sp. Taxonomy (GTDB): domain Bacteria; phylum Pseudomonadota; class Alphaproteobacteria; order Sphingomonadales; family Sphingomonadaceae; genus Qipengyuania. The sequence goes on along the minus strand of NZ_JBLYYF010000012.1, from coordinate 48,430 downwards.
GTCACCCTCGACCTCGCGGTCGCGCACGATCTCGCGGCCCGTGGCGGTATGGTCGATCGTGCGGATGAGAAAGGTCACGATCCGCCCCTCACCAATAGTAGAATACGCTGATGACATGCGCGGTCAGCGCCGCCAGCAGCGCGACGGTCAGCGGTACATGAATGTAGAGCCAGACTTCCAGCAGGGCCTTGATCTGCATCTGGCGACGGATCTGGTCGATCTGTGCGGCGCGCTTGCCCAGCAGCGCCCGCACCTTTTGCTGCGCGAGGTCGTCGGAATCGTCGTCATAGGCCCGGTCCGTGGAAATGTGCTCCAGCGCCCGGCGGGTGGCATCGCGGCCGCCGGGACCGCGGAACCGCGCGACGATCCCAGCGGCGAAGACATCCTGTTCGAGCGCGGCGATGACCATGTCGGCATCCTTGCGCGCCAGCGGCTGGGCGGCGGCCTCGAGTTGCCGGTCGATCGTGGCGAGGCTCTCGATCATCTGCTCGCGCGTCATTTCGCGGCGGTTTTCCGACAGGGCCTGCGGCAGGGTGGCATAGACGGTAATGCCGTAGGCGCCGGAGAGGATCACCAGCATCATCAGCACCCAGGCGAGCGTATGGACGTTCCAGCCGAGCTGGAAGCCGGTGTGCATCGTGCCGATGACCACCAGCGACAGGCCGAGATAGACATGCGCGCTGGTCCAGCCCTTGAGGCTCCAGCTACCCGGCGTGGGGCGGCGCTTGCGGACGCCGAGCCAGGACAGCCAGACGATCAGCCCCGCGCCGACCGTGCCCAGCGTATAGCCATACCAGCTGCCGCCGTTGTGGCGCGGCTCGACGTCGACGAGCACATAGGTCAGAACCACGAACAGGCTGAGAAAACCGGAGACGCGGGCCCAGAAATAGGCCCGATGGGAGAGGAAGCTCTCGTGCGTGGCCGAACGCCGATGCTCGATTTCGGCGTGCGCCGAACCTTCCCTGCGCGAGAACAGCGAGGCCATCAGTCGACCTCCTCTTCGAGCCGCGCGACCGTGAGAAAGCGTTCGGGGCTGACGCGGATGGCCGCCCCCGTCGGGCAGGCGCGGACGCAGGCCGGACCGCCCTCGATCCCGCTGCACATGTCGCACTTGATCGCCAGCTTGGCGCTCTCTCCCACTTCGGCGGCCTTGCGCTTGCGCCAGGCATAGCTCGCCTCGCCCGGGCCGGGCCCAGCCCCGAACAGCAGCCAGCTCAGCAGCCCCGGCTTGGCGGCCGGCTTGGCATCCATGCGGATCACCCCATAGGGGCAGTTGCGCTGGCAATTGCCGCAACCGATGCAGGTCTCGTCGATCACGACCTCGCCATCGGGCCCGCGCCGAATCGCATTGGGCGGGCAATCGGCCATGCAATGCGGATGTTCGCAGTGGCGGCATGACGTCGGCACATGGAGATGCGCGTAGGTTCGGCCCGCCTCGCGGTCGAGCCGGCTCAACCCGTCATGGCTGTCGGCGCAGGCCTTTTCGCAATTGTCGCAGCCGACGCACAGCTGCTCGTCGATCAGCAGCACGTCGGTCGCTTCGCCGAGGCCGTTGTCGACGAGGAATTGGGCGGTCTGCGAGTACATGTCGACCGCCCCGCCGAAGCTTGCCTTGCGGCTCTCGATGAAGTCGTTGATCTCGCGCCGCGAGGCCATGTCGGCCAGCGCACGTTCGCGGATGTCGGGCTTGGCGTCGAGCAGCGCGTTGAACGCCTCGCCGGGGAACCGGATCACCTCGCTTTTGATCGCGGCGCGAACGCTGGCGGTGCGCTTCGAACCATCGATCACCGCCATCTCCCCGAAATAGGACCCGGCGGGGAGGTAGGATAGGAACACCGGCTTGCCGCCCAGGTCCTTCTCGACCACCATCGAGCCGACGCGCACGATATAGATGTCCTTGTCCTCGGCGCCTTCCTCGATCACCAATTCGCCGGCCGGAACCGAAACCACCTCGGCCTCCTCGACGAGGTCGGCAATATCCGCCGGGCTCAGGCCGGCGCCGAAGATCTGCAGCACTTGTCGCTCGATCGAGATGCGGTTGACGGCGCGGTTGGCCGAAGGCGCGGTAGCCAGCAGCTTGAGCGCGGCGAGGCGCGAGAATTCGACCACCACCGTGGGTTCGGCGGCGCGGATGGTGGAGCCGCGCTTGCGGCCCGAAATCAGCCCGACTTCGCCGAAGATCGAGCCCGTTTCGATCGGCACGGTGACCGAGGGATCGTCGGGGTCCACTTCGACCAGCACCGACCCTTCGGCGATGGCGAACATCGAAGAGCCCGGCTCGTTGCGCGTGAAGATCACCTCGTCGTGCTCATAGGCGTGGACCGTGCTGTCGAGCATCAGCTCGCGCATCTGCAGCGGGCTCAGCTCCTGCAGGATGATGACCCGCGTCCGGATGATCTCGAGCCATTCATCGACCGTGTGGCGGCCGGGCAAACCGGCGAATTTTTCGGCCAGGATGGGCTCGTCCGCGGGCTTGAGCCCGGTGTTTCCGTCGAGGAACTCGATGACGTCGTAGCCCTGGTTCATGCAGTGCTTGATCAGCGGATAGCCCGCGAGCGCGCCGATCACGTGGATGCCCGCCTGGGTCGTCTCGAAGCTGGGCGACAGTTTGGGAAAGGCGGCGCGGTCCTCGCTGGTGAATTCGACGCCGCAGGCTTCGATAAAGGCCCGCGGCGGCTGCGAGCCGGTCCGCGCGATGATCCGGTCGCAGCGGATCGCCTCTTGCCCGTCGCGTGTTTCAAGGACGATCTCGCGCTCACGCACTTCAAGCGGGCTGGTTTCGCGCCGCACGACGATACGACCGTCGGCCTCGGCTTCCTCGAGCAGCTTGACATTGGCGCCCTTGGCACGGGCGAATTCGGTCCCGCGATTGAGGATGGTGACGACATTGCCCTGGGCGTCGTCGGCGGCGAGGCCCAGGGCATTCTCGATGCCCGCGTCGCCCGAGCCGATTACGGTGATGTGCTCGTCGACATAGGCGGTGGGATCGTCGAGCTGGTACTGGACGTGCGGCAGTTCCGCGCCGGGCAGTTTCAGCAGGTTCGGATTGCCCTGCGTACCGATCGCCAGCACCACCGCCTCCGCCGCGATGGTCGATCCGTCCTTGAGCGTCAGCGTGAAGGCGCCGGTCTGCCCTGAAATGCCCGTGACTTCGGCATTGAGGCGGACCGTCACCTTGCCGTCGGCAACCTGCTCGTCCCACCTATCCAGGATTGCCTCGCGCTTGCCGGCCTCGAAGTCGAGATCGCTGCGCAGCACCAGATTGCTGGGCGTCGCCATGACGTGCTTGCCCTTTTGGTATTTGTAGATCGTGTCGGAGAGATGGTCGGTCTTTTCGAGCAGCACATGGCTCATGCCCCGCGCCGCCGCGTGGGCGGCCGCACTCAGGCCAGCCGGGCCGGACCCTACAATCGCAACGCGGAACTTGTCGCCCAAACCGCAATCCCCCCCGGAGGCTTGCGAACCCACTGTTCTGTTTATGTGTGGGCATCATAAGGGAAACGCGGGCGGTGGCAATTGCCTGAATGATGCCGAGGCGATAGCCAGCATGGCGAGGGGGATGGGATGGCCGAGACTACGACCGACGATCGCATGCGGGGCGGCGTGCTGCTGCTCGGCCTGGCGCTGGCGAGCGTGGTGGTCGCGCTCGGCTATCGTTCGCTCGACCACCGCGAAGGGGTTGGGGAACCCGAAGCGATGACGGCGATCGCGGCGCTCGAAGCGCGGGTGGCCGACGATCCGCGCGATGCGGCGGCCTGGCAGGAACTCGGCTTCGCCCATTTCGATGGAGGCGACTTCGGGGCCGCGGCCGAGGCCTATGGCCGCGCGACCACGCTCGAGCCGGGGAGGGCCGTGCTGTGGTCGGCGCTGGGCGAGGCGCTGGTGATGGACACCCAGCGCGAACCCCTGCCCGAGGCAGCGCTGACCGCCTTCCGCAGGGCGATCGAGCTCGACCCGGCGGATCCGCGGGCGCGCTATTTCCTCGCCGTGAAGCGCGATCTCGACGGCGATCACGAGGGCGCGATCGCCGACTGGCTGGCGCTGCTCGAGGAGACGCCGCAGGGGGCGCCGTGGGAAGCCGATCTCGCGCGGACGATCGAACAGGTCGCCGCGATCAACAAGGTAGACGTCGCGGCGCGGCTGCGCAGCGCGCAGGCTGCCCGCCCGGAGGGGCCCGATGGCGGGCAGGGCATGGTCGCTACCGGTGCGATTCCAGGGCCCGACGCCGCGCAGATCGCCGCGGCTTCGGCTATTCCGCCCGGCGAGCAGCGGCAGATGGCGGAGGGCATGGTCGCCCGGCTCGAGGGCAAGCTGGCGGCCGACCCGTCCAATCTCGACGGCTGGGTGATGCTGATGCGCTCGCGCATGACGCTCGGCCAGCCCGACCGCGCGCGCAAGGCGCTGGCCGGTGCGATCGCGGCCAATCCCGCCTCTGCCGAGCGCCTGCGCGCCGAGGCCGAGGTCCTCGGGGTCCGCTAGGTCGTTTCGTCCTCGTCGGGCCTGGCGGTGACGGTAATCGCGATCTGGCTGAGCGAGATCACCGCGACCCAGAAGCCGATGACCGACAGCGCGCTCGCCCCGAGCACGGTGAAGGCGGCCCCTTTGAGGCCGTTCCAGTCCATCGCGACCTGCAGCAGCGCGAGGCCGAGCACGGTCGGCACGGCGCGCATCGCGAAAGCGGTTCCGGCACGGCCGGCGCTGACGAGCAGCGATTCGAGGCTGGCGCCGACAAGTTCGATCGCGCCGGCGATCGCCAGGATGACCATCGTCCAATAGACCACGCTGAACTCCGGCCCGGCGATGAGCACGAGGCCCGGGCGCCCGAAGAACAGCGCGACCAGCACCGCGATCCCCCCGCCGATCAGCGCGATATTGGCCATCCGTCGCGCCATGTCGTGCGCCGCATCCTGCGCGTGGACGAGTTCGGGATAGATCGCCTTGGACACGGTCTGCGCAAGGCTGACCAGCGCCTGGCCGAGCTGGCTGGCGACGCGGAAGCCGCCGGCGAAGGCCTCGCCGCCGATGGCGCCGACGAGCAGGATCAGGACCTGCTTCGAACCGACATTGAGACTACCCGTCAGATTGGTCGACCAGACGAACTTCCAGGCGCCGGGGTGGTCGCGCGGGATGCGCCAGAAGCTGATCTGCGACAGGTCGATGCGGTCTGCCCTGCCGGCGACGATCCACAGCGTGGTCGCCACCGCGATCTCGGCCGCGGCCCAGGCGAGGATGAAGCCGAGCACGGTGGGCAACAGGATCGCGGCGAGAATGGCGCCCAGCGCGCGGACGACGGGCTGGACTGCCTCGGCGGCGGTCGCCCTGCCGTATTCGAAGCGCAGGCGCAGCAGCCCGGTCGGCGTCGTGCGGATCGCGAGCAGCGACACCATGCAATAGCCGAAGGCGACCCACAGCAGGTCGGCGGGCAGCGGCAACCAGTATTGGGCCGACCAGCACAGGGCCGCGGCCAGGACGCTGCCGAGTGCGATCGAGAGCAGGTCGAGCGCGATGGCGAAGCCGGTCGCCTCGCCAGGGCCATCGGGGCCCGCCCCCCAGCGGACGACGAATTGCCAGGTCTGGAAGTTGGCGATGCCGACCACGGTCTGCCCCATGGCGACGATCAGCGCGAAATAGCCGAAGCCGTCGAGGCCCAGCGTCCGCGTCGCCAGCGCCAGATAGAGCAGGCTGAGCACGGCGTTCACGCCGCGTCCGGTCAGCAGCCAGCCGATATTGCGGATCAGGCGTCCCATCGCTCGACGACCGGAATCAGGCCGTGGCGAGCCGCTTCGTCAGCAGCTTTTCGGTCACCTGGAAGGTGCGTTCGTTGTCGACGTCGATGGCACAATAGCCGTGGTCCATCTCGAGCGGCACCATGGTGAAGCCGAAGCGGCGGGAGACCTGGGCAAAGAGCTTTTCCTTGGTCCCCCAGCCGAGGAAGAAGCGGATCAGGTTGACCACGCCGAAGGCCTTGGCGATGCGGCTGGGGAATTTCACGAACTGCCCGCCGCCGCGCATGATCTCGGCCGCCGACAACGCCTTGGGATCCCCGATCCAGTAGGCGTTGCAATTCGAATAGCCGCCGTCGGAAAATTCGTAGAACTTCTTCTGCCCTACGGGGTCGGCGGCGATGACCTCTTCCTTGCGCGCCAATGCAGCGGCAGCTCCGGCACGGCTGGCGATCGCCTTGTCGGCGAATTCGGTGAAATCCTCGGGCAGCCACAGGCAGTTGTCGGCGGTGGTGATGAGGATCGGATAGCTGGCACCCTCGGCCCCGGCGAAGACGCTGTCGACGAGGTTGAAGGCGCCCGGCTTGAACACCAGCCGGCCTTCGGCGACCAGTCTGGCGATCGATGGGATCGCTGCGATCTCGTCCGCCTCATGCGCGACCACGCGGATTTCGCCGATGCGCGGGCTCGCGGCGGCGTTCATCACCACGCGCTCGATCATCGGCATGCCGCCGACCGGAACCACGCATTTCTGCGCCACGCCTGCGCGCTCGGCGAGCGGATCGAGCGCGCCCGAACGCTTGCCCGCCATGATGAGCGCGGTCACCTTGCCATCGTTTTCGGTAGTCATGGCCGCGCAAATAGGGACGAATGCGGCGGTTGTCACTCTCTCGCCGCTCGGGCACGGCTGCGGCCATGCGGATTATCTTCTCGCGCAAGGGATTCGACAGCTCTTCGGGAGGCGGGCCGTCGCCGATCGTCGCGGGTCGACCGGTCAGCCTGCCGATCCCGGCAGGCGCGGCCTCGTGCACGACCTATGGCGATCTCGGGCTGGGCGATCATGCGTCCCGGGTCAGCAGGGGGCGCCTCGGCGCGGGAGACCTCTGCCACCACGATCCGATGTTTCTCCCCGACGGGACCTGCCTGTTCGGCCAATGCGGCGCGGCACAGACGCATCTCGTCAATCGCGGTGTCGGGGTGGGCGACGTGTTCCTCTTCTTCGGCCTGTTCCGCGAGGACGGGGGCGACCCGCACCATCGAATCTACGGCTATCTCGAGGTCGAAGAGGTCGTCGACCTGACGAGCGACGTGCCCGGCCATCTGGTCGAGCGCGGCCACCCGCATGCGCTCGCGCTCCATGCCGGAAACGACGTGATCTACGCCGGAGGCGGGGAGCAGGCCGAAAGCGCGAGCGATGCCTTGCGCCTGACCGTGGCCGGCGGGTCGCCTTCGCTCTGGAACCGGCCCGCATGGCTCGCGCGTGGCGGGCTCAGCTATCACGACCGGCCCGAACGCTGGTTGCGCGGCGGCAGGCTCAAGAGCGTGGCACGAGGGCAGGAATTCGTTGCCGATATCGGCCGGCGGAAGGCCCCGCGCGAATGGCTCGCGCGGGTGCTGGCGGAGATCAGAGCGTCTTGATGATCGCGCTGAAGTCGAGCCCGCCATTGTCCTCGGCAAAGGCTTCGTAGAGTTCCTTCGCGTGCCGCCCCAGCGGAGTGGATGCATCGGCGGTGTCCGCCGCTTCCATCGCGAGGCGCAGGTCCTTGAGCATTAGGCCGGTCGCGAAACCGCCCTGATAGTCCTTGTCGGCCGGGCTCTCGACGCCGACGCCGGGTAGCGGGGTGTAAGCATTGAGAGACCAGTTGTAGCCCGAGGACTGGCTTGAGATTTCATAGAATTTTTGCGGATCGAGTCCGAGCTTCTTTGCCATTGTCATGGCCTCGGCGGTGCCGATCATGGTGATGGCGAGCAGCATGTTGTTGCAGATCTTGGCGGTCTGTCCGGCACCGGCATCACCCGCGTGGATCACCGCCTTGCCCATCGCCTGCAGCACCTCTTCGGCGCGATTGAACGCCTTGTCGGTGCCGCCGACCATGAAAGTCAATGTCCCGCCATTGGCCGCCGCGATGCCGCCCGAGACGGGGGCATCGACCATGTCGTATCCGGCGCCCTCGGCCTTCGCGATCACGTCCTTGGCGGTGGCGACGTCGATGGTCGAACAGTCGAGCAGAACGGCGCCCTCTGGCGCCTTGCCGATGACGCTGCCTTCATAGACCGATTTCACGATCGCGCCGTTGGGCAGCATCGTCACGACCGCATCGACCCCGGCGCAGGCCTCGGCTGCATCGGTGAAGGTCTCGCACCCGTTTGCCTTGGCCGCCGACAGCGCATCGTCGCTGAGGTCGAAGGCGTTCACCGCATGCCCCGCCTTGACGAGGTTGGCAGCCATTCCGCCGCCCATGTTCCCGAGGCCGATGAAGGCGATTTTCATGTCACTCTCCCAGAAGTGAAAGGATCGCCACGCCACCTAGGATCATGAGCGGTCCGAAAATTAGCATGAGGACCGGCTGGGCATATGCCAATGTCCGGTCCCACCGATTGAAGGGCAGTGGCTCTTCGTCCGCTCCCGCCCTGAGGATCGCCGCCTCGATCGCGCTGATGCGTTCTTGGCGGCGATGTCGCCAGCCATCCAGCCCGACGAGGCCGAACAGCAGGCCGAATAGTATCAGACCCAGACCTTTGAGAACTACCGCCCCTTCCACTTGCCCTCGCGCTTTTCGACGAAGGCGGCCATGCCTTCCTTCTTGTCCTCGCTCGCGGTGAGGATCTGGAAGATGCGGCGTTCGATCACCAGACCCTGGTCGAGGCTGGTCTCGAAGGCGGCGTTGACCATTTCCTTGTTCGCGATCGCGGCCATCGGAGGCATCGAGGCGATCTGAGTGGCGGTCTTCATCGCTTCGTCGAGCAGGCTGTCATGCGGCACGACGCGCGCGACGAGATTGCTGCGCTCGGCCTCCTCGGCGCCCATCATGCGGCCGGTGAGGCACATTTCCATCGCCTTCGACTTGCCGACGGCCTTGGTCAGGCGCTGGCTGCCGCCCATGCCGGGGGCGACGCCGAGCTTGATTTCGGGCTGGCCGAATTTGGCGTTCTCGCTGGCGATGATGAAGTCCGCCATCATCGCCAGCTCGCAGCCGCCGCCCAGCGCGAAGCCGTTGACCGCGGCGATCCACGGCTTGCGGGTCTTCTTGACGATCTCGCTGGTCCAGGGGCTGAAGAAGTCCTCGAGATAGAAGTCGGCCGCCGCCTTCTCGCTCATTTCCTTGATGTCGGCACCCGCGGCGAAGGCCTTGTCGCCCGACCCGGTCAGGACCGCGCACAGCTGGCCGGGGTCGGCCTGGTAGGCGGCGAAGGCCTCGATCAGTTCCTCGAGCACCTTGCTGTTGAGCGCATTCAATGCCTGCGGGCGGTTGAGCGTGATCAGCGTGACCGCATCACGGGTTTCGACGGTGATGGTTTCGAAGCTCATAGGGGTTTCCATTCCTCGTCTGCGGGAAGCGGGGCGAAGATGCTGTCGAGCAGTTCCTCGCTCACGCCCTCGGGCGTCGCCGGATCCCATTGGGGGTCGTTGGTCTTGTCGACGATCACCGCGCGCACGCCCTCGGCGAAATCGGGGCGGGTCAGCACGCGGCTCGCGATGCGGTATTCCATCGCCATGTTGTCGGCGAAGTCGTCGAGCTTGGCGCTCTCGGCCAGCTGGCGGAGTGCGACCTTGCAGGTCTGCGGGCTCTTGCTGCGCAAGGTGGCGAGCTCCTTGGCCGCCCATTCGCCGTCATCGGCATCCAGGCTGGCGAGGATGTCCTCGTAGCGATCGGAGGCGAAATGCTTCTTGATCAGCTCGGCATTGCCCTCGATCCGCGCCGGCGGCGGGGTAACCGAGAGCTCGGAGAGGATGCCCGCGACCCGCTCGGGATGCTCGATGATCCGCGCCTTGGCTTCGGCGAGCTTGTCGCTCGGCAGGTAATGGGTGGCGATGCCCGCCCACAGACATTCGGCGCCGTCGAGCCGCGCGCCGGTCAGCGCGAGAAACTGGCCGAGCCGGCCGCCGAGCCGGGCCAGGTGCCAGCCACCGCCGACATCGGGAAACAGGCCGATCCCCGTCTCGGGCATGGCGAAGCGCGTGTGCTCGGTGGCGACGCGGTATTTGCATGGAAGCGCGATGCCCACGCCGCCGCCCATGGTGATGCCGTCCATGAAGGCCACGATGGGCTTGGCGTAGGTCATCATCTGATGGTTGAGCTGATATTCGTCGTGGAAGAAGGCGCGGCCCGACGCGCCGCCATCGTTGAGCGCCGAGTGGCGCAGCAGGTTGATGTCGCCCCCGGCGCAGAAACCGCGGCCTTCGGCATGGTCGAGGACCACCGCCTTCACGGCATCATCCCCCGCCCAGTCGCTCAGCGCCGCGCTCATCGCGTGGCACATGTCGAGCGTCAGCGCGTGGAGCGCCTTGGGGCGATTGAGCGAGATATGACCCGCGCCGCCGTGGATATGGGTATGGACCTGGTCGGTCATGCTGCTTTCCTGTGTTCGATCAGATCCCAGCGATTGCCCCAGGGATCGGTGAAGACTGCGACCGTGCCATAGGGTTCGTCGCGCGGTCCATCGGTGAAATCCACACCCCATGCGATCATGCGGGCATGATCGGCGGCGAAATCCTCGCTGGCGAGAAACCAGCCGACGCGGCCGCCCGCCTGGTTGCCGATCGCGGAGCGCTGTTCGTCGTTCACGGCGCGCGCGAGCAGGAGCTTGCCGCCTTGCGCCCCGGCCATGACCACCCAGCGCTTGCCCCCGCCGAGATCGCTGTCTTCCTCCAGCGCGAAGCCCAGGGCATCGCGGAAGAAGGCGATCGCCTCGTCGTAATCGGGCACTACCAGCGCGGTCATCGCAAGGCTGGTCACTGGCGCAGCATCTCCCGGCCCACGATCATCCGCATGACCTGGTTGGTGCCTTCGAGGATCGAATGCACGCGCAGATCGCGCCAGAAGCGTTCGATCGGGTATTCCTTGAGATAGCCGTAGCCGCCGAACAGCTGCAGCGCGTCGTTGACCACTTTGCTGCCGTTGTCGGTGGCGAGGCGCTTGGCCATGGCGGAGAACTTGCTCTTGTCGGGCGCGTTGTCGGTGACCTTGGCCGCCGCGAGATAGAGCAGCGCACGCGCCGCCTCGAGATCGGTCGCCATGTCGGCGAGCATGAACTGCGTGTTCTGGAAATCGGCGATCGGCTGGCCGAACTGCTGGCGTTCCCTGGTGTACTTCACCGCCTCGTCGAGACAGCGCTGCGCCCCGCCCAATGAGCAGGCACCGATGTTGAGGCGGCCGCCGTCGAGACCCATCATGGCGAAGCGGAAGCCTTCGCCCTCGTCGCCGACGCGGTTCGCCACGGGCACGCGCGCGTCCTCGAAGATCACCTGCGCGGTCGGGCTGGCGTTCCAGCCGAGCTTCTTCTCGGGCTTGCCGAAGGAGACGCCGGGCGTGTCCTTGTCGATCACCAGGCAGGTGATGCCCTTGGTCTTGTGATCCGAGGTGCGGACCATGGTGACGTATACGTCGTTGAAGCCGCCGCCCGAGATGAACTGCTTGGTGCCGTTGAGCACGTAGTGGTCGCCTTCGAGCTGGGCGCTGGTCTTGAGGCCGGCCGCGTCCGACCCGCTGCCCGGTTCGGTCAGCGCGTAGCTGGCGATCTTCTCCATCGTCACGAGGTCGGGCAGGTACTTGTCCTTGACCTCCTGCCCGCCGAAGCGGTCGATCATCCACGCGGCCATGTTGTGGATCGAGATATAGGCGCTGGTCGCGGGGCAGCCATAGGCCATCGCCTCCATGATCAGCGCCGCCTCGAGCCGGCCGAGGCCGATACCGCCCGATTCCTCGCTGACGTAGATCGCCCCGAAACCCAGCTCGGCGCTCTGCTTGATCACGTCGCGCGGGAAGTGGCTCTTCTCGTCCCATTCCGCCGCGAAGGGCGTGATGGTGTCGGCGGTGAAGCGCTGCGCCATGTCCTGGATCTGCAGCTGCTCATCGGTGAGCTGGAATTGGCCTGCATTCGTAGTCATGGCGCGCGCTCTAGCGTCGCCGGTGACGCTAGGGAAGGGGTGAGGCGATCATTCGGGGAGAATCGCCTCTGCCTCGATCTCGACCTTCCATTCCTCGCGGCACAGCCAGGCGACCCCGGCCATGGTCGCGGCGGGCCGGGCCTCGCCGAAGAAGCGGGCGTGGACCGCACCGACGGCGCCCTGGTCTGCCGGGTCGGTCAGCAGCATGCGCGTGCGCACGACGTCTTGCGCGGTACCGCCGAGTTGCTCGATCGCGCGCAGGATCAGGATGAAGCAGCGCTCGGCCTGTGCGGCGGCGTCGCCGGGAGTGGAGGAGCCGTCATCCTCGACCGGGCCGGTCCCGGCGACGACGATGCGGTTGCCCGCGCGCACCGCGCGCGCGAAGCCGAACTGCGCCTCGTAGGGCGAACCGGTGAAGGCGTGTTCCGGCCTCATCCGCAGGTGATTTCGGTGATCGCCATGGCCTCGTCATAGCGCACGTTCACGCGATCGGTGCGGTAATCCATCGTCCACATGGCGCCGGGCGGGCCCCAGCGCAGGGTTCGCGCGCCACTGCCGGCGAGGATGGCCTCGCCGCGCTCCTCGCTCGCCTGTTCGCCGATGTGCTGCTGTACCGCGGTCGCATCGCACTGCTGGGGCAGGAGAGGCGGGTCCTCCCTGGTATCGCCTCCATCGCCCACGGTGGTGCAGGCGGCGAGCAGGGCGCTCGTACTCATGGCCAGGATCATTCTCATCGGCGGCCTCAGCTCTGGCATCGGGTATAGGTCAGCGTCTCACCGGGGGTCTCGCCGTCGAGATCGGTACGCAGAAGCTGGGTCCCGTTCGAGGTCACCGACCACTGCATCTCGCGCGTCCATTCCTGCCCCTCGCCGCTGAAAGCGAACTGCGCGTGGATCTGCTCCGGATCGCTCGCTTCGACCGTCTCGACCGTGCCGCGGGATTCGTAGAAGCGGATGGTGTCGCCCTCGACGGTGATCAGCCCCTTGGCATCGCCGCGGGTCGAGGTGCAGTCGGCCGGGACCAGTCCCCAGCGGCCCTGCAGCGCCTCGGGGATGGTCGAGTCGGAGGCATCCCCCAGCGGGGGGGCGCCATCGCCGATGCCGCCATCGGGTTCGACGGGCATCGGCGTCTCGGTCGCCGCGGGAGCCGCGGGTTCGTCGGGTTCGGCGGAGCAGGCCGAGAGGGCGAGCAGCGCGAGGGGGAGGGCGGAGCGGAGGCTGGGCATGGCTTTCATGGCTTTTCCAACGCACCGCCTACCCATTCTATCCCATCGTGGGGATGACGAAGGCGTTGGAACCGTCGCCGCCGCCGTCGGGCCAGCGCTGGGTGACCTTTTTCGCCTTGGTCCAGAAGCGCAGGCCTTCCATGCCGTACTGGTCGATGTCGCCGAAGCCGGAGCGCTTCCACCCGCCGAAGCTGTGGTAGCTCACCGGAACCGGGATCGGCACGTTGATCCCGACCATGCCGACGTTGACGCGGTGCGCGAATTCGCGCGCGGCATGGCCGTTGCGCGTGAAGATGGCGACGCCGTTGCCGTACTGGTGCTCGCTTGGCAGCTTGACTGCTTCCTCGAAATCCTTCGCGCGGACGATCTGGAGCACAGGGCCGAAGATCTCTTCCTGGTAGCTCTCCATGTCGGTGGTCACCCGGTCGAGCAGCGTCGGGCCGACGAAGAAGCCCTTCTCATGGCCCTGCAGCGTGAAGCCGCGTCCGTCGATGACGACTTCGGCGCCTTCCTTCTCGGCGGTGTCGATCCAGCCTTCGACGCGCGCCTTGTGCTCGGGGGTGACGACGGGGCCGTAATGCGCGTCGGGATCGTTCGAAACGCCGACACGCAGCGCATTGATCGCCGGGATCAGCTTTTCGCGCAGGCGATCGGCCGTGTCCTCGCCCACCGGCACCACCACGGGCAGGGCCATGCAGCGCTCGCCCGCCGAGCCGAAGGCCGCGCCGGCGAGATCGCCCACCACCTGGTCGAGATCGGCGTCGGGCATGACGATGCCGTGGTTCTTGGCACCGCCGAAGGCCTGGACGCGCTTCGCGTTGGCGGTACCGCGCGAATAGATATACTGCGCGATGTCCGACGAGCCGACGAAGCTGATCGCCGGGATATCGGGATGGTCGAGGATCGCGTCGACCATTTCCTTGTCGCCGTGGACGACCTGCAGCAGGCCCTCGGGCGCGCCCGCCTCGAGGAACAGCTCGGCGAGGCGCACCGGCACGCTGGGGTCGCGTTCGGAGGGCTTGAGGATGAAGGCGTTGCCCGCCGCGATCGCCATGCCGAACATCCACATCGGGATCATCGCCGGGAAGTTGAACGGGGTGATGCCCGCGCCGATGCCGAGCGGCTGGCGCATCGAGTAGACATCGATGCCCGGGCCCGCGCCTTGCGTGTACTCGCCCTTCAGCGCCTGCGGGATGCCGCAGGCGAATTCGATCACTTCGAGCCCGCGCTGAACGTCGCCATGCGCATCGTCGACCACCTTGCCGTGCTCGCTCGAGAGCAGCTCGGCGAGCTCCTGCTTGTTCTTTTCGACCAGCTCCTTGAACGCGAACATCACCCGCGCGCGGCGCTGCGGATTGGTCGCCGCCCATTCGGGCTGGACCTTCTTCGCGGCATCGACTGCCGTCTGCAGGAGCGCGGCATCGCCGAGCGCGACCTCGGCCTGCACCTCGCCAGTCGAGGGGTTCCAGATCTTGTGGGTGCGGGTACCGGAACCAGAAGCTCCAGCGGCAATGAAATGGTCAACCTGACGCATGGGGGAAATCCTCTCTTTTCTTGGCAACGGCCCATACGCACGAGAGGTCCGAAATCAACCGCAAAGAATGGTGATAGGCGTCGAAACGGCCCCGCTCTCCCGCGTCAATGGTCGGGTAGTCGCTGCTCGGCGAAGCCCCACCCCTGCAGCGATTTCGAGCCGGCGCGGTCGAGCAGGGTCTTCGCCTGATCGATCGAGAAGGGGTGCGCGTGCTCCATCTCTTTCAGCTCGTTCCAGGCGAGCGGCACGGCCACCGGCGCGCCCGAGCGTGCGCGGGCGGAATAGGGCAGCACCGCGGTCGAGCCGCGCTGGTTGCGCAGCCAGTCGATGAAGATCTTTCCCTTGCGCTTGGCCTTGCTCATCGTGGCGGTGAAGCGGTCGGGTTCGGCGAGGCTCAGCGCCTCGGCGAAGCGGCGCGCGAAATCCTTGTGCGCCTCCCACGAATGCCCGCGCTCGAGCGGAACGACGACATGCACGCCCTTGCCGCCCGAGAGCATGGCGAAGCTGACGAGGCCGAGGTCCGAGAGGCGTCCGCGGATGTCGCGCGCCGCCTGCTTGACCTCGGTGAAGCCGAGCCCCTCGTCGGGGTCGAGGTCGAACACCATCCGGTCGGGCAGTTCGACATCGTCGCTGCGCGAGCCCCAGCCGTGGAATTCGATCGTGCCCATCTGGACGCATTGGAGGATGCCGCGCGCATCCTCGATATAGATATAGTCCTCGCTCCCGCCATCCTTCTCGCGGATCGGCACGTGGCGGACGGCATCGCCCAGGCTGCCGCTATCGTGTTTCTGGAAGAAGCATTTCTTCGCGCGTCCCTGTGGGCAACGGACCAGGCTGATCGGGCGCCGCGCGGCATGGGCCAGCATGATCGGCGCGACGGCGGCGTAGTAATCGGCCAGTTCGCCCTTGGTCTGGCCACTGTCGGGAAAGACCACGCGGTCGCGGCTCGATATCGTGACTTCCTCTTCGATTTCCGGGGCCTTGGTGGGAGTTTCGGGTCTCACTGCCTGCGCTTTCTTGTCACCGCGCAGGCCGAGATAGCTCGCATGGCGGACATTCCCCTCGGCGGTGAACTCGGCGAAGGCGATCTCGGCGACCAGTTTCGGAGTCAGCCAGGTGACGCCGCGCGCGCTCGCCTTGTCGGTCTCGACCGGCGGCGTCTTGCGTTCGAGCCGCTTCATCTTCGCGGCGAGATCGTCCATCTCGTCGGCGGTGAAGCCGGTCCCGACATTGCCCTTGTAGACCAGTTCCTCCTTGCCCTTTGGGCCCTCGTGCTGGGCGAGCAGCAGCGATGCAAACGGACGGCCCTTGGCGGCACTCTTCTTCCACCCGACCACGACGAATTCCTGCCGCCGCGTGCATTTCACCTTCACCCAGGCCCGACTGCGGGCGTGGCGATAGGGGGCGTCGATCTTCTTGGCGATGATGCCTTCCTGCCCCGCCTTGCACATCGTCGCGTAAAGCTGCTCCCCCGCGCCGAGGACATGGTCGGCGAGATGGATCGGCGGCTCGGCCCCGGATAGCAGCGCCTCGAGCCGCTCCTTGCGCTCGATATTGGGCAGCGGCGCCAGATCCTCGCCATCGAGTTCGAGCAGATCGAAGGCATGGAAGGCCAACCGGTCGGATGCTGTCTGGCTGCCCTGCCCGCGTTTCAGCACCTGCTGCAGTGTCGAGAAATCGGGGTTGCCCTTGGCATCGGTGGCGACGATTTCGCCATCGACCAGGCAGGCCGGCAGGTCGAGTGCGGCGACGGCCT
The DNA here is from genome assembly GCF_048550555.1 of Qipengyuania sp. Taxonomy (GTDB): domain Bacteria; phylum Pseudomonadota; class Alphaproteobacteria; order Sphingomonadales; family Sphingomonadaceae; genus Qipengyuania. Next base: position 32,083 of record NZ_JBLYYF010000012.1, on the reverse strand, counting down.
CGACCAGCGGGCCGAACTTGTCGGTCCAGTCCTTGCCGCTGCGCGTATAGACGCGCACTTGCTCCCCTTTGATGGCAAGCATGGCGCGATAGCCGTCGAACTTGATCTCGTGCATCCAGCCGTTTCCGGCGGGCACCTCGTCGACCAGCGTCGCCAGCTGCGGCTTGCGGAACTTGGGCAGCGGGGCGGCCTTCCGGCGCCTGGGCTTCGCCTTTTTGGCATTATGGGAGGACGCCTTGCGCATCTGCGCCATGAAGGCCTCGTCCTTCTTGCCCGCCAGCGGATATTCGCCCTGCTTGTCGGCCGCGATCTCGGCCATCGAGCGCCCGGTGAGTACGCTCGTCAACTCGCGCTCGACCAGCGCGTCGCCCGTCTGCGCGTGATCGTCCTGCAATTTGCGCAGCAGCCAGTTCTCGCGCTTCTCCCCTGGCTTCTTCTTCAGCCGTATGAGCAGCCATTCGCCCTTCATCCGCTCGCCGTCGAGCGTGAAATGGAGGTGGCCCTTTTCCAGGTCCTTTGCGCTCTTGCCTTCGATCGGGGCCCAGCTGCCGCGATCCCACAGCATCACCGTGCCGCCGCCATATTCGCCCTTGGGGATGGTGCCTTCGAAGGTGCCATAGGACAGCGGGTGGTCTTCGGTCCGTACGGCGAGGCGCTTGATGTCGGGATCGGGCGAGGGGCCCTTGGTCACCGCCCAGCTCTTGAGCACGCCGTCGACTTCCAGCCGCAAGTCCCAGTGAAGGCGTGTGGCATCGTGCTTCTGGACGATGAACAGGTTGCCGCTTTGGCTCGCCCGTGCCTCGCCCGAGGGTTCGGGCGTCTTCCCGAAATCGCGCTTGGCGTTGTATTCGGCAAGGAGGTTAGCGCTCGCCATTGCTCTCCGCCTCCGCCTCCGCCTCCGGGAACCAGCGCTTCTCGACGAAGCCGAGCAGCGTAAGCATGACGACCGATATCACCGCGGCGATCCCGACCAATGGCCACAGCGCGGCGCCGCAGGCGATGCCGACGACCGCTGTCAGCCACAGATGCGCCGCAGTCGTGAGGTTCTTCACCTCGCCCTTGCTGAACACGATCAAGCCGGCGCCAATGATTCCGACGAATGCGCCGGTCGCCTCGAAGATGCGCAACGGGTCCATTCGCGTGCCGTTCAACTGGTAGGAGAGCGCAATGATCGCGACGGTCATCGCGGCGCTGGCGAAGCAGATCAGGCCATGTGTCCGCAGGCCGGCGGCATGCCCCTGCCATTCACGGTCGAGGCCGAGCAACAGACCGAGTGCGGCTGCCACGCCAAGCCGGGTGAGCATGTCGAGGTCGAGCCAGTGTATAAGGATGGGGTCGTTGAGTTCCATCCGTTCAAGCGCTCTTCTTGCGCTTCGGCGCCGACTTCGCGGGAGGCGACGTGTCCCCGACCGATTTCTTCAATGCCGCCATCAGGTCGATGACGTTCCCTCCGCCGCTCTCGGGTTCGTCGACATCCTCGATGACGGCCCGCTTGCCCTTCGACTTGGCCTTCTTGTCGATCAGCTTCTTAAGCGCGGCGCCGTAGCGATCCTCGAACTCGCCCGCATCGAAGGGCGCGCTCTTGTCCTCGATCAGCGTCTGGGCGAGATCGAGCAGCGCCTTCTTCGGCTTGGCATCGTCGATATCGTTGAAGAAGGCCTGCCCCTGCCGCACCTCGTCGGCATAGCGCAGCGTCTCGAGGAGCAGGCCCTTGCCGCAAGGCTTGATCGCGACCAGCTTCTCGCTTCCGCGCACCGAGAGCTGGCCGAGCGCCACCTTCTTCGCCTTGCGCAGCGCCTCGCGCAGCACGACAAAGGCTTCCTCGGCCAGTTCGTCCTGCGGCGCTACGTAATAGGGTTTCTCGAAATAGAGCGGGTCGATCTCGCAGGCATCGACGAACTGGACCAGCTCGAGCGTCTTCTTGCTCTCGATCCTGACCGCCTCGATTTCCTCATCGTCGAGGAGGACGTAATTGCCCTTCGAAATCTCGTAGCCCTTGATGATCTCGTCGCGGTCGACCGGGCCGATCCCCGGCACGACCTTCTCGTAGGAAATCCGCTTCCCGCTCGGTTCGTGGATCTGGTTGAAGCGGATCTTGGCCCCCGATTTGGTGGCCGAATAGATTTCTACCGGGATCGAGACCAGCGCCAGCCTGATCTGTCCCTGCCAGTAAGCGCGTGCTGCCATGAACCTTCCCTTCGTCCGAGAAAGCGTTTCTGCGGCTCAAGCGTTCCTGCGGCGCGGTCGGGTGAGGAGGGGGGCAAGCGACGCGCCATATTGACCGGACGCGCAAGGTCGGGCAAGCGCGCCTGCGCTCCGCGGGTGTAGCTCAATGGTAGAGCAGCAGCTTCCCAAGCTGACGACGAGGGTTCGATTCCCTTCACCCGCTCCAGCGCCGTTCCCGGCCGCTCCGGATCAGCCCGCGGCGAAGGTGCCGGTATCGAAGAAGTGGGCGATCTTCCGGCGCTCGCGGGCGATGTCGAAACCCTTGGCGACCAGCCAGCCATCGTCGAAGATCGTGTCGGCATAGCGCGCGCCGTCGTCGCACAGGATCGAGACGATCGAGCCCTTGAGGCCGCGCTCGGCCATATCAGCGGCGATCATGGCGCAAGCCCAGACATTGGTCCCGGTCGACCCACCGCAGCGCCGCCCGAGCCGCTCGCTCACCTCATGCGCCGCGGCGATCGAACAGGCGTCGGGAATTGCCTCCATCCGGTCGACCACATCGGGCAGGAAGCTCGGCTCGACCCGCTGGCGGCCGATCCCCTCGATGCAGCCCGCGGGGTGATCGACCCGCTCGACCGAGCGATCGGCCCAATGGCGGTGGAAGACCGAGCCTTCGGGGTCGGCCACGCAGACGCGCGTATCGAATCGATTGTAGCGCGCGAAGCGGCCGATTGTGGCCGAGGTGCCGCCCGTTCCCGCCCCGCAAACGATCCAGTGAGGCACCGGATGGGGCTCGCGCGCCATCTGCGCGAAGATCGATTCGGCGATGTTGTTGTTGGCGCGCCAGTCGGTCGCGCGTTCGGCATAGGTGAACTGGTCGATGTAATGCCCGTCGAGATCGTCGGCGAGCGATTGCGCCGCCTCGTACACCTCGGCCGGGCTGTCGACGAAATGGCACTCGCCGCCGTAGAAGGCGATTGCGTCGATCTTCGCCTGCGCAGTCGACTTGGGCACGACCGCGATGAAACGCAGGCCGAGCATGCGGGCGAAATAGGCCTCCGACACGGCGGTCGAGCCGCTCGAGGCCTCGACCACCGGGGTGCCTTCGCAAATCCAGCCGTTGCACAGGCCGTAGAGGAACAGCGAGCGCGCCAGCCGGTGCTTGAGGCTGCCCGTCGGGTGACTCGATTCGTCCTTCAGGTAGATCGCGATGTCGGGCAGAGCGGGAACGGGCAGCGGCAACAAATGCGTGTCGGCTGACCGGTTGAAGTCCGCCTCGATCCGCCCGATCGCCCAACTCACCCATTCGCGTTTCGTCGTCATGCGGACCTTCTATCGCGCTGAGGGGTGAGGGGAAGACCCCAGGCGGAGCTATTCTCCGCTGCGGTTACTTCGGCGGCATCCGGATCGCGCCGTCGAGCCGGAACTGGTGGCCGTTGATATAGCTGTTCCGCGCGATCTCGAGGATCAGCGAAGCGAATTCCTCGGGATGGCCGAGCCGCTTGGGGAAGGGGACCGAGGCGTTGAGCTGGTCCCACATCTGCGGGTTGCGGTCCTTCATGCCGAGCATGAGCGGCGTGGCGAAAATCCCCGGCATCACCGAGTTCACGCGGATGCCGATGTCCATCAGGTCGCGCGCCATGGGCAGGACGAGACCGTTCACCCCCGCCTTGCAGCTGCCGTAGATGACCTGGCCGATCTGCCCGTCCTGCGCCGCGACGCTGGCGGTGAGCGTGATCGAGCCGCGCTCGCCGTCCTCGTTGAGCGGCTCGGAATTGGCCATGCCCAGCGCCGAGTGGCTGGCGATGCGGTAGGAGGCGACGAGGATGCCCTCCGCCCCGAAGGCATAGTCCTCGGTCGCCAGTCGCTTGTAGCGGTGGTTCTCCTTGTCCCAGCCGAGCGTCTTCCCGCGGCGGCTGGTCATCGCGCAATGCACCGTGACGCGTTCCTGGCCATGTGCCGCGCGCGCCGCCTCGAAACCGTCGACGACCGATTGCTCGTCGGTGATGTCGACACGCGCGAAAGTCCCGCCGATCGCTTTGGCATGCGCTTCGCCCGCTTCCTCGTTGACGTCGAAGATGGTGACCTTGAGCCCGGCATCCGCCAGCGCCTGAGCGCTCGCCTTGCCCAGGCCCGATGCCCCGCCGGTGACGACCGCCGCCATGCCCTGTTCAAGCTTCATTCCCGCTTCCCCCTGTGCGTTTTCCTTGCGCCCCTGCTATCGCAGGCTGCAGGGTCGAGACAATAGATAGGAAGGGGAAAGGGAATAGCGTGACTTCACTGTTGTTTGCCATGGTCGCCACTTTCCTTACCGCACTCGGCGCGCGCGACCAGCTGCTGGTGGCGCGCCTCGCAGACCGGCTTGGGGCATCGGGCGGCTTGCTGGTCGTGGGGCTTGCAAGCTCGGCACTTTCGGCCTTGGCCGCCGCGTGGGTCGGCGCATGGCTGGCGCGTACTATGTCGGAAAGCGCCGCGACCATGTTCGTCGCCATCGCCCTGTTGCTGGCGGCGTTCGAATGCGCCTGGCCCAACCGTGAAAAGACCCCGCAGGAGCCGACCCGTTCGCTCGGCGCGATCGCGATCGTCCTCTTTACCAGGCAACTGACCGATGCCTCGCGCTTCCTCGTGGCCTCCTTCGCCGTGGTCTTCGCCGGCTGGCCGCTGGCGGGGTTGGGAGGCGCCATCGGTGGCGGCGCTGCGCTGGCCTTTGGCTGGACCATGGCGGGCACGCTCGAACAGAAGTTGCCGTTGCGCGGCCTGCGGCTGGCGATGGCGGTGATCCTGTTCCTTCTCGCGACGATCACCGGCCTCAGCGCACGCGGCATCATCGGCTAGGTCGATCACAGCAACTTCTTATAATCGGGAAACCGACATTCGTTTCCACCGTTGGGTTGGTGAATCCAAGTTTGACGAAAGGGGAATTCCATGGCCGAAGTCGGCGATAATTCGAAAGCAGCTCTCATCGAGGCGCTCAACGGCGCGCTGGCAGATACGATGGCGCTCTATTTCAAGACCAAGAACTTCCATTGGCATGTCGCGGGGCCGCGATTCCGCGATCTCCACCTGCTGTTCGACGAGCAGGCGGCCCAGCTGATCGGCACGGTCGACGCAATCGGCGAACGCGTGCGCAAGAACGACGAATACACGCTCACCTCGATCGGCAGCGTCGGCAAGCAGGCCCGGATCAAGGATCAGGACGACGTCACGATCACCGCCGATGCGATGGTCGCCGAACTTCGCGACGACAATCGGAAGCTGCACGAGCGGCTGGGTGAAGTGAAGGATGCCGCGGATGAGATCGGCGACAACGCGACCAGTGGCGTCGTCGACGACTGGATAGACCTGTGCGAGGAGCGCATCTGGTTCCTCAACCAGACCAGCAAATGAGCGCATAGCTATGCGTATCAGCGCTCGGGCCGCCTTTCCTGTTGGGGAAGGGCGGCCCTGGTGTATCAAGGGCCCATGGAACACGTCACGATAATCGAGAAATGCAGCGACGCCGCGATTGCCGATTGGCTTGCGGCGCGGCTCAGCGAGCAGATGGGCACGCACGAGGGGCCGGTCACCATCACCGTACCCGGCGGATCGACTCCGTTTCCGATCATCGAGGCGCTGCTCGATCACGACATCGACTGGACGCGGCTGGTCGTATGGCCGGGGGACGACCGCGTGGTGCCCGAGGATCATCCCGCGTCGAATACAGGCAAGCTGCGCGACCTGTTCGAGCCGGTGGGGGCTGAGGTCGTCACGCTCACCGAAATGGAGGCGGTTCCGCATTTCGCGCTCGCCTGGCTGGGTATGGGGGCGGATGGCCACATCGCCTCGCTGTTTCCCAACACCGACCCGCGGCCCGACGAGCCGCGCAGCATCCTCCGCCTGACGCCCGACCCGCTGCCGCCCGAGGCGCCCTTCGACCGCATCAGCCTGACGCTCCCGGCGCTGCTGTCGAGCGATGCGCTGGTCTTCGTGATCCGCGGGGCTGACAAGCGCGCGGTGTTCGATCAAGCGGTTGCGGGTAAGCACGATCTTCCGGTTGCGCGGCTGCTCGCGGCAGCTACACAGCCGGTTACATGCTTCGCCTGATCCCCAAGCCGCTGCACCAGCTGGCGCTCAAGATCGCCCATCGACTGCGCCATCACTGGCGGCGCCTGAGCGGCAGCACGAATGACGGGGTCAGTGTGATCGGCCGCGATTTCGACGGCCAAATTCTCCTCGTCCGGCACAGCTACGGCCCGCAGGGATGGTATCTCCCCGGCGGCGGCATCGGTCGCCGTGAGAGCGCCGAAAACGCCGCCCGCCGCGAGCTGCTCGAGGAAACCGCCTGCGAGATCGAAGGGATGACGCTGGTCGGGGTGATCGAGGAAGAACTGTCGGGAGCACCGCACCGGGCGCATGTCTTCGACGGCACGGTCAATTGCATGCCGCAGGCCGACGGCCGCGAAATCGTCGAGGCTCGCTTCTTCCCGACGCATTCGCTGCCCGAGCCGCTCAGCCCGAGGACGAGGGCGCGTCTCGATCTGTGGCGCGCGCGCAAGTTCTAGAGCAGCGACAGCTGCGCATCGGGACGCAGCTCCTCGCTTTCATCGGCTTCGAGCTTCGACAGCGTCAGCCCCATCAGCCGGATCGGCATCGGCAGGGGGAGCACTTCCTCGAGCAGCGCCCTGCCGACGGCGGCGAATTCCTGCTTGTCGGCGATCGGCCGGTCGACCGTCCTGGCGCGGCTGAAGATCTGGAAGTCGGTGTATTTCATTTTCAGCGTGACCGTGCGTCCCCGGGCCTCGGCACGCTCGATATAACCCCAGACGATGTCGATGATGTCTTCCATCGTCTCGCGCAGCTCGCTGCCCGAGGAGAGGTCCCGGCTGAAGGTGCGCTCGCCCCCCACCGATTTGCGAATGCGGCTGGAGCGAACAGGCCTCAGATCGATCCCGCGCGCGGCACGGTAGAGATAATCGGCGAAACTGCCGAAATGCGCGCGCAGCCACGCGATATCCTTGGCCGCGAGGTCGCCGCCGGTCTCGATGCCCAGCCGCGCCATCTTCTCCGCACCCTTGGGGCCAACGCCGTGGAAGCGGCGGATCGGTAGCTTGGCGACGAATTGGGCGCCTTGGCCAGGGCGGATGACGCACATTCCGTCCGGCTTGTTCTGGTCGCTGGCAATTTTGGCAAGGAACTTGTTGTAGGAGACCCCGGCGCTCGCGGTCAGTTTCGTTTTGGCCCGGATTTCCTGCCGGATCAGCTCGGCGATACGCGTCGCGCTGCCAATGCCGAGCTTGTCCTCGGTCACGTCGAGATAGGCTTCGTCGAGACTGAGCGGTTCGACCAGTTCCGTGTGGTGGTGGAAGATCGCGCGAATCTGCCGGCTCGCTTCCTTGTAGGCATCGAAGCGATGGCGCACGAAGATGAGGTCTGGGCATAACCGCTTGGCGGTGACCGAGGGCATGGCGCTGCGCACGCCGAACTTGCGCGCTTCGTAGCTCGCCGCCGCCACCACGCCCCGGCCGCCCGAGCCGCCGACCGCAACCGGCTTGCCGCGCAGCTCGGGATTGTCGCGCTGTTCGACGCTGGCGAAGAAGGCATCCATGTCGACATGGATGATCTTGCGCAGGCCGTCGGCCTCGCCACCGTCATCCGTGTCTTTCGCGTCACTCATTGCAGCTCACGATAGTCGGACGGGTTGCAAAGCGGAACCTTGTCCGTCACCTGCCATTTTGTGCAGATGCGAAGCGAACACCTGGCCGGCGGCGAACGCCCGATTGCGGAGGCCGCCCGCGGCAAGCGAATCGGCGAGCGCGAGCTGATCTGGATGATGGCGCTGCTGATGGCCTGCAATGCCTTCGGCATCGATTCGATCCTGCCCGCGCTCGACCACCTCGCGACCAGCCTCGGGGCGGAGGGCAATTCGCGCCAGTTCGTGGTGGGCGTCTACCTGCTCGCGGCGGGTGTCGGCACGCTGGTCCCGGGCGCGTTTGCCGATCGCTATGGCAGGCGGCCCGTGCTGTTTACCGCGCTGGGCTGCTACATTGTGCTGTCGCTGGCCTGCGCCGCAGCCACCACCTTTCCGCAGATGATCGTCCTGCGCGCACTGCAGGGATTCTTCGCCGCCGGGATCATCGCGCTCCCCCCTGCGATCATCCGCGACCGCGTGGGCGGGGACAAGATGGCGCGGATGATGAGCCTGATCTTCGTCATCTTCCTGCTCGTGCCGGCGGTCGCGCCGAGCATTGGACAAGGCGTGCTCCTGCTGCTGGGCGACTGGCGCTGGATCTTCGTGGCGATGGCGCTGCTCGGCTGCGTCATGAGCGGCTGGGTCTATTTCCGCCTTCCCGAGACGCTGCACGATGAAGACCGGCAGGCCATCAATGTTGCGGTGATCGCGCGCAACATGCGCAGCGCGGTCACGCTGCGCTCGACCATCGGCTACACGCTGGCGAGCGCGCTGGTCTTCGGCGGGTTGTTCGGCTTCATCAACTCCTCGCAGCAGCTGATCGGCGAGGCCTTCGGTGCGGGCGACAAATTCCCGCTGCTGTTTGCCATCTGTGCCGGTTGCATGGCGATCGCGAACTGGTCGAACAGCCGCATCGTCGAGCGCGTCGGTGCGCGGCGGGTCAGCCATACGGCGCTGTTCCTGTTCATCCTGGTCGCGGGTCTGCAACTGTGGTTCGCCAACCAGCCCGATGAAACGCTGTGGACTTTCGTCCCGCTGATGGCCGCCAATATGAGCCTACTCGGTTTCATCGGGGCGAACTTCGGCTCGATCGCAATGCAGCCGTTCAAGCATATCGCGGGTGCCGCCTCCTCGGCGCAGAGCTTCCTGCGGATGACCACGGGGGCACTGCTGGGCGCCGGGATCGGCTACGCATATGACGGCACCGCCCGGCCGCTTGCGCTGGCGTTGCTGGTGACCGCCACGACGAGCCTTCTGTTCGTGCTCTACTCGGAACGCGGCTCGCTGTTCGGTGCGCCGGAACCTGACGACGATTGAGTCTCGGCTAGTCGCGATGCCCGATGGTACGCCGGAAGGTTTCCGGCAGGAACAGCAGGCCGACCACCAAGCTCAGCAAGGCCACCCCGACCGGGTACCAAAGTCCGGCATAGATATCGCCCGTTGCCGCGACCATGGCGAAGGCGATGGTCGGCAGGAAGCCGCCGAACCAGCCGTTGCCGATATGGTAAGGCAGGCTCATCGCAGTGTAGCGGATGCGCGCGGAGAAGAGCTCGACCAGCAGTGCCGCGATCGGCCCGTAGACCATGGTCACCAGCAGCACGAGTGCGGTGAGAATGGCGACGACCATGGGCTTGTCGATCCGTGCCGGGTCGGCCTTGGCGGGATAGCCTGCTTCGGCCAGCGCCGCGGTGAGCTCGTCGGTCCCCGAGCCAGGACGGATGTCGACAGTGTGGGTCCCGATGCTGACTCTCGCGAGCCCCGGCGCGTCGCTGAGCGAGCCGTCGGTATAGGGTACACCCGCCTTGGCCAGTGCCGACTTGGCGATGTCGCAGCCATTGGTGTCGAAGGCAGTCTTCCCGACCGGATCGAATTGGACCGAACATTCGTCGAGTGCGGTGCTGACGACCACGGGCGCGCGCGCCTGCGCTTCCGCCAGCGCCGGATTGGCAGCCCCGGTCAGCGCGCCGAACAGCGGGAAATAGGTCAGCGCGGCCAAGGCCAGTCCGCTCATGATGATCGGCTTGCGTCCGATGCGGTCCGACAGCCAGCCGAAGACGAGGAAGAACGGTGTGCCTATGGCGAGCGCGATGGCGATCAGTATGTTGGCCGTGCCGCCATCGACCTTGAGTACCTTCTCGAGGTAGAACAGCGCGTAGAACTGGCCCGTGTACCAGACCACGGCCTGCCCGGCGACCGCGCCGAGCAGCGCGACAAGCACCCACTTGAGATTGCGCCAGCGGCCGAAGGCTTCGGACAGAGGGGCCTTCGAGGTTTCGCCTTCCTCCTTCATCGCCTGGTAGACCGGGCTCTCGGCGAGCTGCAGGCGGATCCACAATGATACGCCGAGCAGAATCGCCGACAGCAGGAAGGGCACGCGCCAGCCCCAGTCGGCGAAGGCCTCCTCGCCCATCCAGCTCCTCAGTCCGATGACCACCAGCAGCGCGGCGAAAAGACCGAGCGTGGCGGTGGTCTGAATGAAGCTGGTGTAAAACCCGCGCTTCCCTTCGGGCGCGTGTTCGGCGACATAGATCGCCGCGCCGCCGTACTCGCCGCCGAGCGCCAGGCCCTGCAGCAAGCGCAGGCCGACGAGCAGAAGCGGCGCGGCAACGCCGATGCTGGCATAGCTCGGCAGCAGGCCCACTGCGAATGTCGACAGGCCCATCAGCCCCATCGTCACGAGGAAGGTGTACTTGCGCCCGACAAGGTCGCCCACCCGGCCGAAAACCAGCGCGCCGAAGGGGCGTACCGCAAAGCCGGCCGCGAAGGCGCCGAGCGCAAGGATGAACGCGGTGGTGTCGTTGACGCCGGAAAAGAACTGCGCGGAGATGATCGTCGCGAGCAGGCCGTAGAGGTAGAAGTCGTACCACTCGAACACCGTCCCCAGGGACGATGCGATGATCACCTTGCGGTGCGACGGCGCGGCGATTGCGGTCTCGTTCATGAAATTCCCCCCGACGCTCACTCGCTTCCCAGGCGCCGCCATGCAAGGCCGGCGAATTCGCACAGCAGCGGGCGCGTGTCGCGCGGGTCGATGATGTCCTCGACGTTGAAGCGCTCGGCGCTGCGGAAGGGCGAGGTGACCTTGTCCAGTCGCTCGCGGATCGCCGCAAGCTCTGCCGCCGGGTCCTCTGCCGCTTCGAGCTCGGATTTGTAGGCAACCTCGAGCCCGCCCGCGATCGGCAGGCTGCCCCAGTCGCCAGAGGGCCAGCAATAGCGGTACTGATAGCTCTCGGCATTGCTCATCGCGCTGCCGGCGATGCCATAGGCGCGGCGCAGCACCACGGAGGCGAGCGGGACCGTCGCCTTGTAGATCGCGTTCATTGCCTGCACTCCGTAGCGGATCGTGCCCGCTATCTCGGCCTCGCGCCCGATCATGAAGCCGGGATTGTCGACCAGATGGACGATCGGCAGGCGGAACAGGTCGGCCAGCTTGACGAAGCGCTCGACCTTTTCGCTGGTCTTGGCGTCCCAGCTTCCGCCCAGATAGGACGGGTCGCTCGCCAGCACCATCACCGGCCAGCCGTCGAGCCGGGCGAGTGCGGTGATGCAGGCGCGGCCCCACATGCGGCCGATCTCGAACACCGTGCCCTGGTCGAAGACCATCTCCATGCAGCGCCGCATCGAATAGACCTGCTTCTCCTCGCGCGGGACGATGCTCAGCAGCGCCTGCTCGCGGCGGTGGACCGGATCGGTGCAGTTGGAGCGGCGGGCGAGCTGGCCGACATGTTCGGGCATGAAGGACAGGAAGTGGCGCGCCCGGGCGAAGGCCTCGGCCTCGGAGCCGACCTCGTCGTCGACCACGCCGTTGCGCGTGTGGATGCCGCTGCCGCCGAGATCCTCCTTGGCCTGCTGGTGATCCTCGGACCCCTTGTAGGCTTCGCCGAGCCCGTCGACCACGGCGGGTCCGGCGGCGAAGATCTGGCTGAGGCCGCGGACCATGATCGAATAGTGGCTGGCCGCGACCCGCGCGGCGCCGAGCCCGGCAGTCGGGCCGAGCGCGAGCGCCACCACCGGCACGGTGTCGAGATTGGTCACGACATCGGACCATCCGGGCACGGCCGGGATATAGGTCGCGCCGATCATCTCGAGCGTCTTGACGCTGCCGCCGCCGCCGGTGCCGTCGATCATGCGGACGATGGGCAGCTTGAGCTCATGCGCCATCTTTTCGGCCTGCACCATCTTGCGGCTGATCCCGGCATCGGCCGCGCCGCCGCGAATGGTGAAGTCGTCTGCTGTCGCGACCACGGGTCGACCGTTTATCTCTGCTTTGGCGAACAGGAAGGGGGCAGGGAGAACGCCGGTGAGGTTGCCCTCCTCGTCATAGGAGCCGCGCCCGGCGATCTTGCCGATCTCGCGGAAGGAACCGTCATCGACCAGTGCGGCGAGCCGCGCGCGGGCATCCATCTTGCCGCGTGCATGCTGGCGAGAGACTTTCGCTTCGCCGCCCATCTGCTCCGCCAGCGCTTCGCGATGGCGCAGTTCCTCGAGTTCTCGCTCCCAACTCACCAGCCTCTCCCGTCATTGCAAGACGCCGCAGGCGCCGCGTCGCTACGCTCGCAATGACTGGCAGGTTTGTGAAGCCTTATTCGTCGTTCGGCTCGACCACTGCGAGCACGGCCTCGACCTGGACCTGGCCGCCTTCGCTGACCGACAGCTCGGTCACCGTTCCGTCGAACGGCGCGGTGAGCGCGTGCTCCATCTTCATCGCCTCGAGCACCATCAGCCGCTGGCCGGCGGTAACGGTGTCGCCCTCGGCCACGTCGACCGCGATGACCTTGCCTGGCATGGGCGCGACGATCGCGCCATCGCCGGCGGCAGCGGCACCGGAGCCGCGCGACTGGCGTTCGAAGGTGAAGCTCTGTCCGTCGGCGAAGACCACCGCGCGTGCCGCGTCGACGAAACCTGTTGCGGCGAGTTCGGGACCCGAAAGGGCCGCCGAAACCTTGCGCGTTTCACCCTTGTGCGTGAGCGTGGTCGCCAGCACGCCTGAGGCGTTGAGGCGCAGACCGATGGGCAGGTCCTCGTGTTCCTCTACCTCGGCTAGGGCGATGAAATCGGCGGCGCTTTGCCAGATGGCGTCATCCGCCTCGTCGGACGCGACGAGGCTGTCGAGCTTGGACTCGATGAAGCCGGTGTCAAGCTTGGCGTCCTCGAAATCCTCGTCGCGCAGGCAATTTGCGATGAAGGCGGCGTTGGTCTTCACCGGCCAGATCTCGACGCCCTCGGCGATCTCGGCGAGTTGGTCGATGGCGTCGCCGCGGCTCTCGCCCCAGACGACCAGCTTGGCTACCATCGGGTCGTAGAAGGGCGAGATCATGTCGCCTTCCTCGACACCGGTCTCGATGCGGCCTTCGACACCGAGGTCGAAATGGTCGAGCGCACCGGTGGAGGGCAGGAAGCCGCCGGCCGGGTCCTCGGCATAGAGGCGCGCCTCGATCGAATGGCCGTCGATGACGAGCTCGTCCTGCTGCAGCGGGATCGGCTCGCCGCTGGCCACGCGCAGCTGCCATTCGACCAGGTCGACGCCGGTGATTTCCTCGGTCACCGGGTGCTCGACCTGCAGGCGCGTGTTCATCTCCATGAAGAAGATACGGTCGGCGCGCAGGCCTTCGCTCGCATCGGCGATGAACTCGATGGTGCCGGCGCCCTCGTAATCGACCGCCTTTGCTGCACGAATTGCTGCACCGCATATTGCAGCGCGCGTGTCCTCGTCCATTCCGGGCGCGGGCGCTTCCTCGATGACCTTCTGGTGGCGGCGCTGAAGCGAACAGTCGCGTTCGAAGACGTGGACGACATTGCCATGGCTGTCGCCGAAGACCTGCACCTCGATATGTCGCGGCGAGGTGATCCACCTTTCAAGGAGGACCTCGTCATTGGAGAAACTGGCCTTGGCCTCACGCCTGCAAGACTCAAGCATTTCAACGAATTGCTGCGCAGCATCGACCTTGCGCATGCCCTTGCCGCCGCCGCCCGCCACGGCCTTGATCAGCACCGGATAGCCTATCGCTTCGGCTTCCCGTTGGAGGCGCTCGACCGACTGGTCCTCGCCCTCATAACCGGGCGTCACCGGCACGCCCGCCTCGCGCATGAGCTTCTTGGCCGCGTCCTTGAGGCCCATGGCTTCAATGCTGCTCGGCTTCGGTCCGACCCAGATCAGCCCCGCATCGATCACTGCCTGCGCGAAGCCTGCATTCTCCGACAGGAACCCGTAGCCAGGGTGGATGGCCTCGGCACCGGCCTGCTTGGCCGCGGCGATGATCTTCTCGCCGACGAGATAGCTTTCGGCGGCGGGCGAGGGCCCGATATGCACCGCCTCGTCTGCGCTGCGCACGTGCAGCGCCCGGGCGTCGGCGTCCGAGTAGACCGCCACGGTGGCGATGCCCATCTCGCGCGCGGTGCGGATGATGCGACAGGCGATCTCGCCGCGGTTGGCGATAAGGAGTTTGCTGATCATGCGAGCGCGCTAGCCGTAGCGTCGCAGCGTATCAAGCTACCAGCCCGCGACGGGCTTGAAATCGTGGCGCGACCAGACGATCGGTTCGCGCGGACCTTTGGGGCGATTCCAGAGCGCTTCGAAGAAGGCGGCAATCATGTGCCACAGTTTCTCGATCGAGCCGACGCGGGTGCGGCTGTCCCAGGCGAGCTGGCCGCGGGTGAGCACCTTGCGTCCGATCGCGCCGTAAATGCGCGCGGCGGAGAGCACCGCCCAGCGCTGGCGGAAGCGCAGCCGTTTCGTCCCGAGCCTGGCTGCCGCCTCGTGCTTTTCCATCAGTGCGATGAGTCGCGGCATCAGCCAGGCGAGACGGAAGCGGTTCTCGGGCAGGGCATGCTCGCCCTGTTCCCACCCCATCTCGTCGAGCCAGGTCTTGGGCAAATAGCAGCGCCCGGCAGCATCGTCCTCGACGATGTCGCGCGCGATGTTGGCGAGCTGGAAGGCGAGGCCGAGATCGCAGGCCCGATCGAGCGTCTCGCCGTCGTCGGGGTGCACGCCCATGATCCGCGCCATCATGATCCCGACCGCGCCCGCGACATGATAGCAATATCGCAGCATGTCCTTTTCGGTCTTCGGCCTCCAGCGCGTCGCGTCGAGCGCGAAACCGGCGATCACGTCGTTCGCTTCCGCCAGCGTCAGCCCACATTCGTCGGCGACGAGGCCGAAAGCGTCGAAGGCGGCGTCGGCGGTCGGCTGTTCCTCGAAGGCGCGTTTGGTCAGGACGCGCAAGGCCTGGACGCGATCCTCGGCATCCTTCGGCGTGCCCTGGTCGCCCAGCGGCCCGCCCTTGTCCTGATTGTCGGCAATGTCGTCGCAGCGGCGGCACCAGGCATAGAGCAGCCAGCTGCGTTCGCGCGTTGCCTTGTCGAACAGCTTGGAGGCCGCCGCGAAACTGTGCGAGCCCTGCTCGATCGATTCGAGCGATTTCTCGACCAGCATCGCGCGATCGCGCCCGCCCCCCGCCCGCGCCGGCGTGGGCCGCATGTAACGCGAAGGCACGAGGGGGCGCGGCGTGTTCAGAGCTCTTCGGCCTTCATCTGGAAGATCGGGGTATGCGCGCGGTAGGCGCCCATCCTGTCGAGCAGCGCGGCGAGCGTCTCGGCATCGAGAATGATCCCCTGATGCGCCGGGCGCACGAAGCCGACATCGGCCATGTGGCGGTTGAAGGCGATGAGGTGGTCGTAGAAGCCGAAAGCGTTCAACAGGCCGACTGGCTTGGTGTGATAGCCGAGCTGCGCCCAGCTGACCGCTTCCCACAACTCGTCCATCGTGCCGACACCGCCGGGGATGGTCACGAAGCCATCGGACAGATCGGTGAAGCGCTGCTTGCGCTCGTGCATACCCGAGACGGTGTAGAGCTCGGTACAGTCGTGGTTGGCGACTTCGGAATTCGCCAGCGCATCGGGGATCACCCCGATCACCTCGCCCCCCGCGTCCAGCGCACCGCGTGCGGTCGCGCCCATCAAGCCCAGCCGGCCGCCGCCATAGACGACGCCGATTCCGCGCTCGGCGAGGCCCTTGCCCACATCGTAGGCCAATTGGATAAAGCGCGGGTCCTCGGGCGAGGCCGATCCGCAGTAGACGGCAAGTCGTTTCATCTCGCGGCTCATCCCGCCAAATCCTCCAGCATCAGTCCGGCAGTCGCCTTGGCGCTGCCGACCACGCCGGGGATTCCGGCGCCGGGGTGCGTCCCAGCACCGACGAGGTAGAAATTGTCAAGCACGTCGTCGCGGTTGTGCCCGCGGAACCAGGCGCTCTGGGTGAGCAGCGGCTCGAGACTGAAGGCGCTGCCCATATGCGCATTGAGGTCCATTGCGAAATCGCGCGGCGCATAGTGGAACTTGGTCACGATGCGGTCCTGCAGGCCGGGGATCAGGCGATGTTCGAGCTCTTCGAGGATGCGCTTTTCCAGCAGCGGCCCCATCTCTTCCCAGTCGACGGCGAGCTTGCCCATGTGTGCCACGGGAATGAGCGCATAGAAGGTGCTCATGCCCTCGGGCGCCATGGACGGATCGGTGACAGTCGGATGGTGCAGGTAGATCGAGAAATCCTGCGGCAGCACGCCGTGATCGTAAATGTCCTCGAGCAGGCCTTTGTAGCGCGGTCCGAACAGGATCATGTGGTGCGGAATCCCCGGCCAGCTGCCTTCGATCCCGAAGTGAACCACGAACAGGCTCGGGCTGAAGCTCTTGCGTGCGAGGCTGCGGGAATAGTCGGCGCCGCGCTTCGACCCGGCGAGCAGGTCCTTGTAGCTGTGCATGATGTCGGCATTGCTGGCGATCGCATCGAAACGCGCGCGCCAGCCCGAATGAGTCTCCACTTCGGTCACCTGCTTGCCGAGCGTGTGGATGCGGACCACCGGATCGTGCAGGCGGAGGGTCCCGCCGAGGCGTTCGAAATGGCGTATCATGCCGGCGATCAGCCGGTTGGTACCGCCCTTGGCCCACCACACGCCGCCGTCGACCTCGAGTTTGTGGATCAGCGCATAGATGCTGCTGGTCTTCATCGGGTTGCCGCCGACCAGCAGCGTGTGGAAGCTCAGCGCCTCGCGCAGCTTCTCGTTTTCGACATAGCTTGCCACGGTCGAATAGACGCTGCGCCAGGCGCGCTGCTTGGCGAGGGCCGGGGCCGCCTTGAGCATCGACTTGAAGTCGAGGAAGGGGACATGGCCGAGCTTGACGTAGCCTTCCTGATAGACCGCCTCGGAATAGTCGAGAAAGCGCTGGTAGCCGGCGACGTCGGCGGGATTGAGCTGTGCGATCTCGCGGAACAGCTGGTCCTCGTCGTTCGAATAGTCGAATTGCGTGCCGTCGGGCCAGGCGAGGCGGTAGAAGGGCATCACCGGCATCAGCTCGACATCTTCGGTGATGTCGTGCCCCGACAGCGCCCACAACTCCTTCAGGCAGTCGGGATCGGTGATGACGGTCGGCCCCGCATCGAAGGTGAAACCGTCCTTCTCCCAGAAATAGGCGCGCCCGCCAGGCTTGTCGCGCGCTTCGACGACCGTCGTCCGGATGCCCGCCGACTGGAGGCGGATCGCCAGCGCGAGGCCGCCGAAGCCGGCGCCGATGACGCATGCGCTCTTGCCGCCGGCTGGAGGCGTATCGGGCATGGTCGCGTCGCTCGGGGTAACGGGGGTAGTCGTCTCGGCGTTCATTGCGATCTTTCATGGACGAGCGGGCTGCCCTTGCCAAGCAGCGCGCGCATGGCGGCGAATACGGGCACGGGCGGCTTGCCCGAGAGGACGCGCAGCCTGTCCGTCGGGGTGGAGCGCCCGGCGTAGAAGCGTTCGACCAGCGGTTCGCGCAGGCGATAGAAGCGTCCGAAGACCCGATATCGTTCTTCGGGCCGGGCCGCGTCGAAGAGCATGCGGCCGAGGCTGCGGTAGAAGCCCGTGGCGCGCCAGTGGTCGCCGGCCCGCTGCTCGAACAGGGTGGCGACCCGTCGGCCAGACAGGCGGGCATGACGCGCCAGTTCCAGCGCGTTGGCGACGGCGAAGGGCAGGGTGTAGCTAGTCAGCGGATGAGTGAATCCGGCGCGCGCGCCGCTGCGCACGATGCCCGGCTCGCCGAGGCCCGCGTAATAGGCAGCGAAATCGCCGCCGGTGATGACGGGCAGCACGCCGGTCTCGCCGCCGATGGTTTCGCCTTGCCAGCCCATCGCCTCGCAATAGCGATCGATCCGTTTCGAGAGCGCATCGCGGTCGAGCTCCGCACTGTCCGAGTAGTACGTATCCTCGACGAAGAGCTCGTCGGCAGCCAGCGGCAGGGTATAGACGAAGCGATAGGCATCGTGCTGGCGCACGCGTGCGTCCATTATGATCGGTCGGGTAAGGCCGTGCGGTTCGCGGGTTCGCAGGTGGCGCCCCATGAACAACTGCCACCCTCCGCGCAGGTGCGGGGACGGTTCGAAATCGCGGCAGTCGACCACCACGCGGGCCGCCATCCGCTCGCCGCTCTCGAGCGTCACGCTGTCGGAAGAGACCTGCGACACGCGGCTGCGCATGCGGATTGCCTCTGGCGGAAGCTCGCCCCGCATCGTTTCGTCGAAATCGCTGCTGGCGAGCGAACGGTAGCCCGCCCCCAGCGTTCGCTCATACCCGGGGAAGGCGACGTCATAGCCCCGGTTCCATTCGGTTTGGCGGAACAGCGACAGCAATTCCGCGCCGGCCGGATCGAGATCGCTGGTAAACCAGCTCCAGCGGTGGTTGCCACCGAGCGTTTCCCCCGCCTCGAACAGGGCGATCCGCATTTCGGGATGTGCGCGGTGCACGGCCAGCGCGGACAAGCCGCCCGCCAGCCCGCCGCCTACCACTGCCAAGTCTATCGCGCGCCCGTCCATCGTGGCCGGGGCTTAGGCCTGAAGCATGCCTGCGGCAATCGTCTAGGCTGGAGTCACCGGGAACGCGCCCTCGCTCCGGGTGTTGGTCAGCAAACAGGGAATTCAGGGAAAATCGATGAAAACCATTTCCGCTGCCGCGCTTTCCGCCGTGCTTGTCGTCGCTTCACCCGCATATGCCCAGGAGGCCGGCGACAGCGAGACGGTAGCGGATGCCTACGAGGGCTCGGTCTTCGACGGCGACTGGCTCAGCATCGGGGCGGGGGCGGTCTATTCGCCCAGCTACAAGGGGTCCGACGATCACGTCGTCTCGCCGCTGCCGATCATCCAGGGCAGCCTTGGCGGTGTCGGCATCAACCCGCGGCCCGGCGGGCTGGCGCTCGACTTTCTCCCCGATGCCGATGGCGAGGTTGCCTTTTCCGCCGGCGTGGCGGCCAAGCTCAACCGCAACCGCGCGACGCAAATCGAGGATCCGGTGGTCGAAAGCTACGGCAAGCTCGACACCGCGTTCGAGGTCGGGCCGACGGTCGGTGTCAGCTTTCCGGGGCTCCTCAATCGCTACGACAGCCTCAGCTTCAATCTCGATGCGCTGTGGGATGTCGCGGGGGCCCATGACGGGATGACCGTGTCTCCGACCATCACCTATTTCACCCCTGTCAGTCGCGGTGCGGCGATCTCGCTCTCGGTCAGCGCGACGCATGTCGATGACGATTATGCCGATTACTATTACTCGGTGCCTGCCGGCGGGGCCCTGCCCGCCTTCCAGGCCGAGGGCGGCTTCGAAAGCGCGGGGGTCAACCTGCTCGGTGCGGTCGACCTCGACGGCGACCTTGCCAATGGCGGCCTCTCCCTCATCGTCCTTGGCGGCTACTCGCGCATGCTCGGTGATGCCAAACGTTCGCCTTTCACCTCGATTCGGGGTGATGCCGACCAGTGGATGGGCGCAATCGGGATCGGCTACACTTTCTAGGTCCCGCTTTCGCTTGCCCTCGACACCGTGGGCATGCATCTCTCGCTGCCAAGGGAGAGATACCATGAAGTTCGCCACTGTTCTCGCGCTCGCCGGAGCGCTGATTGCCACGCCTGCGCTGGCTGACACCGTCATCATCCACGCCGACGGCGTGATCGTCGATGCCGACAGCCCCCCGCGCGGCCAGTCGACGGTCACCGTCACCGACGGGCGGATCGTCAGCATCGAAGACGGGTTCAAGGCTGCACCCGATGGTGCGACCATGGTGGATCTCGCGGGCAAGATCCTGGCGCCCGGCATGGTCGATCTCCACGTCCACCTGACAGGCGATCCGGGCGGCGATTTCTGGAAGGAGGCGGTCGAGCCCGACGAATGGGGCGTGGTCGTGGGCGCCAAGAACGCGCGGCTGACCGCGCTGGCCGGCTTTACCACCGTGCGCGAAGCGGGCAGCGGGCCGGAGAGCGGCTTTGCGCTGCGCCGCGGGACGGCGGAAGGCTTCATTTCCGGACCGCGCATCGTCGCGGCGGGCGTCCCCCTGTCGATCATCGGCGGCCATGGCGACGTCAACGGCTTCCGGCCCGAGGTCAACGAGGTGCTCGACACGGGCTTTACCTGCACCGGCGCGGTCGAATGCGCCGAGAAGGTCCGCCTCGCCAGCCAGAACGGGTCCGACGTCATCAAGATAACTGCGACGGGCGGCGTGCTGAGCCAGCAGGGCCGCGGGCTCGAAGCACATTTCACCGATGCCGAGATGAAGAGCATCGCCGATACCGCGCATTCGCTCGGCCTCAAGGTCATGGCGCATGCCCATGGCGCGCGGGGGATTGAGGCGGCGAGCCGCGCGGGGATCGACACGATCGAGCACGGCACATATCTCGACGAGGCAGCCGCGCGCGAGATGAAGAAGAACGGCACCGTGCTCGTCCCGACGCTGATGGCTTTCAAGGGCGTCACAGAGCGGCTCGGCAAGGGCATCTATACGCCGGTTGTCGAGGCCAAGATCGAGGCGGTCGCCGAGACCGCCCGCGTATTCATGGGCAAGGCGCTGCGCTGGGGCGTGCCGATCGCCTTCGGTACCGATGCCGGGGTGTTTAGTCACGGTCGCAATGCAGGAGAATTCGCGCTGATGGTCGCGCAGGGCATGAGCCAGCGACAGGCCTTCGCCAGCGCGACCACGGAAGCCGCCAAGGTGCTCGGGATGGAGGGCGAGATCGGCCGCATCGCGCCCGGCTATTCGGCTGACATCATCGCCGTCGATTCCAATCCGCTCGAGGACACCTCCACCCTCGAAAACGTCGAATGGGTCATGGTCCGGGGGCGCGTGATCGAATAGTTGCTGGCCTTTCCCGCAATTTGACGCGGATCAATGCATTGCCTTGCTCTCAGCTGTGATAAACACTGCCTTGAGAGGAGACGCGAATGAATGCTGTCGGCGCGGTCGAGGGCGATGCAGCGGCCACCCACGTGGACGTGCTGATCGTCGGAGCGGGGATTTCGGGGATCGGTTCGGCCTATCACCTGCAGGAGCAATGCCCTTGGGCGAGCTATGCGATCCTCGAGATGAAGGACACGTTCGGCGGCACCTGGGATACGCACCAATATCCCGGCGTTCGCTCCGACAGCGACCTCTACACCTTCGGCTATCGCTTCAAGCCTTGGGTGGGCGCGCCCATCGCCAGCGCCGGGGAAATTCTCAAATACATGGGCGAGGTGATCGATGAGAACGGCATCGGCGACCACATCCGCTACGGTCACCGGATCGCTTCCTGCGCCTTTTCGCGCGATACCGGCCTGTGGACCGTCGCCGCGAAGCGGCTCGCCGACGGAGCCCAACTGACCTTCACCTGTCATTTCCTGTGGATGTGCCAGGGCTATTACGATCACGAAAATCCCTACGTCCCGCCCGAATGGGAGGAGAAGGGGTTGGGCGATTTCCGGGGCGACTTCGTCCATGCGCAGAACTGGGTTCCCGACTACGATTTCAGCGGCAAGCGTGTGCTGGTGATCGGCTCGGGTGCGACCGCGGCAACCGTGGTCCCGGCCTTCGCCGAAAAGGCGGCGCATGTAACCATGCTCCAGCGGTCGCCGACCTATTTCTTCTGCAGCGAGAACAAGAACGAACTCGCCGACCGCCTGCGCGAAATCGGTGTCGACGAGCCGACCGTTCACCGCGTCGTGCGCCAGCAGATCATGTTCGACCAGGATGCGCTCACCCGCCGCTGCCAGGAAGAGCCCGAGGTGGTGTTCGAGGAGCTGAAGGAACTCGTGCGTGCCTTTACCGGCAAGCCCGATTTCGAGTTCGAGCCGCATTTCACGCCCAAATATCGGGTCTGGCAGCAGCGGCTCGCCTTCTGCCCCGAAGGCGATGTGTTCAAGGCGGCGGTAGAGGGCAAGCTGACCGTGGTCACCGACACGATCGACCGTTTCACCGAGACCGGCGTCCGGACCGCGTCGGGCGAGGAGATCGAGGCCGATCTGATCGTCGCCTGCACCGGTTTCAACCTGCTGGTCATGGGCGGCATTCCCTTCACCGTCGATGGCGAGAGGGTCGATTGGGCCGATACCGTCACTTATCGCGGGATGATGTTCACCGGCGTGCCGAACATGGCCTGGGTGATGGGCTATTTCCGCGCCAGCTGGACGCTGCGCGTCGACATGATGGGCGATTTCGTCTGCGGTCTGCTCAACCATATGCGCAGCCAAGGCGTCGACCGGGTCGAGGTGCGGATACGCGCCGAGGACGAGGGCATGGACATCCTGCCGTGGATCGAAAGCGAGAATTTCAATCCGGGATATCTCATGCGCGGACTCGATGCGATGCCGCGCCGCGGCGACAAGGCGGAATGGCGGCACAACCAGGATTACTGGCGCGAACGCGAGGAAATTCCGGCCATCGCCTACGACGCCCCCGAATTCGCATATTCGGGGGATCGCCCGATCGGCGCGAGCCGGCGCGAGGAAGCGGTCGCGGCGTAAACCGGGGAACTGATTGGAAAAGACGTCTATCGAATGACATCGCACGGCCATGGGGGCCCGCTTGCTCGATGACGCAGTTCCTGTATCGCCGGTGCGATACGCAATTCAGGGGTAATTTGCATGAAACTGGTTCGTCACACCCTCGCTTCGGGTGCCGCGCTCGCGCTCGTCCTTTCTGCCGGTCCGGCGCTAGCGCGCGATCACCACGACGGCAATGAAGCCACTGCGCAAACGAGCGAACACGACAAGCTGTTCGCCCTGTTCGCCGATGCCGACAAGCGCAGCCTCGACCTCAACCCGCTGGGACGCCTGTTCCGCGGCGACGACAAGAATGCCGACCGGCTGGGCGATTTCCTGACCGATTCCTCCTTCTACGCGGGCCGTCTCGATACGCAGCTCAACCTCGCCAAGCTCGAGCTGATCGATCGCAGCAAGCTGAGCGAAACCGACCAGCTGGCTTACGACGTCTTCAAATATAACGAAGAATCCGCGCTCCGCGGCCAGACCGACGAAATCCGGGCACTCACCGAAGTCCGCCCGGTGAATCATTTCTCGGGCTTCCACACCTTCTATCCCAGTTTCGCCAGCGGCGATTCGGCGGCGCAGTTCAAGACGCTGGCAAATTACGAGGACAACCTCTCGCGCCATGACGATTACATCGCCATCTCGGGCCGCGCGATCGAGAAGTTTCGCGAGGGTATGGAGAGCGGGGTGCTGGAGACCAAGCTCACCATCGGAAATGTGATCCAGCAGTTCGACACCATGCTTGCGATTCCGATCGAGGATTCGCAATACATGAAGCCGGTCAAGAACTTCCCCGAGGATTTCTCCGAAGAAGACAAGGCGCGGCTGACCGCGGCCTATGAGACGAAGACCAAGGAAATCTATGCTGCGGATGCGCGCATGCGCGATTTCCTGCGGGACGAATACCTGCCGGCGGCGCGCGAGAGCGTCGGCCTGAGCCAGATGAAGGGCGGCGACAAGCTCTATGCCCAGATGATCGAACAGACGACCACGCTGCCGCTCACCGCCGACTATCTGCACAATCTCGGCCTCTCCGAGGTCGCGCGCATCAAGCAGGGCCTCGAAGCGATCAAGGAAAAGGTCGGCTTCGAGGGCACGCTCAACGAATTCTTCGACTACGTGCGGACCGACGAGAAATTCAAGCCGGAGAGCCGTGAGGCCCTGACCCAGACCTATTACGATATCGGCAAGCAGGTCGATGCGAAGATTGGCGACCTGTTCTCGCTGGTCCCGAAGACGCCGCTCGATATCAAGCCCTATGATCCCTCGATCGAACAGTTCCAGGCGGGCGGTTCCTACGAATCGGGCGCCCCCGACGGGTCGCGCCCCGGCACTTTCTATTTCAACGCCTACGATTTGCCGAGCCGTCTCACGACCGGCAATGTGACGCTCTATCTTCATGAAGGCGCCCCGGGTCACCATTTCCAGATCAGCCTCGCGCGCGAGAACGAGAAGCTGCCCGCCTTCATGCGGTTCGGCGGCAACACGGCCTATGTCGAGGGCTGGGCGCTCTACGCCGAGACTCTGGGCCGCGGGATGGGCTTCTACGAAGACCCGTGGAACCGTTACGGCACGTTGCAGGACGAGCAGTTGCGGGCGATGCGCCTCGTGGTCGACACCGGCCTCCACGCCAAGGGCTGGACGCGCGAACAGGCGATCGATTTCATGCTCGAGAATTCCGGAATGACCCGCACGGAAGTGGTCGCCGAAGTGGAACGCTATATCGCGATCCCTTCGCAGGCGCTGGCTTACAAGGTCGGTGCGCTCAAGATCCAGGAATTGCGCAAGAAGGCCGAAGCGCAGCTGGGCGATGATTTCGACATTCGCGAATTCCACGCCCAGGTGCTCGACACGGGAAGCCTGCCGCTGCCGGTGCTCGAGGCGAAGATCGACCGCTGGATCGCGTCCAAGGCCCGGTGAGGCGGGTACGGGCGGGGATTGCCGCCCGGCCCAGCTGGCGAGCGCGACATCGGCGCGCTACCCCCTTTGCACGTTTGTGGCAAAATAGGGTGACCTGCCGATGGACTGGCTGCGCCGGGCGGACTGGCTGACGCGCGAGCGGGTGCGCGGCTATGCGCTGCTGCTCGCGGCTGCCAGCCTTGCGCTGCTGGCCAATTCCTATCTCAACGCTATTGGGCCCGGGGGCACCGATTTCCTCGCCTTCTGGGGAGCGGGAAAGGTCACCGCGGCGGGCGATCCGGCTGCGGCCTACGATCTCGCGGTGCAGCAACGCATCCAGACCGCCACCGGGAGCGAAGGCTGGTTCGCCTTCGTCAATCCGCCGCCCTTCCTCTTTGCCGTTGCGCCGCTGGGGGCACTGCCGTTTCCGATCGCCTGGATCGTCTGGGTCTTGGCCACATGGGCGCTGTGGGCATGGTCCGGCATTCGTGCCTTTCCGCGGCTGTGGCCGCTTGTCATCGCCTATCCCGGCGCGCTGATCGCCGCCGGGCACGGCCAGACGGGATTGCTGACGGGCGCCTTGCTGATCGCGGCCGCCGACCGGTTGGACAGGCGCCCGGCGGCAGCGGGGGCCGCCATCGGCGCGCTGGTCATCAAGCCCCATCTGGCGCTGCTCGCGCCGGTCTGGTTCGCCGCGGGCTTGCGCTGGCGTGCTTTTTTTGTCGCGGCTGCAGTGGCCCTCGGCCTCGTCGCGCTTTCCTGGCTTGTGTTCGGCGGCGCGACGCTGGTCGCCTATACGAGCAGCTGGCATGCGAGCGAAGCGCTGATGGAAGGGACCAACCCCGATTTCCTGCTGCGCATGACCACCTTCTTCTCGCAGGCGCGGCTGCTCGGCGGGGAGGGAGCGGGACTGGCGGCGGGCGCGTTGTCGGCCCTGATGGCGCTGGCCGCCGCCGCGCTCGCCCATCGGCGGTTTTCGCGCGATCCGCGCGGCGCCGGCGCAGCGGTCCTCGCGGCGAGCGCGCTCGCCTCGCCCTATCTCTTCAACTACGACCTGCCCTTCCTGCTGTTTCCCACGCTGTGGCTGGTCGCAGAGGGCCTCGCGAGAGGCTTCCGGCCCTACGAGAAGCTCGCCCTCCTGCTGCTCTATCTCGCGCCCTACGCGACGCGCGCGCTCGCTTTTCCCCTTGGAATCAACCTCATGCCGCTCGCCGCGCTCGCATTGCTGGCGCTGGTGTGGAGCCGTGGCGGCGCAGGTGCGGGAACCACACACGCGGCCTAGGGTTTTTAGCGGCAGGACGGTGGGAAGAGTTTCATGGAGAAGACCATGTCGAGCTTGTCCTTCCACAGCAGCCGGCCCGACCGCTGGGTGCAGCCCAAGCCCTATTGCGACAGCTCGCTGCGCTTTCAGGCGCACGGGCGGATCCAGCCGATGGAAGAGCCGGGCTTTCTCGCCCGGCTGTTCGGCCTGCGCTGAGGTTTTGCCGGCGTCGAGGTTGAGGCGCCGGGTACAAGAAAATGGGGCCGGAGGTCGCAGCGACTTCCGGCCCCATTCTTATTCGGCCCAGAACCCGGTCAGTATTCTTCGGGTTCCTCGGGCGTTTCGGCGGTGTGCGTGGGCCCGGCGGTCCGGTCGCCGCGCGCGAGCGCGAAGACGACGCCGCTGAGCAGCGCCAGCGCCAGCAGGTTGGGCAGGGCCATGGCCGCGTTCGAGATATCGCCCAGGCGCCAGACCAGTTCGCTGGGTTGCGCGGCACCGATGAAGATCACCACGCACCACAGCACGCGCCAGGCCATGTGGAGCTTCTTCTCGCCCTCGCGGGTCGATCCCTTTACCCGGTCGTAGAGGAAGGTGATCGCACGCTCCCCGTAATAGCTCCAGGTGAGCAGCGTGGTGAAGACGAACAGGATCAGTGCGATCGAGGCGATCAGCGTGCCCAGCGGGATCGAGCCGATCTCGAACGGGAAGGCGGCGGCAAAGGCGCCGCTGGTCATCTCGAAGCCGACCCTGTCCGATTGCCACACGTGGATCACCGGCTGGCCATTGGCGGTGAAGTTGCCCTCGACCGTCAGGATGACCAGCGCGGTCATGGTACAGATGACGATCGTGTCGATGAAGGTGCCGAGCATCGCCATGCGGCCCTGCTGTTCGGGATCGTCGGTCTGGGCGACGGCATGCGCGATCGGGGTCGAACCCTGGCCCGCCTCGTTCGAGAACAGGCCGCGTGCCACGCCCGCGCGAATCGCCATGATGATCGCCGCGCCGGTGAAGCCGCCGACCGCGCTCTGTGGGTTGAAGGCACCGTGGAAGATGAGTCCGAAGGTTTCGCCCAGATCCTGGAAATTGAGCGCCAGCGCGATAAGCGCCATGACGATGTAGGTCGCCGCCATGAACGGAACGACCTTCTCGGCGACATTGCCGATCGACTTGATGCCGCCGATGATGACCACGAAGACCACGGCTGCGGTGAGCAGGCCGCCGATCCATTCGGGAATGCCGAAGAGCTCGTTCATCCCGTCGGCCATGGCGTTGGCCTGGATCGAATTGCCCGTGACGAGGCCGGAGAACAGCGTGCCGAGCGCGAAGACGATCGCCAGCCAAGTCCACTTCGGTCCGAGGCCCATGACGATGTAGCTCATCGGACCGCCCCGCTTGACCCCGTCGCTGGTCGTCTCGCGATAGCGGATGGCGAGGCTGCCCTCGGCGAAGGCGAGCGCCATGCCGAACAGCGCGGTGATCCACATCCAGAACACCGCGCCCGGGCCGCCCAGCGCGATCGCGGTGGCGACCCCGGCGAGATTGCCGGTGCCGACCTGGCCGGACAGCGCCGTCGACAGTGCCGCGAAAGGCGAG
The DNA here is from genome assembly GCF_048550555.1 of Qipengyuania sp. GTDB lineage: Bacteria > Pseudomonadota > Alphaproteobacteria > Sphingomonadales > Sphingomonadaceae > Qipengyuania. The sequence goes on along the minus strand of NZ_JBLYYF010000012.1, from coordinate 4,695 downwards.
ATCTCGCCTTCGCCGGCCTGCTTGCGACCCGCGAAGAGCCCCTTCACCGCGCTTCCGAAGCGGGTGATGGGATAGAACTTCAGTCCCACCATGAACCACAGGCCCACGCCGAGCAGGACAACGGCGAGCGGCGGGATCGGAATGACGCTTTCGCCGTTCCAGGTCCCGCCCCAGATGAAGTCGGAAATATTGGTGACCGGTTGAATCAGTCGCTCGCCCAGGCCGGCTGGTTCGGCTGCAGACATTGTGGATTATCCCCTCATGCGTCCCGTTTGGGTGGATCGCAGCGGAAGCTAGAGGCGCGGGCGCGGCTTGGAAAGGGCCGATTTCGCTGCTTCCACGCGCTTGCCTTTTGCTCCGCGCGGGCCTAGGTGCGGCGCTGTCTTCCGACATTGGGAATCGAAAAAGCCCCTCCCGGTCTTGCATCGGGGCGGCGAGAGACCCTACCTGAAAGGGACGTGGCGGAAGGCGGCACGATTTTTACTCGAGAGACGTGAGCAATGGCAGAGCAGAAGAAGACCAGTCCGGCGGAATTCCTCCGGCAGGTGCAGACCGAGGCGCGCAAGGTCGTGTGGCCGACGCGCGAGGAAACGGTGCGCACGGCGATCTTCGTGTTCATACTGATGCTCATCCTCTCGGTCTTCTTCCTCGGCGTGGATACGCTGTTCAGCGCGGTCGTGCGCTGGCTGCTGACGATCGCCTGAGCCGCATTTCGACAGGGTAGTTAGAACATGGCACGCTGGTACATCATCCACGCCTATTCGGGTTTCGAGAACAAGGTCCGCGACGCGATCATCGCGGAGGCCGAGCGTCTGGGCCTGTCCGAAGGCGTCGAGGCGGTCGAAGTCCCGACCGAGACGGTCACCGAGGTCAAGCGCGGCAAGAAGGTTCAGGTCGAACGCAAGTTCATGCCGGGCTACGTGCTCGCCAAGCTGAACATGACCGACGATGTCTATCACCTCGTCAAGAACACTCCGAAAGTGACCGGCTTCCTCGGCACCAACAACAAGCCCCAGCCGATCTCCGAACGCGAAGCGGCGCGCTATTTCGGCGGTGTGGAAGAAGCCCGGGCGGCACCCAAGAAGGACATCAGCGTCGATTACGAGATCGGCGACCAGGTCAAGGTGCTCGACGGACCCTTTGCCAGCTTCAACGGCCTCGTCGAGGAGCTCGATTTCGACAAGCAGAAGGTCAAGGTCTCGGTCTCGATCTTCGGCCGCGCGACGCCGGTCGAACTCGACTTCGAACAGGTCGAACTGGTCAAATAAGCACCGGACATTCGATGCTTCGAAAGAAGCCCCGCCCGGCTGTGCCCGGCGGGGCTTCTTGATTCAGAACGTGTCGCTCAGCGAAATCGAGGCGCGCCAGTCCTCTGGCAGCTGGATCCCGTTGAGGTTCTGGTACACCGGCACGCCCAGCTCGACGCCGATCTGAGGACGCTCGTTTCCGCCGAATGGCAGCGCGACATTGGCTCCGAACCCGGCCAGCAGCCTGTCCCCACCGTAATTCTCCTGCCGGTCGGCAGGAGTCCGGTGGTTGTGGGGGTCGTTGTAGTGGCCAAGGACCTGCCCCTCGTGTTCCCAGGTAACCCGGCTGGTCAGGCTGAAGCCGTCGTCCACCAGATAGCTCAACCATCCGCTCACCTGCGCCTTGTCGCCGAAGGCGAAGCCGCTGTCGTTCGAGCTTTCGGTGCGCCAGCGATAGCTTGCCTGAGCGCCCCAACCCACCATGCCGGACTGGCCGGCAACGGTGACGGAAGGTTCCACGTCCCACGTTCCGCTGCCCGATTGCATCATGTAGTGAACGAAGGTGCCATCGGGATTCTTGCGATCCGCCTTGCCGGTGGGGGCCCACACTCCCAGCGTGGCATGCGCCTTGAATCTCGGCGTGTTGGCGAGGCGATAGCTCACCGACACCAGCGTGTCGCCGAGCCCCTGCACCGAATGCGTCATGCTCTGGCCGAACGGCAGGCCGGCATGGCCGTGACCCATGTCCATCCCGTCCATGTCCATTCCGGCAGACCCGGTGTTCATCGGATCGATTCCGACCATGGTCATTTCGTGGCGCATCCAATGCGGCATGACCATCAGCGTCAGCTTGTCGTTGGGCGCGTACATGAGGTCGAGCATGACCATGTCCATGGTCATTTCCTGCGCCTTCACCTTGTAGCCGGCGGCGAGGATCTCGGCATCGGATACGGGATCGGTACCAGACTGGCTGGAGCCCGCGTGCCGGCTTCTCGTGTAGCGCAGGCCGATCATGAACTCGCCTCCGTCATGGGTGTGCTCGTTCATCAGCCCTGCGGCTGGGTGCAGGGTCACGGGCGTGACGACGATCGGATCGTCCTGCCCGCCGGTGGTGGCGGGAGCGTCCTGGGCAAGGACGGGGTGGGCGGCAAGCAGCGGTAGCGACGCCAGGACGGCGCGCGCATATACATGTTTCATCGTTGATTCCTGTCGTGAATTGGATGTGGCCGTGGTGACGGCATCACCCATTCAGCGGGTAATGCCGGTCAGGCAGCGACAGGAGGCCCGCGGCCGGGCGGGGTCAGGAAAGCGGTGCGTTCGAGCAGCAGGCTGGCCAGGACGGCGACGGGTAACTGAGCGGCTGGGGGCGAGGCGACCAGAGCCGGACTGACGGCGGGCAGGGGTGCGTCGCCGGCGAAACCGGCAAACAGGCACGGCGCCGAGTCATGCGCAGCCGTATCGTCCGGCGCCTTTTCGCGGTTGAGCGGAATTGTGACGGTGGCGGCCGAATTGCACATCTTCGCCACGATCACGTCGCCGCGGCTGGTGTCGGGCATCCACCCGGCGGGCACGAGTGCACGCAGGAACAGCGTTGCAGCCAGCAGCAGCCAAATCGCCTTGGGTGAGCGCGCGTGCACCATGGCACGCGCGCTTAGCCGGGCCGCTTGGGCCCGGCAAGCATCGGCTATGCGGTCAGCTGCAGGCGCTCGACCGATCGGCCGCCAGCCGCGATGCGATGGTCGTGGTTCGCAGGACGAGCGAAGTATTGTCGCATTTCTTGAGCTGGAAGCGCACCTTGCGATCCTTGAAATCGAGCGATACGCGGCGGAAGTTTTCCATCAGGTCGGTGCCCAGCAGGAGCGAGGGCTTGTCTTCCAGTCCGAAGACTTCGAAGGGCGGAATATCGGCAAAGGCGATCGGCACGTTGCGCAGCAGGATTGGACCCAGCTTCAATTCCTTCACCAGCAGGAAATCGAGCTCCATCTCGTTGCCGGTGACGCCGTAGACCTTGATCTTGCTGAAATTGCCGGCGCGTTTGAGCGCCAGCCTGTCGCGCAGCGCGCGATTGCCGATGGTGATTTCGGATCCCGTGTCGACCACCGCGTCGACCTTCTGTTTGCCTACCTTGACCTCGGTCAGGATCAACTGGCCCTTCTGAAGACGGCCCTTCACCACGATCAGGCCATCCATCACCAGGCCCTGGGTAAATCCGTCGTCGACGCTGATGTGGCGATTCTCGAAATCGATCAGCAGGCGCTGCTCGACCAGCGCATCGAGCCCGATCATCCCGTCGCCGCCCAAGTCGCGTTCGTCGAGGACGGGAAGCTCGAGGTCGGTCGTCACCGTGGGACCGAGGACGATTTCGTCCACCAATACGCGATTGACCAGCTTGCTCTCGGTAACCCCGTGCAGCATTGCCGGCGAGCCCGCCGGCATGGCAAGCCTTCCGGCAAGTTTCTCGCCCACGACCGAGGAATCCGCACCGCTGTCGACCACGAATTTGTGCGGGCCGGTGCCATTCACCATGACGTCCACGGTCATCCGGCTGCGCAATTTGCGCGCCCCGATCTCCTCTCCGCCGATGGCCAGCGTTTCGTCGAATTCCGCCGCTGGCAGGCTGGGCATGCGCAGGTCGTTGGATTCGGGAGGTTTCTGCCCTTGGGCAGCGACGGGAGAACCACCGCACATCAGTGCGACGGTTACGATCGAGCTGATACCTCTCCTCATAAGGGTGTGACTATACCACAAGAAAGCCGAAAACCACGGACCTTCGACAGGCGTGGCACTGCGGTCGATCGGGGAACGGGCAATTCCTAGCCGACCCGGCGGGCCCGCGAATCGCTTGCATTCCCGCGCCAAAACGCTATGTGCGCGCCTTCCCAAGCCAGCTTCGGGAAACCGCGCGGAAGGTCCGCAGCCCATCGCATTGGGCGGACCGCTTGACCGCTTACCATGAGCCGGACGTCGAAAGAGGTTCGGCAACAGTGAGAAAGGAGGCCATTCATGGCCAAGAAGATCGACGGCTATATCAAGCTGCAGGTGCCCGCGGGCATCGCCAATCCCTCGCCGCCCATCGGCCCTGCGCTGGGTCAGCGCGGCGTGAACATCATGGAATTCTGCAAGGCGTTCAACGCCGCGACCGACAGCCTCGAAAAGGGCATGCCGATCCCGACGACGATCACCGTCTACGCGGACCGTTCGTTCACCTTCGTCACCAAGAGCCCGCCGGCCAGCTTCCTCATCAAGAAGGCCGCCAAGCTCAAGTCGGGCTCGAAGGAGCCGGGCAAGGTTTCGGCCGGAACCATCAAGCGTTCGGCACTCGCCGAAATCGCCGAGCAGAAGATGGCCGACCTGAACGCGAACGACATCGAACAGGCCACCAAGATCATCGAAGGCAGCGCGCGTTCGATGGGCCTCGACGTGGTGGAGGGCTAAGACCATGGCAAAG
>NZ_JBLYYF010000011.1:0-39422 GCF_048550555.1 Qipengyuania sp. | reverse complement strand
GCGTTCTTGTCCGCGTTGCGGCCCCAGATCGCGACATCGGCGCCCGCCGCCGCCAGCCCCTCGGCCATGCCCAGGCCGATGCCGCTGTTGCCGCCGGTAACCACCGCTACCTTGCCGGTGAGGTCGAAGGGTTTGAATGCCATTGATGTCTCTCCTCTCGCCGCCACTGAACGCGAGTGGCGGGACGATTGCAAGTCGCAACCTATCGGCTAGGCTGCCTGGATGACCCAGCTGATCCTGACCGAGATCGCCGACGGTATCGCCACCGTCACGCTCAACCGTCCCGAAGCGATGAACGCTCTGTCGAAAGCGCTGCGCCACCGGCTCTATGAGGTGATGATGGACCTGGACGGCGACGATGCCGTCCGCGCGGTGATCCTGACCGGCGCGGGGACGAGGGCCTTCACTGCAGGGCTCGATCTCAAGGAGCTCGGCTCGCAGGAGGGCGCGCTCGGCGCGGCCAATGCCGAGGGGGCGGACGAGAATCCGGTCAAGGCGATCGAACAGTGCCGCAAGCCGGTGATCGGGGCGATCAACGGGGTCGCCATCACCGGCGGGTTCGAGGTGGCGCTGGCCTGCGACGTGCTGGTCGCCAGCACCAATGCGCGCTTTGCCGATACCCATGCGCGGGTCGGGATCGTGCCCGGCTGGGGGCTGTCGCAGAAGCTGAGCCGGACGATCGGCATCAGCCGCGCCAAGGAGCTGAGCTTCACCGGCAATTTCCTCGACGCACAGACGGCCGAGCGCTGGGGGCTGGTCAACCGCGTCGTCGCCCCCGAAGACCTGCTGCGCGAGGCGCGTCGGCTCGCGGCCGACATGGCGAGCGTGGATCCCGCATTCCTCGCCACCTACAAGGCGCTGATCGACGAGGGCTATGCCGCGAGCTTCGGCGAGGGGCTGGCGCTCGAGCAAAAACGGTCCTCCGCCGCCAATGCCGCAGTGAGCCCCGAGGAAGTCGAGGCGCGCCGCGCCGCGGTACAGGCGCGCGGGCGCACGCAGGGGTGATGCGTCGGGGGCAACAAATGGTGCAGGCATGGCGCTTCCTCACTCGCGCAGGCCGGGCTATCGTTGCGCCATGGAACGGCAGCTTCCCGTCCGCCTGATCCGTCTCGCGCCGATCGTCCTTCCTCTCACCGGCATCGCGCTCGCGCGCGCCATGACCCATACCGATTGGGCCGCCGCGCATGCCTGGCTGGCGGCGCTGCTGTTCGCCTGGATCGTCGCCGACAGCCTGATGCTGGCCGCGATCGCCAAGGCGCCGGGTCGCAAGCCGGGCCTCCATTCCGTGCTGGCCGCAGGCGCAGCCGCCAGCGTGATCGTCCTGCTCGGCGCGGCTCCGCCGGTGCGCGCGGCGATCTTCGCCATGCCGCCGCTGCTCGCCGCGGCCGTTCTGACGCTGACCTCCTTCGCGCTGTTCAGCGCGGTCCGGATCGGCCGGGGACTGGCGCAGGGGGATACGCTCGAAACAACGGCAGAGCTGGTCCTGCCGCCGCCGATGGTCCGCTTCATGGTCATGGAAACGCGCGTCATGCGACTCGCGCTGTTCGGCTGGTGGCGCGCACAGGATGTTCCGCCCGGCGCGCAGGCGTTCGACTATCACCGCTATCTGGCACCGCTGCTCTACACGCTGCTCGTGCTGCAGGGGATCGAGCTGGGGGTTACCCATCTGCTGCTGCGGCACTGGAGCCCGACCGCGGCGTGGATCCTCTTCGCCCTCGGCCTGGGCGGGGCACTGTGGCTGGCCGGGCTGGCGCAGGGCTTCCGCATCCATCCCGTGCTGCTGACCGACGAGGGTCTGCGCGTGCGCAGCGGCGTGCTGCACGATGTGCTCCTCCCCTACGACGCGCTGGCGGGGGAGGTCACGGGCTTCGACGGCAAGACCGTCAAGGCGAAGGACACGCTCAACCAGGCCGTGCTGTCATGGCCCAATGTCATGCTGGCGCTCGCGCGACCGGTGACCGTGCACTCGCCTTTTGGCGGGACGCGCGAGGTCGGTCGGATCGCGCTGCGGATCGACGACAGCGCGGGCTTCCTCGCCGCGCTGTCGCCGCGCATCGCCTCCTAGCGCGGCAGCTCGGTCGCCCCCATCAGCGCGAGGTCGACCGCGCGCGCGCACTGGCGGCCTTCGCGGATCGCCCAGACCACCAGGCTCTGCCCACGCCGCATGTCGCCGCAGGAAAAGACGTTGGGCTCGCTGGTGAGATACCATTCTGTGTCCGCCGCGACATTGCCGCGCGGGTCGAGATCGACACCGGCGCGATCGAGCAGCCCGCGCCGCTTGGGTCCGGTGAAGCCCATCGCCAGCAGGATCAGGTCGGCCTTCAATGTGAAGGTGCTCCCCGGCACTTCCTGCATGCGCCCGTCGAGCCATTCAACGCGCACGCATTCGAGGCCGGCGACGTTTCCGCCTTCCTCGACCACGCGCTTGGTCAGCACCGCCCAGTCGCGCTCGACGCCCTCCTCGTGGCTCGAGGAGGTGCGCAGCTTGAGCGGCCAGTCGGGCCAGGTCAGCGCCTTGTCTTCCTTCTCGGGCGGCTTGGGCATGATCTCGAGCTGGGTGACGCTCGCCGCGCCCTGCCGGTTGCTGGTGCCGACGCAGTCGCTACCGGTGTCGCCGCCGCCGATGACGATGACATGCTTGCCGGTCGCGGTGAGGCTGCCGCGCGGCGCGGCGCGGACCTCGTCGTCGCCGGCATTGCGCTTGTTCTGCTGAGTCAGGAATTCCATCGCGAACCGGACGCCGGGCAGTTCGGCGCCCGGAATATCGAGCATCCGCGCTTCCTCGGCGCCGCCGGCGAGCACCACCGCGTCGAAATTCTCCTGCAGCGCGGAGAAACTGACCTCGACCCCGACCTCACTCGAGGTGCGGAACTGGACGCCTTCGGCCTCCATCTGCACCGCGCGGCGGTTGATCAGTTGCTTTTCCATCTTGAAGTCCGGAATGCCGTAACGCAGCAGTCCGCCGATCCGGTCGCTCTTCTCGAACACGGTCACCGCATGGCCCGCGCGCGCGAGTTGCTGCGCGCAGGCGAGACCGGCAGGTCCGCTGCCGATCACCGCGACCGACTTGCCGGTGCGCTTCTCGGGCAGCTGCGGCTTGACCCAGCCTTCGGAAAAGCCGCGATCGATGATCGCGCATTCGATGCTTTTGATCGTCACCGGCGAATCGATGATGTTGAGCGTGCAGGCAGCCTCGCAGGGGGCGGGGCACACGCGGCCGGTGAATTCGGGGAAATTATTGGTCGAATGGAGCACCTCGAGCGCGTGCTTCCAGTCGTCCTCGTAGACGAGGTGGTTCCAGTCCGGGATGATGTTGTTCACCGGACAGCCGTTGTGACAATAGGGGATGCCGCAATTCATGCAGCGCGCGGCCTGCGTGCGCAGCTGCTCCTCCGAAAGCGGCACCACGAACTCCTTGTAGTTCGTCAGCCGTTCTTCGGGATCGCGATAGGTCCTGTCTTCGCGCTCGTATTCGAGAAAGCCGGTTTCCTTGCCCATTATTCTGCGGCCTCCATTGCCGCCTGTTCGCGTTCGTCCTCGAGTGCCTTCAGCGCGCGCGCATAGTCGCGCGGCATCACCTTGCGGAAGTTCTTGAGCTCGCTCGCCCAGTCGTCGAGCAGCGCCTTGGCCCTGGCCGAGCCGGTGTGGAGCAGATGGCGCTCGACCAGCACCTTCAACCGCTCGGCATCGTGGTAGAGCGGATCGCCCATGCCGGCATTGTCGACCGAGACGGCGCGCTGCTGCGGCCTGCCCCAGCTCTTCTCCGCGCCCTCACCATCACCCGTACGCACGTCGAGCACGTCGACCTGCGCCGGATTGCACAGCTGTTCGAAGCGGCGATCGGGATCGTAGACATAGGCCACGCCGCCGCTCATCCCGGCGGCGAAATTGCGCCCGGTCGGGCCGAGCACGCAGACGACGCCGCCGGTCATGTATTCGCAGCCATGGTCGCCGGTGCCCTCGACCACCGCGACCGCGCCCGAATTGCGCACCGCGAAGCGCTCGCCCGCGACGCCGGCGAAATAGGCCTCGCCGGCGATCGCGCCATAGAGCACGGTGTTGCCGACGATGATGTTCTCGCCGGGCTTGCGCGGCGCCTTCTCGGGTGGACGGACGGCGATGCGGCCGCCCGACAGTCCCTTGCCGACATAATCGTTGGCATCGCCGGTCAGGCTCAGCATCACGCCATGGGCCAGCCAGGCCCCGAAGCTCTGCCCCGCCACGCCGGTGAAATCGATCCGGATCGTGTCCTGCGCCAGGCCCGCGTGGCCATAGGCCTCGGCGATCCGGCCCGACAGCATCGCGCCGACGGTGCGGTTGACGTTGCGTATGCTGCGGGTGAGCTGCACCGCCTGCCCGCTCTCGATCGCCGGTTTGCAGGCCTCGATCAGCTCGACGTCCATCGCCGCGGCGAGGCCGTGGTCCTGGTTCTCGGTATGGTGGAGCTTCTGGCCTTCCTTGAGCGGCACGGCGTGGAGGATCCGCTTGAGGTCCACGCCATGCGCCTTCCAGTGGCGTTCGACGCGGCGCATGTCGAGCCGGTCGACGCGGCCGACCATCTCCTCGACGGTGCGGAAGCCCATCTGCGCCATGATCTGGCGCAGTTCCTCGGCGACGAAGAAGAAATAGTTGATCACGTGCTCGGGCGTGCCGGTGAAGCGCTTGCGCAGCACCGGGTCCTGCGTCGCCACGCCGACCGGGCAGGTGTTGAGGTGACACTTGCGCATCATGATGCAGCCCGCCGCGATCAGCGGGGCGGTGGCGAAGCCGAACTCGTCCGCACCCAGCAGCGCGCCGATGGCGACGTCGCGACCGGTGCGCAGCCCGCCGTCGACCTGCACCGCGATGCGGCTGCGCAGATCGTTGAGCAGCAGCGTCTGCTGCGTTTCGGCGAGGCCGATCTCCCACGGCGAACCCGCATGCGTCAGGCTGGTCAGCGGGCTCGCGCCGGTGCCGCCCTCATAACCCGAGATGGTGATGTGATCGGCCTTGGACTTGGAGACGCCCGCGGCCACCGTGCCGACGCCCACCTCGGACACCAGCTTCACGGAAATGCGGCTGTCGGGCTGGACGTTCTTGAGGTCGTGGATCAGCTGCGCGAGATCCTCGATCGAATAGATGTCGTGATGCGGCGGCGGCGAGATAAGCCCCACGCCGGGGGTCGAATGGCGCACCTTGCCGATGCGCTTGTCGACCTTGTGACCGGGCAGCTGGCCGCCCTCGCCGGGCTTGGCGCCCTGCGCCATCTTGATCTGGATATCGTCCGAATTGACGAGATATTCGGTGGTCACGCCGAAGCGGCCCGAGGCGACCTGCTTGATCCGGCTGCGCATCGAATCGCCATTGTCGAGCGGACGGAAGCGTTCGGGTTCCTCGCCGCCTTCGCCCGTGTTCGAGCGGCCGCCCATGCGGTTCATCGCGATGGCGAGCGTGGAATGCGCCTCGTGGCTGATCGAGCCGAAGCTCATCGCCCCGGTGCTGAAGCGCTTGACGATCTCGACCGCCGGCTCGACCTCGGCGAGGTCCAGCGGCTGCTCGGCGGACCTGAGTTCCATCAACCCGCGGATCGTCAGCAGGCGTTCGCTCTGCTCGTTGATCGCCGCGGCGAATTCCGCGTAGTTCCTGGGGTCGTTGCCGCGTACCGCGTGCTGCAATTGCGCGACCGAATGCGGGGTCCAGGCATGTGCCTCGCCGCGGATACGATACTGGTAGATGCCGCCGACATCGAGCATGCCGGCATAGAGCGGATTGTCGCCATAGGCCTGCGCGTGGCGCAGCACGGCTTCCTCGGCCACCTCCTTCAGGCCGATGCCCTCGATGGTGGTCGCGGTGCCGTTGAAATAGGCGTCGACGAATTCGGAATTGAGGCCGACCGCGTCGAAGATCTGCGCACCGCAATAGGACTGATAGGTCGAGATGCCCATCTTGGACATGACCTTGAGGATGCCCTTGCCGACCGCCTTGACGTAGTGCGCCTGGACCTTGTCCGCGTCGAGATCGGGGAAACGCTCGGCGCGCAGCGCCTCGATCGTTTCGAAGGCGAGATAGGGGTTGATCCCTTCGGCACCGTATCCCGCGAGCGCGCAGAAATGATGCACCTCGCGCGCCTCGCCGGTCTCGATGACGAGGCCGGTCTGCATCCGCAGGCCCTGGCGCACCAGCTGGTGGTGGACCGCCGCGGTGGCGAGCAGCGCGGGCATGGGAATGCGGTCGGGGCCTTGCGCGCGGTCCGAGAGGATCAGGATGTTGGCATCGCCGAGCACTGCCTCGGTCGCCGCCCAGCACATTTCCTTGAGCGCCATGGCGAGGCCCTCTGCCCCGGTCGACGCGTCCCAGGTGATGTCGATCGTGGCGGTGCGGAAGGCGCCGTCCAGCGCGACCTCGACCGAACGGATCTTGGCGAGGTCGGTGTTGGTGAGGATCGGCTGCGCGACCTCGAGACGCTTGTGCGTGCCGCCGTCGCGGCCGAGCAGGTTCGGGCGCGGGCCGATCATCGACAGCAGGCTCATCACCAGTTCCTCGCGGATCGGGTCGATCGGCGGGTTGGTGACCTGGGCGAAGTTCTGCTTGAAATAGTCGTAGAGCAACCGACTGCGATCGCTCAGCACGGCGATCGGCGTGTCGGTACCCATCGAGCCGATCGGATCCTCGCCCGCGACCGCCATCGGCTCGAGGAAGCGGGAGATATCCTCCTGCGTGTAGCCGAAGGCCTGCTGGCGATCGAGCAGGGCAATCTCGGACTGCGTGATCTCCGAGAGGTCGGGCTCGATATGGCCGAGGTCCTCGAGCTTGTACTGCGCCTTGGCGAGCCAGGCCTCGTAGGGCTGCTCGGCGGCGAGATCGGCCTTGAGCTCCTCGTCCTCGACGATGCGCCCCTGGTCGAGGTCGATCAGCAGCATGCGGCCCGGTTGCAGCCGCCACTTGCGGGTGATGTCGGCATCGTCGAACGGCAGCACCCCGCTTTCCGAGGCGAGCACCACGAGATCGTCCTTGGTGGTGCACCAGCGCGCGGGGCGCAGGCCGTTGCGATCGAGGCAGGCGCCGATCTGGCGCCCGTCGGTGAAGCACACGGCGGCGGGGCCGTCCCACGGCTCCATCAGCGCGGCGTGGTATTCGTAGAAGGCGCGCCGCGCGGGGTCGATCAGCGGATCCTTGGCCCAGGCCTCGGGCATGAGCATCATCATCGCATGGGCGAGCGAATAGCCGCCGGTCAGCAGCAGCTCGAGCGCATTGTCGAGGCAGGCGGTGTCCGATTGGCCGTGCGGGATCAGCGGCCACATCTTGTCGAGGTCGGAACCCAGCAGCTCGCTTTCCATCGTCCGGCGGCGGGCTTCCATCCAGTTCACATTGCCGCGAACCGTGTTGATCTCGCCATTGTGCGCCATGAAGCGATAGGGGTGGGCAAGCCGCCAGCTGGGGAAGGTGTTGGTGCTGAAACGCTGGTGGACGAGGCCGAGCGCGGAAACGCAGTCGGGATCGCGCAGATCGTCGTAGAAGCTGCCGACCTGGTTGGCGAGCAGCAGGCCCTTGTACACCACCGTGCGGCTCGAAAAGCTCGGGATATAGGCCTGGCTCAGCCCCTCGATGCCGTGCTTCGCCTCGAGCGCCTTCAGCGGGTTGAGCGTCTGCTTGCGGATAACGATGAGCTTGCGTTCGAACGCGTCCTGGTCGGCGCAATTGTCGCCCCGCGCGATCACGCACTGGCGGATGACCGGCATCGAATCGACCACCGCCTTGCCGAGCCCGTCGAGCGTGGTCGGCACGTCGCGCCAGCCGATGATGCGCTGGCCTTCCTTTTCGGCGAAGCGTTCGAGCTGCTTCTCGACGAAGTCGCGCGCCTCGTCTTCCTGCGGCAGGAAGCACATGGCGACGGCGTAATCGCCCGCCTGCGGCAGCTCGTGGCCATGCTCGCCCGCCCATTTGCGGAACAGCGGATCGGGCACCTGCAGCAGGATTCCCGCACCGTCACCCAGCAACGGGTCGGCGCCGACCGCGCCGCGGTGGTCGAGATTGGCGAGAATTTCGAGCGCCTGAGTGACGATGCCATGGCTCTTCGCGCCCTTGATATGCGCGACCATGCCGACGCCGCAGGCGTCGTGTTCGTTACGCGGATCGTAGAGACCCGTGGCCTGGGGCGGCGTGCGTCCCATCAATACTGCGTCCTCCTTCGTCCCCGCCGACCTGCCGCGCGGGGGGGAGCGGAGCGAGCGGGGGCATGGGTGAGCGGTGCCGCGCGCGACACCTGCAAAATTGCGCGAAGGGTCGTCATGCCGACAGGATGGAGATTTTGCAACTGCGAGAAGCGTAGCAAAATTTCACGGGCGGCAAGAATTACGCTTGAATGCGCGAGGCCATAGAGGAAATGCGCGGGCCTATGTGCGCTTTCCGACGCGGCTCAGCTTGTCGAGCGCGCTGCGCAATTCGGCCTGCGGGTCGCTCGAGCGAGGGCCCGGACCGGTTGCCGGCATGTCGCGCTCGGCCTCGCGGCGCAGGAAAGCTATCACGGGATCTTCCTCTCCGCGACCCCCGCCGGGCGAATCGGGCCTGGCGCTTTCGAGCGCCTGGGCCAGGCGTTCGGTCAGCGCTTCAAGCGAAAGGTCGCCGAGTGCCGCCGGGGGAAGCGGTACGGTTTCGACGTCCTGCTCGGTGGCGTCCGACGCGGGAGCGGGCTCCGTGTCGACTCGTTGGGCTTCGGCATCGCGGCCGGCGTCGGGCCCGGGAGGAGGCGCGATGGCGGCCTCCCGTTCGGCGGCGGCCAAGGGGTCGGCAGCGCCTTCCGCCTCGGGCGAATCGCCGAAGGGAGCCTGCCATGCATCGGAGAAATAGGGGTCCCCCGGGATCGTCTCGTCGTCCTGCAGGACGAGATTCTCCGCCAGGCCCCCGGTCATGTCCTCGCCGTCGAGGAGGATCGGGTCGGCATCGGGAAGGAACGGCGCGATGCCTTCCTCGGCGAGGTCCTCGCGCGGGTTGAAGGGGCGGCGCGGGGCGTCGTTCACGCTCGGGGGCGGGCCCTCGGTTTCCTCGGACCGCGCGCCCGATGCCCTGAGCGGATGGCTCCGGCGGCTGGAGGTGGAGCCGTTCTTCTGCGGCGCGGCGTCCGCCAACCAGATATTGTCGGGCTCTTCGTCGGGGATTTCCTCGTCCGCTTCGGGCTCGTCGATGTCGGCGGTGATATCGTTGAGCGCGATCACGCGCTGCGCGATGACGAAACCGATCAGCCCACCAAATACCGCGGCGGCACCCGCAACAAGCACTTTACCGAGAAAACCCTCAGGCAAGGCTGTGCTGGCCGCATTCGCATTGCGCAGGGCGAGGAAGAGATCGTTGCGGAAATACAGCAGCGCGAAGACACCGACGGCCAAGAGAAGCGCGAAATAGAGAGAAACCACCCAAGCAAAGGCCGGGTGGCTGCTGATCGGAGCGGGACGCTTGGCGGCGGTCATCGGCGGCGAAATACCCATTGCAGGCGGCTCAGGCGGCCGCGGATGTCCCACTGCCTAGCAGGTTTTGGTAAACGGCCTGATAACGATCTATGTTCCTTGACCAATCATGGTTTTCGGACACGTGAAGACGGCCCGCCTCGCGCATCGCCGGCCAGCGATAGCGCTCGTCGATGAAGCGTGCGAGGGCGCTGGCCATGCCTGCCGGGTTGTCCGGCGGGAACAGCAGGCCGGTCACGCCGTCCTCGATCAGTTCGCGGTGCCCGCCCACGTCGCTCGCGGCGACGATGCGTTCCTGCGCCATCGCCTCGAGCGGCTTCAGCGGCGTGACCAGCTCGGTGAGGCGCGATTTCTTGCGCGGATAGGCGAGCACGTCGATCAGCGAATAATAGCGGTCGACCTCGCCATGCGGCACGCGTCCGGTGAAGTGGATCGCCTCGCGCGCCGGGGAGGCGGCGGCCTGCGCGCGCAGCACCTCGTCCATCGGCCCGCCGCCGACGAGCAGCAGCTGCGCCTGCGGATGCCGCTGGCTGAGCAGAGGCATGGCGGTGATGAGGTCGTCGAGGCCTTCGTAGTCGTAGAAACTGCCGATGAAGCCGATCACCGGGCCCTCGCCCAGCTGGAGCTCATCGGCCAGTGCCGCATCGCGCGGCGGCGGAGCGCCGAACAGCGTCAGGTCGACGCCATTGGGCGAAAGGGCGATCCGCTCGCCGTCGTGACCGCGCGCGATCAAATCCTGCCGCAGCCCGTCGCAGATGGTGAATACGGCGTCCGCCCCCGCGACGACGCGGTTCTCGAGCGCGCGGGTGAGGCGGTATTTGAGCGAATTCTCGCTGCCGGTGCCATTGCCCACCGCCGCATCCTCCCAGAAGGCGCGGATCTCGTAGACGAAGGGCAGGCCGAGCCGGCGCGCGGCGCGCAGGCCGGCCATGCCGCACAGGGCGGGCGAATGGGCGTGGAGCATATCGGGACGCCAGTCCTCCGCGAGCCGCTCGATCCCGGCGCGCAGCGCTTCGATCTCGCGCCATTCGCGCAGGCCCGGCGGTCCGGCGAGGGGTCCCGGGACGCGGTTGAAGGTGAGCCCCTCGACTTGCTCCACCAGCGGGCCCTGGGCGGTGTGGCGGGGCCCGGTGATCGCGCGCACCTCGTCGCCTGCAGCCTGCAGGCTCCTGAGGATCGCGCGCGTGCGAAAGGTATAGCCGGAATGCAGCGGCAGCGAATGGTCGAGAATGTGCAGCACGCGGGTCATCGGCGGTGTTCTCTGTCACATCAGCCTTAACGGGGCGTCAACCGCGGTGCATTAGGGACGCTGCTCGAAAGTATCGCATTGTGATCGACTATCTCGCCCTTGGACTGACTCACGTGCTCATCGTGATCGCGCTGCTGCGCATATTTGCGCGTGGCGAGCTCGATCGCGAGGAGGTGCTGGCCGATCCGCCCGTCGAGCCCGCTCGCCCGACGCCGCGCGCGGCCCGTCGCCGACGACGGCGCAAGGAGGGCGGCGATGCTTGACGTCGCCCTGTTCCTGACCGTGATGGGCATGTTCCTGCTCGGCCTCGGGCGGCCCTTCATCTGGGTGCTCGCCTATCTCTATATCGACATCCTCGCCCCGCAGAAGATCGGCTGGACGTTGACCCCGATGCTGCCGATCTCGCTGATCGCCTTCCTGCTCGCCTTCGCCGGCTGGGCGGTCGCCGATCCCAAGGCGGACATCCGTTTCACGCTGCGCCAGGGCCTATTGCTCGCGCTGCTGGTCTACTGTTTCATGACGCTGCAATGGGCCGATTTCCCGGTCGACGCGGCGTTCAAGTGGGAATGGGTGTGGAAGGCGCTGATTTTCGCCATCTTCCTGCCGGTGACGCTCTATACCCGGCTGAGGATCGAGGCCGCGGCGCTGGTGCTGGTGCTCACCGCGGGGGCGATCATCATCTCCGCGGGGATGAAGACCGCGCTCGGCGGCGGGGGCTACGGCAGCCTCTATTTCTTCGTGAACGACAATTCGAACATCTATGAAAGCTCGACGCTCGCCACGGTGGCGATCGCGCTGATCCCGATCATCCTGTGGTTCACCAGGCACGGCACGATCTTCCCGCCCGACTGGCGGGTGAAGACCTTCGCCGCGCTGCTGATCTTCGCCTGCCTGCTGATCCCGGTCGGGACCGAGGCCCGCACCGGCCTGCTGTGCATCGCCGTGCTCGGCGTGCTGATGCTGCGCGACGTCAAGAACCGGCTGATGTACATCTTCGCCGCCGGTGCGCTTGGGCTGGTGGCGCTGCCCTTCCTTCCGGCGAGCTATTACGACCGCATGGCCACGCTGGGTTCGGTCCAGTCGGACGAATCCGCCTCGACCCGCGTCCAGGTGTGGATGTGGACGCTCGACTATGCCGCCGAACATCCGCTCGGTGGCGGGTTCGATGCCTATCGTTCGAACAAGTTCACTTACCGCCTGCCGGTAACGCGCGAGGAGGCCGGTACCTCGATCACCCGGGTCGAAGAGGTCACCGACGAAGCGCGCGCCTATCATTCCTCCTTCTTCGAAATGCTCGGCGAACAGGGCTGGCCGGGGCTGATCCTGTGGCTCTCGCTGCACCTTCTGGGACTGCTGCAGATGGAAGGGATCCGCCGCAAATGGCGGACCCGCGAGGGCGCGGCGGATCAGTGGCAGGCGCCGCTCGCCAGCGCGCTGCAATTCGCCAATGTGGTCTATCTGGTCGGTGCGGCCTTCCAGGGGATCGCCTACCAGCCGGTGTTCCTGATGCTGATCGGGCTGCAGATCGCACTGGCGACCTATTGCAAGAAACGCGATTCGGCGCAGGCCGAGGCAGAGCGCAAGGCCGTGCGCGCGGCACGCCACACGGCGGCCGCGGCCAATCCCGCCATTCCGTAACGGCACGGTTCGCGCGGTTGCGCGGCCCCCTTCCATGCGCCATGACTCGCGCCGCACCGCGCGGCCGGAGTCGCGCGAAACCGTGAGATTTCGATAGAGGAGAGGCGCGATGAGCCCGCAGGAACTGGCCGAGAAAGTCGGCGAAACCATCGGCACCAGCGAATGGGTCGAAATGAGCCAGGAACGGATCAACCAGTTCGCCGAGGCCACCGGCGACCACCAGTTCATCCATATCGACGAGGAAAAGGCCAAGATGACGCCCTTCGGCGGCACCATCGCGCACGGCTTCCTGACGCTGTCGATGATCCCCTATCTCGGCGCACATTCGGACACGCCCAAGATCGACGGCGTGAAAATGGGCGTCAACTACGGCGGCAACAAGACCCGCTTCATCTCGCCGGTGCGCAGCGGCAAGCGCATCCGCGGCCACTGGAAGCTGCTCGAGATGATCGAGAAGCGCCCCGGCCAGTGGCAGCAGACCTGCGAGATCACCATGGAGATCGAAGGTGAGGAAAAGCCCGCCCTGATCTGCGAATGGATTACCCAGATTTTCGTCTGATTTCCCCCTCCTCCCCGGCGAGGATCAGACATTCTAGCAACCAAGGAAATACCCATGCGTGACGCAGTCATCGTCTCCACCGCCCGCACCGCCATCGGTCGCGCCTACAAGGGCGGGTTCAACGACACCAAGGGCCCGACGCTTGGCGCCTATTCGCTCAAGCCCGCGATCGAGCGCGCCGGTATCGACGCCGGCGAGGTCGACGACGTGCTGTGGGGCAGCGCGCTCCAGCAGGGCACGCAGGCTGGCAACCTCGCCCGCCAAGTCGCGCTGCGCGCGGGCTGCCCGATCGGCACCAGCGGCATGACCATCGACCGCCAGTGCTCGTCGGGCCTGATGAGCATCGCCACCGCGGCCAAGCAGATCATCACCGATCGCATGGACGTGGTCGCCGCCGGCGGTCAGGAAAGCATTTCGCTGGTCCAGACCAAGGAAATGCGCGTGATGCCCGATCCCGAGCTGATCGCCATGCATGGCGCGATCTACATGCCGATGCTGCAGACCGCCGAAACGGTCGCCAAGCGCTACGGCATCAGCCGCGAGGCGCAGGACGAATACGCGCTCCAGTCGCAGCAGCGCACCGCCGCGGCGCAGGAAGCGGGCCTGTTCGATGACGAGATCGTCCCCGTCACCACCACGCACAAGGTGCAGGACAAGGAAACCGGCGCCATCTCCGACGTCGAGGTCACCATCGCCAAGGACGAAGGCAATCGCCCCTCGACCACGCTCGAAGGCCTCTCGGGCCTGCAGCCGGTGATGGGTCCGGGCACCACGATCACCGCGGGCAATGCCTCGCAGCTGTCGGACGGTTCCTCGGCTAGCGTGCTGATGGAAGCCAAGGTCGCCGAGAAGAAGGGCCTCACCCCGCTCGGCCGCTATGTCGGCATGGCGGTCGCGGGCACCGAGCCCGACGAAATGGGCATCGGCCCGGTCTTCGCCATCCCCAAGCTGCTCGAACGCTTCGACCTCAAGGTCGACGATATCGGTATCTGGGAATTGAACGAAGCCTTCGCCGTGCAGGTGCTCTACTGCCGCGACAAGCTGGGCATCCCCGACGAGCTGCTCAACGTCAACGGCGGCTCGATCTCGATCGGCCACCCCTACGGCATGACCGGCGCGCGCTGCACCGGCCACGTGCTGCTCGAAGGCAAGCGCCGCGGCGCGAAATACGGCGTCGTCACCATGTGTGTCGGCGGCGGCATGGGCGCGGCGGGCCTGTTCGAAATCTTCTAGACGCATGAGGTGACGCGATGACCGAGCGGTGGCCCGAACTCGACTACGAGGCCGACCGCCCGGTCATCGAAAGCCTGCACGCCTATCTGCAGGTCATCGGCAAGCTGCCGACGCGGGCGTTGCCGTGGTGCAACCACAGCTGGCATCTCGCCCTGCGCGTGGTGCCGCGCGGCTTCCGCAGCTATCCGGTCTTCTTCGCCGGGGGCGAGGCGGAAATCCTGCTCGACTGCCTGGCGAGCAGGGTGACGGTCGAAACCTCGACCGGCTTCGCCGAGGGATTCGCCATCGACGGGCAGGATATCGCCCGCTTCCACGCCCAGCTGTCCCGCTTGCTCGGTTCCGCCGGTGTCGACACCGATATTGCGGGCGCACCGAACGAGGTGGAGAACGCCGTCCCCTTCGCCGAGGACACGCGCGAGCGCATGTGGGACGAGGTGCGCGTCGCGCGGATCCACCGCGCCTTTTCCGAGGCCAACCGCGTCTTCGAGACCTTCCGCACCGGCTATGTCGGGAAATCCAGTCCGAGCCATCTGTTCTGGGGCAGTTTCGATCTCGCGGTGACGCGGTTCAGCGGCAGGGCGGCGCCGCTGCATCCCGGCGGCTTTCCCAACCTGCCCGACCGCGTGACGCGCGAGGCCTATAGCCACGAAGTCGCCAGCGCGGGCTTCTGGCTCGGCGGCGGTGGTGTCGGCGAAGCGGCCTTCTATGCCTATGGCTACCCCGCGCCCGATGGCCTGAGCGAGGCCGATGTCGGCCCCGACGGTGCCTATTGGCACGCAGAGCTGGGCGAACGGGTGCTACCCTATGCCCGTGTGCGCTCGGCCGACGATCCTACCGCCGCATTGCTGCGGTTTCTCGAGACGACCTACCGCGCCGTGGCGGATCGGATGGGCTGGGACCGCGCGGCTCTCGAAATCCCGCGCGGCCGGTTCGGTCGGCCCTACGATGTCGAGGCTGAGCGGACCTCCATCGCGTGACGTCGCTGGCCGTCAGTGCCGGGCGATGCGGCCGCTGCCGTTGCGTTCTTCGCGCAGGATGCGGTCGGCCGAGCGATAGAGGATCTGCCCCGAGCCGTTGAGCACGGCGTCGAGTTCTCCGACCACGCCCGCCTCGATCATGCCCGATCCGTCGATGCTCGCATCGAGCTTGCGCAGCGAGCCCATGCGGATCGCGCCCGAGCCTTCGATATCGGCATCGACATAGGAGAGGCGCGTCGGGGCAAGGTCGATGTCGCCAGAGCCCTGGATGAGCGCGCGGACATTCGCCACCTCACCGCCGAGTTCGATATCGCCCGATCCGCCGATGACGAGTTCGATGCGTTCGGCATTCCACCCGTCGAAGCGTACGTCGCCGCTGGCATTGATCGTCACCTTGTCGAGCGACGATACGGTCAGGACGGCGCTAACGCCGCGGCGCGAGCGGAAGCTGCCTGTGGTGTCGAGCGAGAGCGTGCCACCCTCAGTGCGGGCGCGAACCAGAGGCATGATGTTGTCTTCGGCGGTCAGGACCAGCGACCGCGCCGCTCCCTGCCGGATGACGACATCGACGGGGCCATCGATGGAGAGCGTGTCGAAGCTGCCAATCGGGCGGTTCTGGGACACCATTCGTCCGGACCCCAGAATCTGCGTTTCGTCGCCTTGATAGGACGAGATTTTCCAGCCCTGGTCGCCGACCGCTCCCGCAGCCGAAAATGCCATGAGCGTGCCCGTCGCAAGCGCGGCCACGATAATCTTGCTGCGCGGAACCATCGATGTCCTCCAAATGACTACAGATGTCGTCAATAGAGTGGGGGCAGGCTGCGGTCAACAACCACGCCTGTAATCGATCGGTCGCATCGTGCGGTTCGACGAATGCCGGGAAACCTTGGTCGGCCTTCCCGGCGTGCAGCGAAATCGCCCCCGAGATTGCCGCTCAGCCGTGCTTGGCGATGAACTCTTCGACCACCGGGGCGATGCGGTCGCGCCATTTGCTGCCGTTGAAGATGCCGTAATGGCCCGCGCCTTCGGCCATGTAATAGCGCTTCTTGTCGTCGGCCAGGCGCGGGGTCAGCTCGAGCGCGGCCTTGGTCTGGCCGAGCCCCGAGATGTCGTCGCGTTCGCCCTCGATCGCGAGCAGTGCGGTTCCGGTGATGTCGCCCAGATCGATGCGCTTGCCGCGATGGAGGAAGGTGCCGCCCGGCAGCGCGTGTTCCTGGAACACCTCCTGCACCGTCTGCAGGTAGAATTCGGCTGTCATGTCGCAGACGCTGCGGTATTCGTCGTAGAAATCCTTGGTCGCCTGCGCGCTTTCGTCGTCGCCCACGGTGAGGTGTTTGAACATCTCGTAATGGCTCATCATGTGGTTGCCGAGGTTCATGCTCATGAACCCCGCAAGCTGCATGAAGCCGGGATAGACCTGCCGCCCGGCGCCACGATACTGCATCGGCACGGTGGCGATCACATTGTGGCGGAACCACTCGATCGGCCGCTCCATCGCAAGGTCGTTGACGCTGGTCGGCGAACGGCGCGTGTCGATCGGCCCGCCCATCATGGTCAGCGTCTTCGGCGTGCAGGGGTGCCCGTCGCGGTTCATGATCGCGGTC
Organism: Qipengyuania sp.; assembly: GCF_048550555.1. Lineage (GTDB taxonomy): Bacteria > Pseudomonadota > Alphaproteobacteria > Sphingomonadales > Sphingomonadaceae > Qipengyuania. The sequence continues at coordinate 22,722 of NZ_JBLYYF010000011.1, read as the reverse complement.
GCGGCGAAGACCGGCACCGAAGGCTGGCACACCGCCATCACATTGGCGCCCCCACCGGCCTTGTTGGGTCCGATGTGCTCGAGGAAGGCGACGATGTAATCCATGTAGTCGTCGAGATCGAACGTGCCTTCGTGCAACGGCACCGTCTTGGCATCGGCCCAGTCGGTGACGAAGACGCGGTAGTTCTCGAGCATCCGCTCCACCGTGCCGCGCAGCAGCGTGGCGTAGTGCCCGCTCATCGGCGCGACGACGAGCAGCCGCGGCGCATCCTCGGGCAGGCTCTCGCGATAGAACTCCTTGAGGTCGCCGAACGGGCGATTGAGCACCGTCGATTCGACCACCGGATCGCGGCGGCCTTCGACCTCGACCGCGTCGATGTTCCACGCGGGCTTGCCGTAGGAGGCGGTGGCGTGGGCGAAGACCTCGAGCGCGCTGGCCGCCATCGGGCCGATGTTGAGATAGCCCATGGGGCCGAAATTGTTCAGCGGATGCGCCGGATGGTTGAGCAGCTCCACCCCGATCGAGGCGAAGGCGCTGGCCGAGTTGAGCCAGCTGCGCTGGAGTTCATAGGCGTTGTAGAGCAAAAACTATCCCCTGCGGACCCGGCGTGATGTCGTTCTCTTCTACCGGATGAAGACGGCAATCCTGCCGCCTGCTTTACCATTGTGCAATGCACAATGATGGAAATTGTGCCTTCGCGTGTGCAGCACTGTGGATTTTCGCGCCCCGGCGACCTAACTGCATGGCCATGTCAGCCAAGGACGAGACGCAAATCGGGGGCCGCGGCCGCTTCGCCCGCAAAACCGCAACCAGGGACGCACCGCGCGAGCGATCGCTGCGCCCGCTGAGGATGGTGTGGCAGGCGGGGGCGAATTACCCCGGCCATGTCGCCATGGCGCTGGTCGCGCTGATGATCACCGCCGCCGCCACGCTGGCGATCCCGGCGGGCTTCAAGCTGGTGATCGACCGCGGCTTTGCCGAGGGCGCCGATCCCGCCGACATGGGCCGCTGGTTCCGCTATCTGCTGATGATCGTCTGCGTGCTCGCCGCGGGCACGGCGATGCGCTTCTATTTCGTCAGCTGGCTGGGTGAGCGCGTGGTCGCCGACATCCGGCTGAAAGTGCAGGAAAACCTGCTGCGGCTCGCCCCGGGCTTCTACGAGGAGAACAGCCCCAAGGAAATCTCCAGCCGCATGACCAGCGATACCGCGCTGATCGAGCAGGTGGTGGGGACCACCGTCTCGGTGGCCTTGCGCAACACGCTGATGGCGATCGGCGGATCGATCTACCTGTTCTGGCTGGTCCCCGGCCTGACCATGGGCCTGCTGCTGATCATCCCCGCGATCGTCGTGCCGATAACGCTGTTCGGTCGCCGGCTGCGCAATGTTTCGCGCACCAGCCAGGATCGCGTCGCCGACATCGGCGCGATGGTGACCGAGGTGCTGTCGGCGATGAAGATCGTCCAGGGCTTCAACCAGGAAGGCCGCGAGCACACCCGCTTCCGCGAGGCGGTCGAGCGGACCTTCTCGGTCGCGCGGCGCCGGGTGATGATCCGCGCGGCGATGACCGCGGTGGTCATCCTGCTGGTCTTCGGCGGCATCACCCTGCTGGTCTGGCGCGGGGCGCAGGCGGTCAGCGAGGGGACGATCTCGGGCGGCACCATCGCCGCCTTCGTGCTCACCGCGGGCCTCGTGGCGGGCGCGATCGGCGCGCTGACCGAAGTCTATGGCGACCTGCTCCGCGGGGCGGGGGCGGCGAGCCGCCTGTCCGAACTGCTCGACGAAAGGCCCACCATCACCGCGCCCGAACGCCCGCAGGCGCTGCCCGTGCCGCCGCGCGGCAGCCTGTCGTTCCGCAACGTTACCTTCCGCTATCCGACCCGGCTGGACGCCCCGGCGATCACTGACTTCAGCCTCGAGGTCGAACCGGGCGAGACGGTCGCGATCGTCGGCCCCTCGGGCGCGGGCAAGTCGACGATCTTCCAGCTCGCCGAACGGTTCTACGACCCGCAGGCGGGCTCGATCCGGCTCGACGGCATCCCGCTGACCGGCGCCGATCCGGCCGAGATCCGCCGCCGGATCGCCTATGTCCCGCAGGAGGGCGTGCTGTTCAGCGCCAATGCGCGCGACAATCTGCGCTATGGCAATTGGGATGCGAGCGAGGAAGAGATCCGGGCCGCCGCCCGTGCCGCCAATGCCGCCGAGTTCCTCGAGAAGCTGCCGCAGGGATTCGACACCTATCTCGGCGAGAGCGGGACGCAGCTGTCGGGCGGCCAGCGCCAGCGCATCGCCATCGCCCGTGCGCTGCTGCGCGATGCGCCGATCCTGCTGCTCGACGAGGCGACCAGCGCGCTTGATGCCGAGAGCGAACGGCTGGTCCAGGAGGCGCTCGAGCACCTGATGCAGGACCGCACCACGCTGGTCATCGCACACCGCCTCTCGACCGTTTATGCCGCCGATCGCATCGTGGTGATGGACGACGGGCGCATCGTCGAACAGGGCACGCATGACCAGCTGTCCGGCAATGGCGGGCTCTATGCCCGTCTCGCCTCGCTGCAGTTCGGCCTCGAGCACGCCTGACCGCCCCACACCTGTCACCCGCTTTCCTTGGGATCTCCCGCAATGAACGATTTTATCACCGCGATTTTCCTCGGCATCGTCGAAGGGCTGACCGAATTCATTCCGGTCTCCTCGACCGGCCATCTGATCCTCGCCACCGAACTGTCGGGGGCCGATCCCGACCAATGGGCGATGTTCAACGTGGTCATCCAGCTCGGCGCGATCCTGGCGGTGGTGTATCAATATTGGGGCACCTTCTGGTCCGCCGGCATGGGCGTCCTCCGGCTCGAGCGCGACGGCCTGCTGTTCGCGCGCAACATCCTCCTCGGCTTCCTGCCCAGCGCGGTCATCGGCCTGGCGCTCTACAAGAGTTTCGAGGCCATGCTCGGCAATCCCGGGATCGTGCCCTGGGCACTGATCGCCGGGGGCATCGCCATTCTCGCGATCGAGCGCGTGGCCAAGCCGAACGACGAGGGGCGCGGGGTCGCCGAATTGCCGGTGGGCAAGGTGCTCGGCGTCGGCTTCGCGCAATGCCTCGCGATGATCCCCGGTGTCAGCCGCTCGGGCGCGACGATCATGGGTGCGCTGGCGATGGGCATCAACCGCAAGACCGCCGCCGAATTCTCCTTCTTCCTCGCCGTGCCGACGATGATCGGCGCGACCACGGTCGAGGTGGCGAGCAATTACGACGAGATGATGGCCGGGGCGACCCACGTCGGGTGGGATGAAATCGCGGTCGGCTTCGTGGTCAGCTTCGTGGTTGCGCTGGTGGTGATCCGCGCCTTCGTCAACTACGTCAGCCGCAGCGGCTTCACGCCCTTCGCCTGGTATCGCATCGTCGCCGGCACGGCGGCGCTGGCCTGGCTCACCTTCGCCTGAACCTCCTGTGGCGCCTAGTGGACACAGTCCTGCCATATTTCTTGCACCGGGGCGGAACCATCCTGGCGCTAACGAATTGACCCCACGAGTGAATCAAGAAGGTGGGAACCGATGGGCCTGTTGATCCTGATCGTCGTGGGCGCTCTGCTGGGGTGGCTGGCGACCATCATCCTGCGTATCGAGGATGGCCGGACTATCCTCGCCAACGCGCTGGTCGGCGTGCTCGGCTCGCTGGTAACCGGCCTGATCGCGGGGAACGGCGCCATTTTCGGTACCGTCAGCGGTCTCGCCCTGCTGTGGGCTGTCGCAGGCTCGGCCGTAGCGATCGGATTGTTCAATTTTGTCAGGCAGAGCGCCTACCGTTGAGGGCGGACGCTGCATGAAGGAGAGACGGCCCGGAAGCCATTCGGGGCGTTTTCATCGAGCCGAACGCGGTTGGAGCAAAAGCCGGGAACCGACCCGAACTTGACCCGTTCATCACATTCTCGCCGCATTTCGAATTAAGCGGCGCGAATTCACGCACTAAGGGGAAACGCAAATGAAGTTCACCAAAGCTATGCTGGTTGCCTCGACGGCCGCTCTCAGCCTCGGCCTCGCCGCCTGCGACGGCCCGAACGAAAATGCCATGGAAGACGCCGGCGAACAGCAGGCCGAAGCCGTCAACGAACAGGTCGACGCCATGGAAGACGCCGGCACCATGAGTGACGCCGAATCGGACGCCATCACCGAGCAGGCCGAAGACAAGGCCGACGCCATGGAAGAGCAGGGCGAAGCCATGGACGAAGCTGCCGGCGAATAAGCCGAGGCTTCGACAGCAGATCGAAAGCGGCCCGGAAGCGATTCCGGGCCGCTTTTTCATGACCGAGCTGCGGCGACCGGCTAGACCGGCTTCGCGCCGCTGCCGCGTCCGCCACGCAGCGTGTATTCGAGCGTGCCGCGGTTCACCACGTAATCGACGTCGATCACTGCCGTGTTGGCATAGGTGAAGCCCGGCCCGAGGTTGCGATAGAGCTTGTCGAAATCGCGCTCCACCGTCTGGCGATAGAGATCCTCGAAGCTTTCGATCACGAAATAGGTCGGCTGGAGGTCGCTGATCACGTAATCGGTACGCATCACCCGGTCGACGTTGAGCATGATCCGGTTGGGGCTTTCGGCCTCCACCGCATAGACCACCTCGGTCGGGCCCGAGAGGATGCCGGCGCCGTAGGCACGGACATCGCCGGGCGCTTCCTGGAGCAGGCCGAATTCGACCGTGTACCAATAGAGCGATCCCAGCGCCTTCAGCCGGTTGTAGCGCATCGCCTTCCACCCGGCGCGGCCGTATTCCTGCATGTAGTCGGCATAGACCGGGTCGGTCAGCATCGGCACGTGGCCGAAGACGTCGTGGAAGACGTCGGGTTCCTGGATGTAGTCGAAGGTCTCGCGCGTGCGGATGAAATTGCCCGCGGGGAAACGCCGGTTGGCGAGGTGCCAGAAGAACACGTGATCGGGGATCAGCATGGGCACGGGCACCACGCTCCACCCGGTCAGCGCGTCGAGATCCTCCGACAGCTTGCCGAATTCGGGCACGCCGCCGCGGTCGAGGTTCAGTTTGTCGAGCCCGGCCATGAAGGCGGTGGCCGCGCGGCCGGGCAAAACGCCCATCTGGCGGGCGAAAAGATCGTTCCAGATCGCGTCGTCTTCCGACGAATATTCGGCCTGCTTGGGTTCGAGCCAGTCGTGGCCGACATGCGCGGGCTTCTTCAGCGGGGCGGTGAAAACCGCCTCGTCAAGCTCGGGAAGTCGGCTAAAGTCCTGTTCGGGTTCTGCGAGTGTAGCCATGGTTGCGGATGATACTACCAATGGCGGCGTCATTCAAATGCCGCGCGGGAGAGCGATGAAAAAGAGCGACTACGAGAACGCGGTCGAGCCGATGCAGGAGGAACTGGTCGGCATGGCGCGCTGGGCCAGGGCGACGGGCGCGCGCATCGTGGTGCTGTTCGAGGGGCGCGACACGGCGGGCAAGGGCGGGGCCATCCAGGCGGTGCGCGAACAGCTCAATCCGCGCCAGTGCCGCGTGGTCGCGCTGGCCAAGCCGACCGAGGCCGAGCAGAGCCAGTGGTACTTCCAGCGCTATGTCCCTCACCTGCCGAGCGCGGGCGAGATCGTGCTGTTCGACCGCAGCTGGTACAATCGCGCCGGGGTCGAGAAGGTCATGGGCTATGCCGACGACGCGCAGGTCGCGCTGTTCCTCGAGCAGGCGCCGGCGTTCGAGAAGCTGCTCGTCGACGACGGCATCCTGCTGTTCAAATACTGGCTCGCGACCGACCAGGCGCAGCAGGAGGAGCGGCTGCGCGAACGGCTGGACGATCCGCTCAAGCGGTGGAAGCTCTCGCCCGTCGATCTCGCCGCGCGCGACAGGTACGATGCCTATACCGAGGCGCGCGAGGCGATGCTCGCGGCGACGCATACCGCCTACGCCCCGTGGACGCTGGTCGATTTCAACGACCAGAAGCGCGGGCGACTGACGCTGGTGCGCGACCTGCTCGACCGGCTGCCCGACATGCATGTCGCGCCACCCGAGATCGACTTTCCCGAGCTGGGCCGGGAGCCCAAGGCCGAGCGCTATGGCGTGCTCCGGCCGATCGCCGACTACCCGCTCGACTAGGCGAGGCTGGCCGAGGCCTTCGTCACCTGGCGCCCGTCGCCGGCGAAGGCGCCGAGTTCGATCGCATCGCTGTCGCCTCGCAGGACGAGGTGGAGCGGCTCGCCCGCGATCGCCGGGCTGACCCCGCGAAAGGCGAAGCTCGCCAGCCGGTTTTCGCCGAACCGTTCGGCGGCGAGCTGGAGCAGCAGGCTCGCGGTCAGCGGACCATGGACCACCAGCCCGCGATAACGCTCGACCTCGCGCGCATAGGGCGCGTCGTAATGGATACGGTGCGTGTTGAAAGTCAGCGCCGAATAGCGGAACAGCAGCCGCTCGTCGGGTCGAAGCTCACGCTGCATATTCCAGCCCGACGGATCGAAGCTCCCCTTGCCCGGCGCGGGCGGGGAAAGCGGCGCATCGGCCGCCACTGCCTCGAGATAGACCAGCGTCTGCCGCTCGCTTACCGCGAGCGCGCCATCGGCGCTCGTCTCGTGATCGACCTCGACGAAGACCATATCGCCGCGGCTGCCCGACTTGGCCTCGACCGAGGCAATGCGGCTCATGCGCTCGATGCTCGCGCCCACCGCAATCGGGGCGTGGAAGCGCATCGCGCTCGCGGCCCACATGCGGCGCGGTAGCGGCACGGGCGGAAGGAAGCTCGCCGGGCCGTCGTCGCGCGCCGGGTGCCCGTCATTGCCGAGTTGCGCGGTGCGGGCCTCGGGCGTGCAGAGGCACAGATGGATGCCCTGCGGCATGGCCGCGCTCGACGGCGCGTCGCGGTCGAATGTCGCGCACCAGCGCGCCGCGAGCGCGGGGTCGAGCCGGTCGGCGGCGCGCTGTTCTCGGCCGATCCACTCCGACCACTCGCCCATCAGGCGGCGCGCTCGAACACGGCGGCCATGCCCTGCCCGCCGCCGATGCACATGGTCTCGAGGCCATAGCGGACCTCGCGGCGCTGCATCTCGTGCGCCATGTCGGCGAGGATGCGGATGCCGGTCGCGCCGATCGGGTGGCCGAGCGAAATGCCCGAGCCGTTGACGTTGACCAGTTCGCGGCGGCTGTCGTCCCCAGCGAAACCCCAGCCCTTGAGCACGGCGAGCGCCTGCGGGGCGAAGGCCTCGTTGAGTTCGATCAGCCCGATATCGTCCCAGCCCATGCCGTTGCGCGCGAACAGCCGTTCGACCGCTGGGACCGGGCCGATGCCCATGCGGCTGGGATCGCAGCCCGCCGCGCTCCACGAATGGAACCACAGGATGGGTTCGAGCCCCAATTCCTCGACCTTGTCCTCGGCGACGACGAGGCAGGCCGCCGCGGCATCGTTCTGCTGGCTGGCGTTGCCCGCGGTCACGATGGCCTCGGCGTCGCGCTTGAGGTCGATCGCGCGCAGCGCGCCCAGCGTTTCCATGCTCGCATCGGCGCGGAAACCCTCGTCCCTGGCGAAGACCACCGGATCGCCCCGGCGCTGCGGAATCTCGACCGGGACCAGTTGCTCGTCGAACTTGCCCTCGTCCCAGGCGCGCGCGGCGTTCTGGTGGCTGCGCACGGCGAAGGCATCGGCCTCCTCGCGGCTGATGCCGTAATCCTTGGCGAGGTTCTCGGCAGTCTCGATCATGCCGGTGATGACCCCGTAGCGCTCGATCGGCTGGCTCATCAGGCGGCCGCGCGTCAGCCGGTCCCACAGCTGCAGGTCGCCCATCCGCACGCCGTTGCGGACGGCGGTGGTGTAGTGCTCGACATTGGACATGCTCTCCACCCCGCCCGCGAGCACGCAGTCGGCGACGCCGGTCTGGACCATCATCGCCGCGGTCGCGACCGCCTGCAGGCCCGAGCCGCAGCGGCGGTCGAGCTGGAAGCCGGGCACTTCCTCGGGATAGCCCGCGGCGAGCCAGCTCCAGTGGCCGATCGCGGGCGCCTCGCCGCTGCCGTAGCCCTGGCTGAAGACGACGTCGTCGACGCGGTGCGGATCGATGCCGCTGCGTTCGACCAGCGCCTTGATGATGATGGCGCCAAGCTGCCCCGCCTCGAGCGGGGCGAGGCTGCCGAGATAGCGCCCGACGGGCGTCCTCAGGGGTTTGCAGATGGCTACGCGGCGCTGTGACGTCATGGCAAGGTCCTGATTTTCGAATAGTCGCGACCTTCGTCGCTGGGCGCGGCCACGCCGCTGTCCATCAGCCGGCCGATCTCGCCCGAGGAAAGCCCGAGCGTTTCGGCGAGGACCTCTTCGGTATGCTCGCCCAGATAGGGCGCGCGGCGGGGCTCGCCGCGCGGGCGATCGGGCATGTTGGCGAAGCTGCGCGCGACCGGATAGTCGACCCCGCTGGGATTGTCGGGCGTGTGCCCGAACAGCGGGTTCTGCCCCACCAGCACCGGGTCCTGCGATGCTTCAAACGGCGTGCGATAGCGCTCGTAGGTCGTGCCTGCAGCCGCCATGCGCCGTTCGAGTTCGGCATAGTCGAGCCGGCTCGCGACGCCCTGGAACAGCGCGAGCAGGCGGTCGCGATGCTTGAAGCGCGGCGTGTCGCCATCGGCGAAGCGGACGCCGAACTCGGCCTCCAGCGCGGCGATTTCCTGCGACAGTCCGAAGGCCTCGACGATGCCGTCCCACTGCTTGGCGGTCAGCGCGGCGACCATGAAGCGCACGCCGTCGCGCGTGATCATGTCGCTCCCGAAGGCGCCCCAGATGGCGTTGCCGAGCCGCTCGCGGTCGGCGCCGCGATGGAGCATCTCGGCCATGGTCCCCGAATTCGCCAGCGTGCCGATCGCCACGTCGCCCAGCGGGACGCGAATTTCGGCGCCTTCGCCGGTGGCGTCACGATGGCGCAGCGCCGCGAGCAGGGTGAAGGCGCAATAGGCCCCGGTAAGGAAGTCCCAGGCGGGCATCAGCTGGTTGACCGGCGGCGCGGTGGCCGGGTCCCATTCGGCGGGGCCGGTCATCAGCGGGTACCCGGCGGCGGCGTTGACGGTGAAGTCCATCGCCTGGCGCCCGTCGTGCCAACCCATGATCCGCACCGAGATCATGTCCTCGCGCCCCTCCGCCATGGCCGCGTGGCTGAGAAAGCTCTTCTCGGGCAGATTGGTGACGCATTGGCCGATCTTGCCCGCCAGCTCGACGCAGAGTTCGCGCCCCTCGCCGCTGCGCAGGTCGAGTGCGACCGACTTCTTGGCTCGGTTGAGGTTCTCCCACGCCAGCGAACGGCCGTTGTCGGCGAGCATGAAGCGGTCGTAGTCGAGCCCGCCCTCCTTGTGGTCGACGCGGATCACCTCGGCGCCGAACTGCCCGCAATAGAGGCCCACGGTCGGCGATGCGACGAAGCTCGAGACTTCGAGGATCGAGAGGCCGGAGAGGAAGTTATACATATTGGTTTCGTGCGTTCGGCGCGTCCGCGCCTCTCTTGCGGCTGCACCGGCCCGCACCCCCCCCCCGGCCCCCCCCGGGAGGTACGATCGGGTTGCCGGGCGGGGGGGCCGGGCGGGGGAGCGGGCCGGTGCCGAAAGGAAAGCGCGGAGGCGCTTTCCGCACGCAACAGGGACTCACACAAAGGCATCAAACCCCGGCCGCGTATTCGCGCAGCATGTGCTTGGCGATCTGCAACTGGAGGATCTGGGTCGTGCCTTCGTAGATGCGGTAGATGCGCGCGTCGCGGAAGAAGCGCTCGGCATCGTATTCCGCCAGATAGCCAGCTCCGCCGTAGATCTGCACCACGCGGTCGACCACGCGGCCGCACATTTCGGAGGCGAAGACCTTGAAGGCGGCGGCATGCTTGACCGTGTTCTCGCCGCGGTCGACCCGCGCGGTGACGTCGGCCATCATCGCCTCGGCGGCATAGATCTCGGTCCAGCTGTCTGCCAGCATCGCCTGGATCAGCTGGAAATTGGCGATCGGTTCGCCGAAGGCCTGCCGTTCGTTGGCATATTTGATCGCGCTGTCGAGCGCGCGGCGGGCATAGCCGGTGCTGGCGGCGCCGACCGAGATGCGGCCGTTGTCGAGGCTCATCATGGCGAAGCGGAAGCCCTTGCCCGTCTCGCCGCCGAGCAGCGCGTCGCCCGGCACATGGACGTCGTCGAGCATAACATCGGAGATATGGCTGCCCGACTGGCCCATCTTCTCGTCGGGGCTGCCGGTCGATACACCGGGCGTGTCCATCGGCACGATGAAGGCGCTGACATGCGCGTTCTTGGGCAGCGCCTCCTTCTCGGTGCGCGCCATGATCAGCCCGACATCCGCATGCGGGGCGTTGGTGATGTAGCGCTTGGTCCCGTTGAGGATCCAGCCGTTGCCGTCGGGATCGGGGCGAGCGGTGGTCGCCATGGCGGCGCTGTCGCTGCCCGAACCGGGCTCGGTGAGGCCGAAACAGGCGATCGCGCCCTCGGCGATCCTCGGCCACCATTCGGCCTTCTGCGCTTCGGTCCCGCCGTTCTTGATCGCCGAATTGAACATGCCGACGTTGATCGAGAAGATCGAGCGATAGGCGGGCGCGGCATAGGCCATCGTCTTCACGACCTTGGCATATTGTGTGCAATTGAGCCCAGCGCCGCCGAAATCCTCGGGCACGGTCAGGCCGAACAGCCCCATCTCCTTCATCTCCGCGACGATCTCGTCGGGGATCCTGTCGTCGGCGATGACCTGCTTTTCCGCCGGGATCAGCCGCTCGCTGACGTAGCGTTCGAGCTGGTCGAGGAACTGGTCGAAAATGTCGGCATCCATGCCGGGGTTCACGGCATCGCTCATTGCGGAAGCTCCATCCTTTCCGGTCCGCCCGATTCCTGCGGCGCCGGGAGACGCGACGTGTCGGCCGGCGTCTGCTCGCCATCGCCGTCTTCCGGGACCGCGCCTTCGGGCAGGCGTCGCGCCTCGATCATTTCGGCGGCATCGTCGAGCGCCGCGGCCTCGCTCTCGCTGACGGCGCCGACGGGCTCGTCGGCCTCCTGGTTGCCGGAGCAGGCGGACAGCGCGGCGAGCGCGGCGATCAGGGGGACGAGTCGGGTCATGCGGCGCAAGCTAGGCGCAGCCGCGCGTCTCGCAAAGGACGCTACGGCGCGGCTGGGCGCGGGCGAGCGCTCGGCCCGCCCGCGCTCCGATCAGTTGCCCGCGTCTTCGCCCATGGCGTCCATGGCGGCCGCGGCGGTGTCGGCGGCCTGGTCGCCCGCTTCCTGGATCTGCGCCTCTTCGCTCGGCGCCATGTCCTCGGGGGCGGCGGCTTCGGCATTGGCCGAGGGATCCTCGACCGGCATTGCCTCGACGTCGCTCAGCGCCTCGTCTGCGGGCATTTCGACGGTGTCGGCTTCGGCTTCGGTCGAAGCGTCCTCGGTGCTGCCACAGGCGGCGAGGGCGAGCGTGGCGGCGGCGGCGGTCAGGGCAATACGAAATTTCATCGGTTTCTCTCCGGACGGGGTGGGTTGCGCAGGGGATAAAGCGCAAGCGCGGGGCAGGGGGCAAGGGAAAATCGCCTCACGGCGGTTGAACCCGCGTCGCCTTCTGGCATCAGGCGGGCATGAATGCGATCGCGGGTGCACGCCAGTCTCTCAAGGACGTCTTCGGCTTCGACGGGTTCCGGGGCCGGCAGGAGGCGGTGGTGGCGCGCGTGCTCGAAGGGCGCTCGACGCTGGCGGTGATGCCGACGGGCGCGGGTAAGTCGCTGACCTACCAGCTGCCCGCGGTCACCTTGCCGGGCACCTGCGTGGTGGTGAGCCCGCTGATCGCGCTGATGCACGACCAGCTGAGGAGCGCGCGTGCCAACGGCATCCGCGCGGCGACGCTGACCAGCGTCGATGCCGACTGGCGCATAACGCAGGACGCATTCCGCGCGGGCGAGCTCGACCTGCTCTACGTCGCGCCCGAACGCGCCAGCCAGCCCGCCTTCCGCGAGTTTCTGTCTGCCGCGCCGCTGTGCCTCTTCGCGGTGGACGAGGCGCATTGCGTTTCCGAATGGGGGCACGATTTCCGCCCCGACTATCGCCTGTTGCGCGGGCTGATGGATGCTTTCCCTGAGGTCCCGCGGCTCGCGCTGACCGCCACCGCGGACCGCCAGACGCGCGCCGACGTGATGGCGCAGCTCGGCATTCCCGAGGACGGGCTGGTGCTCGCCGGCTTCGACCGGCCCAATATCCGCTATGCGATCCGCCATCGCGACAATCCGGTGCGCCAGCTGACCGAGCTGATGGCGAGCGAGCCCGGGCCGGGGATCGTTTACGCCCCCACGCGGCGCAAGGTCGAGGAGCTGGCCGAGAAGCTCGCCGCGGCGACCGGACGCCCGGTGCTGCCCTATCACGCGGGGCTCGATGCGGGGGTACGCGCGGCCAACCAGGCCGGTTTCGTCGCCAGCGAGGACATGGTGATCGTCGCCACGGTCGCCTTCGGCATGGGGATCGACAAGCCCGACGTGCGCTTCGTCGCGCATGTCGGCGTGCCCAAGTCGATCGAGGGCTATTACCAGGAAACCGGGCGCGCGGGGCGCGACGGCGATCCGAGCCAGGCGGTGATGTTCTGGGGCGCGGGCGATTTCGCCACCGCGCGCCAGCGGCTCGCCGAGGTCGACGAAGCCCGGCGCAGCGGCGAGCGCGCGCGGCTCGATGCGCTGGCCGGGCTGGTCGAAACCGCCGCATGCCGCCGCGCGGTGCTGTTGCGGCATTTCGGCGAGGATCCGCCAGGCACTTGCGGCAATTGCGACAATTGCCTCGAACAGCCGAGCGTGACCGATGTCACCGAGCTCGCGCGCAAGCTGCTCTCGGCGGTCTACCGCACCGGCCAGAGTTTCGGCATGGGGCACCTGCAGAAGGTGCTTACCGGCAACGAGGACGAGCGCGTGCGCCAGCGCGGGCACGACCGGCTGAGCGTCTTCGGCATCGTCGAGGGCGAGGAGGCGCGGTTGCTCCAGCCGCTGTCGCGGGCGCTGCAGGCGCGCGGCGATCTGGTCGCGACCGAGCATGGCGGGCTGGCGCTCGGCGGATCGGCGCGCTCGATCCTCAAGGGCGAAAGCGGGGTCGAGATCGTCCTCCCGCCCAAGCGGCAGCGCGGGCGGCGCGGCGATGCGGCGCCCAACCCGGTCGGCGACCCGCTGTTCGAGGCGCTGCGCGCGCTGCGCAAGGAGCTCGCCGAGGAGGCGCAGGTCCCGCCCTATGTCATTTTCCACGACTCGACGCTGCGCGAACTGGCCGCGAACCGACCCGCAACGCTCGCACAATTGGCTCAACTGCCGGGCGTCGGGGCGAAAAAGCTCGAGGCTTATGGAGAACGCTTCCTGCGCGAGATCGCCCGCCATTGACGAGGTCGCGCACCTGATATAAATATGATATCATAATTATATCGAAGGAGTGATTCGTCATGTCGGTCGAACTCAAGGGAATGAACACCAGCACCGAACGGGCCGGTTCGAGCTTCAGCGGCTACCCCATCCTTGCGCTGATCCTCGTCCTGCTGGCGCTGGCAGTGTGGAACATCTCGGGCAGCTTTCCGCCTTATGGTGCGAGCAAGCTGGAAAAGCTGACCTTTGTCGGGCTGATCGTGCTGCCGATCCTCGGCTTCGGCTTTCTCGTCGCGGGCTTCTTCATGATCCAGCCCAATCAGGCTGCGGTGATCACGCTGTTCGGCGAATATCGCGGGACCGAGCGGCGCGAAGGGCTACGCTGGGTCTGGCCGTGGATGGGCAAGAACAAGATCTCGGCCCGCGCGCACAACATCCATTCCGAGCGGGTGAAGATCAACGATCTGCGCGGCAATCCGATCGAGATCGCCTGCAACGTCGTGTGGCGCGTCGCCGATACCGCGCAGGCGAGCTTCGACGTCGACGATTACAAGGCCTTCGTGAACATCCAGATCGAGGCTGGCCTGCGCACGGTCGGTTCGCGCCATCCCTACGACGATTTCGAAGGCGAGGAGGTGACGCTGCGCGGGAGCGCCGACGTCATCAACCGCGAGCTGCTCGAGGAACTCAACGATCGCCTGCGCGTGGCGGGCATCCTCGTCGACGAGGCGGGGCTGACCCACCTCGCCTATGCCAGCGAGATCGCCAGCGCCATGCTCAAGCGCCAGCAGGCCGATGCGATCATCGCCGCGCGCGCCAAGATCGTGCTCGGCGCGGTCGGCATGGTCGAGGATGCGCTGACCAAGCTGGCGCAGGACGACATCGTCGAACTCGACGACGAACGCCGCGCGGCGATGGTCTCGAATCTGATGGTGGTGCTGTGCGGCGACAGGGAAGCGCATCCGGTCGTGAACGCCGGCTCGCTCTACTAGCAGGCGCGCGGCGGGACCGGTCCGATGTCAAAAAAGGCCTTTGCCCTGCGGCTCGATCCGGCGGTCCACGCCGCGATCGAACGGCTGGCCGCGGCCGAACTGCGCAGCGCCAATGCCCAGATCGAGATGCTCCTGCGCGAGGCGCTTGCCCGGCGCGGGGTCGAGGTGCCCGCATCGCGTCCGCCCCGCCGGGGGCGGCCAAGAAAGGATGATTGAGATGACGTCGCTACACTTGCTTGCCGCCGCATGCCTCCTGGCCGTCGCGGGTACCACGCCGCTTGCCGCGCAGGAGGCGCTGACCGCGCCGGGCCCCGAAGGGCCGCTGGCGGGCACGCTTACCCGCCCGGGCGCCGACGCGCCGGTGGTGCTGATCCTGCCCGGCTCCGGCCCGACCGACCGCGACGGCAACAATCCGCTGGGCGTCGCCGCCGCCCCCTATCGCCTGCTGGCCGAAGCGCTGGCGAGCCGCGGGATCGGCACGCTGCGGATCGACAAGCGCGGCATGTTCGCCAGCCGGCCGGCAGCATCCGATCCCTTCGCCGTGACGATCGCCGACTACGTTGCCGACACGCGCGCCTGGATCGCCGCCGCCCGCGCGGCGACAGGTCGGGACTGCATCTGGCTGCTCGGCCATAGCGAAGGCGGAGTGGTCGCGCTCGCCGCCGCGCAGGAGGCTGGGGGCATCTGCGGAGTGGTACTGGTTGCGGCGCCGGGTCGCACCTTCGGCACGATCCTGCGCGAACAATTGCGCGCCAATCCCGCCAATGCTTTCCTGCTCGACGAGGCGTTCGCCGCGATCGACCAACTCGAGGCGTGCGAGCGGGTCGATACCGAAGGCATGAACCCTGCGCTGCTGCCGCTATTCGGGCCGCGCGTGCAGCCCTTCGTCATCGACCTGATGCGCTACGATCCGCCGGCACTCGCCGCGCAGGTTTCGCTGCCGCTGCTGATCGTCCAGGGCGAGAAGGATCTCCAGATAGGCCTTGCCGATGCCGAAGCGTTGAAGGCAGCTCAACCCGATGCGGAGTATGCCCGCCTGCCCGCCATGAACCACGTGCTGAAGGATGTCGAAGGCACCACGCCGCAGGCGAATCTCGCGGCCTATGGCGATCCCTCGCTCCCCGTTTCGCCCGCGCTGGTCGAGGCTCTCGCGGGGTTCGTCGGCCCCGCGACGGAGGACGGCCTGTGAGCGATCCGGACGACGGCGCATGGTTCGCACCCAAGCGGTTCGGCTATGGCGCCGGCCTGCCGATCGCGCGGCAGGGCTGGGCCTTGCTCGCAGGCTATTTCGCCATCCTCGGGCTCGGCGTGTTGCTCGTCCAATGGGACCGACAGGCGGGACTGGTGGGAGCGATCGCGCTCATCGTGCCAGCCACCATCGTGCTGTTCGTCATTGCCGCGCGGAAGACCCGTGGCGGCTGGCGCTGGCGCTGGGGCGGCGAAGACTGACACCGCCCGTCGCACGGTTATTCGGTTGTTAACCATGCGGCATTATTCCGGCCTGATGGACTCGCCTTTCGCCCCGCCCGCCTCGCGCCTGCCGCGCTGGCTCCTCGCCGCCGTCGGAGCCGTGGCGGTGAGCGCCATTCCGCTGGCCGCGCTGCTCGCGCAGGGCCGCGGACCGGCCAGCTTCACCGTCGCCGAAACCGGGCGCGGCTATGGCTCGCTGCAGGCGGCGGTCGATGCGATCGGGGATCGCGAGGGCACTGTCGTCATCGCTTCGGGCAATTGGAACGAATGCGCCGTGCAGGACGCCGGCGTGGTCCATTTCCGCGCCGCCGAACCGGGCAAGGCGCTGCTTGGCGGCAAGGCCTGCGAAGGCAAGGCCGGACTCGTCCTGCGCGGACGCGGGGCGAGCGTCGAGGGTCTGGTCTTCGCCGATCTCGCGGTCGATGACGGCAATGGCGCGGGCATCCGCCTCGAACAGGGGCCGCTGCGCGTCTCGCAGAGCTGGTTCCGCGACAGCCAGCAGGGCATCATGACCACCAATGGCGTCGACAGCGAGTTGGTGGTCGACAAGTCGACCTTCACCCGCCTCGGCACCTGCGAGAATTCGGCCGGCTGCGCGCATTCCATCTATGCCGGCGACTATGGCCGCGTGACCGTGACCCGCAGCCGCTTCGAACAGGGCACCGGCGGGCACTACCTCAAGTCGCGCGCGGCGCGCATCGTGGTCGAGGACTGCAGCTTCGACGATTCCAACGGCCATGGGACCAACTACCTCATCGACCTGCCCAATGGCGGCAGCGGTGCGATTCGCGGCAACCGGTTCGTCCAGGGGCGCGACAAGGACAATTGGTCGGCGATGATCGCGATCGGTGCCGAAGGCGCGCGCTACACGTCGGACGGTCTGGTGATCGCCGACAACGACGCGCGGCTCGTCCCCAACCTCGCGCGCAGCCCGGCCTTCATCGCCGACTGGACCGGCGATGCGCTGGTCTTCGGCGACAACAGGCTCGGCCCCAATGTCCGCCGCTTCGAGCGACGCTAGCTAGCTAGCCGGCGGGCTTCGGGGCCAATCCCATTTCGCCGAGCAGGGCATTCGCCCGCGCGACCAGCCGTTCGCGATCGGCGGCGCCGAGCTGCTCCCACAGCCCCTGCAGATAGCGCGCGGCGGATTCGTCGCCCAGCTGGTCGGCGATCAGCCAATAGGCGACCGCTTCCTCGACTTTCTGCTCCACCCCTTCGCCGCGCGCATAGAGCACGCCCAACCCCGCGAAGCCGTGCGGATCGCCCAGTCGTGCGGCCATTTCGTAATGCATGCGCGCTTGCGCGAAGTCCTGCGGGACCCCGCGGCCCATGGCGTACATCACCGCCAGACTGGTCATCGCCTGGGTATTGGCCTGATAGATCGCCTGCTTGAACAGCAGCACCGCGTCCGCCGTATCGCCGGGGGCGGTTCCCTCGTCGATCATCACCCCGAGCCGCCAGCGCGCTGTGGCATCGCCCTTGTCGGCGGCCTGGCGATAGAGTTCGGCGGCCTTGTCCGTACTAGCGGGGACGCCGCGCCCCTCCTCGTAATAGTGGCCCAGTTCGGCAAGAGCCGCGGCATCTCCCGCCTTAGCTGCCTGTTCGAGGAGAGCGACGGCCTCGGCCTGCTTGCCCTGCTGCAGCAGAGCCTGCGCGTCCTCGAGCGGCGCATTGCCGAGCAGCATGGCGCTGGCGAGTGCCAGCATGGCCGATCTCAAACGGTGCCGATTGTGCATGACCCTGTCCCTCACCCGAACGCCCTGGTGTAGGTTACGATAGCCTTCGGTGCCTCGCCTTCAAGCACAAGTCGCTGGAAATATTCGGCGGGCGGCCCGGGATAGCGCAGCGCCGTATCCGCTTCGAAACCGAAGCGGGCGTAATAGGCCGGGTCGCCGAGCAGCACAACTCCCCGCGCGCCCCGCTCCCGCAGCTCCGCAATGCCGCGCTGGACCAGTGCCGATCCGATTCCCTGGCGGTGGTACTCGGGCCACACGCTGACCGGGCCGAGCCCGTACCAGCCGGTGCTGCCGTCGGAGAGCGTTACCGGCGAGAAGGCGATATGGCCGACGATCTGCCCGGCATGCTCCGCCACCAGCGAGAGCGCGAGGTCGCCGTCGGCGCGCAGGCGGTCGACCAGATCCGCCTCGACGCCGTCGCTGACGGGCAAGTTGCGGAACGCCGCCTCGGTCAGCGCGAAGATCGTCGCCGCGTCGCCCGGCGCTTCGGGCCGGATCGTCGCCGCGATCACAGGATATGGCCGGAACGGTCGCGCTTGGTGGCGAGGTAGCGGGCGTTGTGCGGGTTGTCGGGCAGCGCATGGGGCACGCGTTCGGCGACCGCGACTCCCTCGGCCTCGAGCGCGGCCACCTTGGCGGGATTGTTGGTCATCAGCCGGATCGCCTTGACCCCGAGCAGCGCGAGCATGCGCGCCGCGGTGGGGAAGTCGCGCGCCTCGTCGGGCAGGCCGAGCCGCGTATTGGCATCGACCGTGTCGAAGCCCTGGTCCTGCAGGCGATAGGCGCGCAGCTTGTTGATCAGCCCGATCCCGCGGCCTTCCTGCCGCAAATAGAGCAGCACGCCCCAGCCGCCCTCCGCGGCCTCCTGCGCCATCGCATGGAGCGCGGCGTCGAGCTGCGGCCCGCAGTCGCATTTGAGGCTGCCGAGGATGTCGCCGGTGAGGCATTCCGAATGCAGCCGCACCAGCGGCGGGCGCTCGGAGGACTGTTCGCCGATCACCAGCGCGACATGCTCGCGCGTGTCGTCGGGGCTGCGGAAGGCGACGATTCGCGCATCCTCGGCCGCGGCCACCGGCAGCCGTGCGCGCGAGGCGATCTGCAGCCGCCGGGCATCGGCATAGGCCGCGACATCCTCGGCGGTGAGGGCAACCGCCTCGCCCGCACCCAGCGGATCGACGAGGAAGGCGGGCAGCACGCCGGCCATGCGCGCGAGTTCGAGCGCGGCGCGTGCCTGTTCCTCCCATGCGAGCGGCAGCGCCTTGAACGGCCCCTTCAGGGGATTGGCTATGTCGAGCGCGGGGTCGGCCACCGCCAGCGCGGCGGCCAGGTCGAACGTCTCGGCCCCGCGCATCAGCACCGGCTGGCGCGGCACCGCCGCTTCGCGCTGGTTGGCGAGCTTGAGCGTCGCCGCGCGGCTGGCGGAAATCAGCATTGCCTTACCGGCCAGCTCGCCGAAGGCCGTCTCGACCGGCTGGAGCGGCGGCGCCCCCTCGATCGCCAGCGGCCAGCCGTGGCGCAGCGCGTCCACCGCCTGCGCCGCCCGGCGCGAAGGCGAGCGCTCGCTCAGAGCGTGAACTCCGTCACCAGCGGGACGTGGTCGGAAGGCTTGTCCCAGTCGCGCGCGGGCTCGTGCACCGCGTGGGCAGTCGCCTGCCGCGCGAGGTCGGGGCTGGCCCACATATGGTCGAGCCGGCGCCCGCGGTCGTTGGCCTTCCAGTCCTTCGCGCGGTAGCTCCACCAGCTGTAATAGCGTTCGGGGGCCTCGATGTGCTCGCGCCCGATATCGGCCCAACCATGCGCATCCATGAAGCGCTGCAGGCTCTCGACCTCGACCGGCGTGTGGCTGACGACCTTGAGCAGCTGCTTGTGGTTCCACACGTCGCTTTCGAGCGGGGCGATGTTGAAATCGCCGACGATCAGCGTCGGCCGGTCGACCGCGTCGGCCCAGCGCGTCATCCGCTCGAGGAAGTCGAGCTTCTGGCCGAATTTGGGATTCACCTCGCGATCGGGTTCGTCGCCGCCGGCGGGGACATAGACGTTCTCGACGATCATCCCCTGGTGCTCGGTCAGCTCGACGCCGACGTGCCGCGCCTCGCCATTGTCCTGCCAGTCGTGGCGCGAGAATTCCTTCAACGGCGTTTTCGAGACGGTGGCGACGCCGTGATATCCCTTCTGTCCGTGGACCGCGAAATGCTCGTAGCCGAGCGCGCGGAAGGCCTCGTAGGGAAACTGGTGCTCCTGGCACTTGATCTCCTGCAGGCACAGCACGTCGGGCGCCTGTTCGGTGAGGAAGCGCTCGACGATCGGCATGCGCAGGCGGACGGAATTGATGTTCCAGGTAGCGATAGAAACCATGCCGAGCGGGTTAGGTGAGCGCCCCCGCTCCCGCAAGCGTCATACTTCCTTCGCATAGCGCGCTGATATAGGGCGGCGCCAGAAACACGCCGGGAGAGCCTCGATGACCATCCGCACGATTTGCCTCGCCACCACCACTGCCGCCGCGCTGGCGCTGGGGGGCTGCACCACCGTCAGCGCCCAGGACGCGCCAGAAGTCGCTGCGGCTCCGACCCCGGCGCCCGCGAAGGCGAAGAACGTCATCCTCTTCATCGGCGACGGCATGGGCGTCTCCACCGTCACCGCGGCGCGCATCTACGCCGGGCAGAAGCTGGGGCACACCGGCGAGGAATACGTCCTTCCCTTCGAGACATTCGAACATCTCGCGCTGGTGAAGACCTACAATGCCAATGCGCAGGTGCCCGATAGCGCGGGCACCGCCAGCGCGATGAACACCGGGGTGAAGACCAATATCGGCATGCTCGGCTATGCGCCCGCAGCGCATCATGGCGGTTGTGCCTCGGGCAAGGGGCTCGAATCGCCGCTGGTCAGCGAAGAGGCGCGCGCGCATGGCAAGGCGCTCGGCATCGTCAGCACCGCGCGCATCACCCATGCGACCCCGGCGGCGGTCTATGCCCGCAGCGTCGATCGCGACTGGGAAGCCGATTCGGCCATCGCCGAGGACCAGCGCGGGCTCGGCTGCATCGACATCGCGCAGCAGCTCGTCGCCACGCCCTTCGACGTCGCGCTCGGCGGCGGCAGCGCGGCCTTCTTCGGCAAGGCCGGCGGCGGGCAGCGGCTCGACGCGTCGGCCGATCTCCCGGCGGCCTGGGCGAAGGCGACCGGCGGGACCTATATCACCAGCGCCGCGCAAATGGCCGCGGCCCCGGCGGACAAGCCCGTGCTCGGGCTCTTCTCGCCGAGCCACATGACCTACATGGTCGATCGCAAGGCGGACACCGGCGAGCCGACGCTGACCGACATGACGCAGGCGGCGATCGGCCACCTGCAAGGCGATCCGGACGGTTACTACCTGATGGTCGAGAGCGGCCGCATCGATCACGGCCACCATGCCGGGCAGGCGGGCTACGCGCTCGAGGAAGCGGTCGAATTCGCCCGCGCCATCCAGTGGGCGATCGACAACACCGACCCCGACGAGACGCTGATCCTGGTGACCGCGGACCACAGCCACGTCTTCACCATCGCCGGCTATCCGCGGCGCGGCAACGACATCCTGGGCCTGGTGGTCCCGCCCGAAGGCGGCGGCGAGGACGGCGATGCCGCCGAGGGGCCGACGCTCGCCAAGGACGGCAAGCCCTATACCACGCTCGGCTACGGCAACGGCCCCGGCGCGGTGAAGCCCGATGCCGAGGGCGGGCGCCCGATGCCCGAAACCGGGGTCCACGCGCACCAGCAGTCGCTCGTCCCGACCGGATCGGAAACGCACGGCGGCGAGGATGTCGCGCTCTACGCCAACGGGCCGGGCGCCGAGAACGTGCGCGGCGTGATGGAGCAGAACCTCATCTACGACGTGATCCGCAAGGCCTTCGGCTGGGAATAGCGGAATAGATTCTTGGTGCGTGCGGTCAGAACCTGCGCCCTGACCTTGCTATCCCGTCCCGCTCCCCCTCCCGGCCACCCACGGCACGGTATCTTATGGGTGGCCGGGAGGGGGAGCGGGCTGGAACAGCCGCAAGCCTTTGACGGATGTCGAAGGCGCACCCGAGCAAACCGACACAAAAAACCCCCGCGCCGGGGGCATTGGCACGGGGGTTTCCTGTGAGCGTTCGTCACGCTTGGAACGAGATGAACCAGGTCGAAGGGGTCAACAGGGGGGAAACCCTCTTCGTGTCGTCTCGCAAGATCAAGAATAGGGCGGTCGCGATTGCTGTTCTATGAACGCATGGCAACCGGTCGACGCAAGGATCGCACCACTCGCCGCCCAGACGTTCAACCCGGGCGACGGGACGATCGGCGCGGATCGCGGAAGGTGAACGCGCTGTCGGTCACGGCCACGCCGTAGCGCTGGTTCGCGAGCCGCACCGTGGTGCGGTGGTTCTGCGAATCGAGCGCCACCCAATGGGTGAGGCGCAGGCCGCCGGGCGAAGAGGCATCGCGCGCGAAGATCAGCGTGATCACGCCGAATTCGGGGCGTTGCGCGTCGCGCACCTCGACGCTGACGACGTCGGGATGGCTGGTGGGCACCAGCTTGCCGTATTTCTTCACGTCGCGGCTGGGATCGAGCAAGGCGCCGAGCGGCGAGTTCTTGATCGGCCAGCGCTGGACCTGGTTGACCTCGTAATCGACCATATACATCGACTTGCCGTTCGAGACGACGAGCATGGGCACGCCCTTCTCGTATTCGAAACGGATCTTGCCGGGGCGCTTCAGCGTCATCACGCCGCGCACGGACTGGCCGTTGCGGTCGGTCTGGACGAAATCCGCCTTCATGGTCGAGATGCCGCGCAGCGCGGCCACCGCCTTGTCGAGGTCGCCCTGGGCGGCTTCGACCGGTGCCGGCGCGAGGATGGCCGATGCAGGAAGCGCCGCAGCCAGCGAGAGTGCCAGCGCGGCGCGGATCGGGGTGGTTTTTTTCGAAGGCAAGGTGTTCATGCTCCTGCGATTAGGGTCGGAGCATTGAACCATCACTGAACCCGGCTCGTTCCCGCGGTTCAGCCAGAGCATCGACCGCTTGGGCCTTACTTGATCTTCGCTTCCTTGAACTCGACGTGCTTGCGCGCGACGGGATCGTACTTGCGGAAGGTGAACTTTTCCGTGTGGTTGCGCGGATTCTTCTTGGTCACGTAATAGAAGCCCGTGTCGGCGGTCGAGACGAGCTTGATCTTGACGGTTGCGGGCTTCGCCATGGCGTGTTCCTAAAGATCTG
>NZ_JBLYYF010000010.1:0-38526 GCF_048550555.1 Qipengyuania sp. | reverse complement strand
GCCGTGGCATTGGTGAGCGATGCCGGCACGCCGATGATTTCCGATCCGGGCTATCGCCTGGTCAACGATTGCCGCGCCGAGGGAATTCCCGTCACCGCACTCCCCGGCGCCTGCGCCGCGATCACCGGGCTGGCGCTGAGCGGCCTGCCCAACGACCGTTTCCTCTTCGCCGGCTTCCTCCCCGCCAAGGACAAGGCGCGGCGGGAAATGCTCGAGGAACTGGCGGGTATCGACACCACGCTGGTGTTCTATGAAACCGCGCCGCGCCTGGCGAAATCGCTGGCAGCGATCGAGGAGGTCCTTCCCCATCGCGATGTAGCGGTAGCGCGCGAACTGACCAAGCTGCACGAAGAGCTCCGGCGCGGCCTTCCCGCCGGCCTCATCGCCTATTACGAGGCCAACCCGCCGAGGGGAGAGATCGTGCTTCTGGTCGGCCCGCCTCCCGAAGAGATGGCCAGCGAAGACGATGCCGATGCGCTGCTCATCGAGGCCCTGCGGACGTTGAAACCCTCGCAGGCGGTGGCGCAGGTCGCCAGGTCGACCGGCTTCGACCGCAAGACGCTCTACGCCCGGGCGATGGAGCTACGCTCCGCATGAAGCGCCAGCTGGCCGAGAAGAGCGGCCGCGAAGGCGAAACCCGGGCGGCACTCTGGCTCAGGGCCAAGGGGTGGCACATTCTGGACCGACGGGTGAAGACACCTGCGGGGGAGATCGACCTTGTCGCCAAACGCGGCAAGGTGGTCGCCTTCGTTGAGGTCAAATGGCGCCGCAAACTCGCCGATCTCGATCACGCGATCGACGAATACCGGCTTTCCCGGGTCGCCGCAGCGGTCGAGGCCGTGGCGCATCGCTATGCTGGAGGAGACGAAGATCTCCGTATCGACGTCATCCTGCTTGCGCCGGGCAGCTTCCCCCGCCACATCGCCAACGCATGGCAACCCTGACCCACGGGCGCGCCGCAGGAAATCGGAGTTCGAGATGAGTTTGCGCGTCGCCGTTCAGATGGACCCGCTCGACAGGATCAATATCGCGGGCGACAGCTCCTTTGCGCTGATGCTCGCGGCCCAGGCGCGCGGTCACGAAGTGTGGCATTACGACGTCGGCAGCCTCGCCTATGAAAGCGACGGGTCACCGCACGGGCGCATCACGGCGCATGCGGCCCCGGTCACGGTCCAGCGGGTCGAGGGCGATCATTTCACCATGGGCGAGCGCCGCCGGATCGATCTCGCGCGCGATATCGACGTGGTGCTGATGCGGCAGGACCCGCCGTTCCACCTTGGCTACATCAGCGCGGCCTTCCTGCTCGACCGGCTCAAGGGCACGACGCTGGTGGTCAACGACCCGCGCGAGGTCGTCAACGCCCCCGAGAAGATGTTCGTGCTGGATTACGCGCGCTTCATGCCGCCGACGATGGTCGCGCGGCATCTCGACGATTTGCGCGATTTCCAGAAGAAGCATGGGTCCGTCGTGGTGAAGCCGCTCCACGGCAATGGCGGCAAGGCGATCTTCCGCCTCGACGAAAGCGGTACCAATCTCTCGGCGCTGTCCGAAGTCTTCGACCAGACCTGGCCCGAACCGCACATGGTCCAGCCCTTCCTCCCCGAAGTGTCCGAAGGCGACAAGCGAATCGTGCTGGTAGACGGCGAATTCGCCGGTGCGATCAACCGCTTCCCCGGCGAGGGCGAGTTCCGTTCCAACCTGGCGCAGGGTGGCCATGCCGAGGCGACGACGCTGACCGCGCGCGAGGAGGAAATCTGCGCGGCGATGGGGCCCGAACTCAAGCGGCGCGGCCTCGTCTTCGTCGGGATCGACGTCATCGGCGGCAAGTGGCTGACCGAGATCAACGTCACTTCGCCCACAGGCATCGTCGCGATCGACAAGTTCAACGGCAGCGACACGCCCGGCCTCATCTGGGACGCGATTGAGCGCAGGCAGGCGGACCAATAGCGCGCCTCGCGCATTAGAGCGTCATGCACGGCTTCATTCTCGGTGCGATCGCTGCAGGCGGCTATCTCGGCATCTTCGTGCTGATGGCGCTGGAGAACATCTTTCCGCCGATCCCGTCCGAGATCATCATGGGATATGGCGGCGTGCTTGTGGCTCGCGGGCAAATGGATGTCCTCCCGCTGCTGCTCATCGGCACCTTGGGTACCGTCGCGGGCAACTACTTCTGGTTCTGGCTCGGCAAGCGCTGGAAGGAAGACCACCTCAGGCGCTTCATCATGCGCCATGGCCGCTGGCTGACCTTCGAGTGGAGCGAGTTCGAAGCGGCACGCGACAAGTTCCGCCGCAATGGCGAATGGATCGTCTTCTTCCTCCGCTTCTCGCCTTTTCTGCGCACCATCATCTCCTTGCCGGCCGGCCTCGCGCAGATGAAGCTGTGGCGCTTCCTCCTGTTCACCTTCCTCGGTTCGCTGATCTGGAACGGCGCGCTCATCGCAGGCGGATCTGCGCTCTCTGGCCTGATCGAGCGCTACGAAAGCTATGCCAGCTGGGCGGTCGGCCTGTTCCTGCTCGGCGGTCTTGCCTGGTACCTCTACCGGATCGTCAAATGGAGCCCGAGCGAGGCCGACACCTAGTCCTTCTCGCGGGGATGCGCGTGGCGGTAGGTCTCGAGCAGGCTCGCTGCGTCCACCTTGGTATAGATCTGCGTGGAACCGAGACTCGCATGGCCGAGCAATTCCTGCAGGCTCCTCAAATCCGCCCCCGCGCCCAGCAGGTGCGTCGCGAAGCTATGGCGCAGAGCGTGGGGCGTCGCGCTGTCGGGCAGCCCCAGCGCCTTGCGCGCCCGCGCCGTCGCCTTCCGGATCATGCCCTGCGCCAGCGGACCGCCCTTCGCGCCGCGAAACAGCGGATCGTCCCTTCCCAGTGGCCACGGGCATTGCGCGGCATAGTCGGCCACCGCTTCGCGCACGATCGGGAGCAGCGGAACGACACGCTGCTTGCTGCCCTTGCCGGTGACGGTCAGCCGTTCGCCGAGGGGAAGAGCACTGCCCGTCAGCGAGAGCGCTTCGGCGATCCGCATACCTGCCCCGTAGAGCAACAGCAGCACCGCACGGTCGCGCGCCCCGATCCAGTCCTCGGTCGCGATCGCCTCGACCGTGTCGGCGAGCCCGATCGCATCGTCCGGGGTGACGGGACGCGGGAGACCTTTCTTGATCCGCGGCCCGCGCAGGCGCGGCGGGTCGGTCAGCGCATGCCCGGCCTGGGCCCGCGCAAAGGCGATGAAGGCCTTCAGGGCTGACAGTTCGCGGGCGGTCGAGGCATTGGCGAGCCCGTCCGCGCGGCGCGATGCGAGATGACCGCGCAGGCGCGGCGCATCGAGTGCGGCTACGCTATCCCAATCGGTCAGTTCGAGACCGGCAAGCAGGCGCTCGGCGGTCCGACCATAGGCGCGCACCGTGTGCGGGGACCGTCTCAGCCCGAGCGCGAGGTGATCGTGCCAGGCCTCGAGCAGGTCCGCCTTGCTCATGGCGTAACGAGGTCCGCCTGCACGAGTTCGCCCAGCAGTGCGTCGAGCAGGGGCATGCCGCGCGGCGTGACGCCGATCCTATCTCCCTCGCTCCAGGCCAGGCCGAGGTCGCGATAGAGCGCCAGCCTGGGCTGGTCGATCAGGGCTGCGGGCGTGGTCTCGAATCGCCGGGCGAGGGCGGCGAGGTCGATGCCCTCGGCCAGTCGCAGGCCCATCAGCAATGCCTCGCTCGCCTGCTCGCGACGGCCGAGATCGCGCGTCTCGGCGATGCTGTGACCCTGCCTGGCGGTGGCAGCGAGGTAGTTTTCCGGCTTGCGATGGCGCACCGTCGCCATCTCGCGACGCCGCCCATGCGCCCCCGGACCGATTCCCATGTAGTCTTGGTAGCGCCAGTAGGTGAGGTTGTGGCGGCTCTCCTGACCCGGGCGCGCGTGGTTGCTGATCTCGTAGGCGGGCAGGCCGGCGATGTCGGTCATCTCGCGGGTCACCGCGAAGAGATCCGCGGCACGGTCGTCGTCGAGCGGCTCGAACAGGCCGTGCCGGACATCGGTGGCGAAGCGCGTCGCGGGTTCGATGGTCAGCTGGTAGAGCGACACATGATCGGTGCCGAGCGCCAAGGCGCGGCGCAATTCGGTGCGCCACGCGGCGTCGGTCTGCTCCGGACGCGCATAGATCAGGTCGATCGAGATTCGCCCGAAATGGCTTTGCGCCGTGGCAACGGCTGCGAGTGCCTCGTCTACTCCGTGCATCCTGCCGAGAAAACGCAACGACTCGTCGTGGAGGCTTTGCACGCCCAGCGACACACGATTGACCCCGGCGGCGGCCAGATCGGCGAAATTGGCTGCCTCTACGCTGTTCGGATTGGCTTCCAGCGTGATCTCGATGCCGGGGTCGAAGCCCCACAGCCGCTCCGCCTCATCCAGCAGGTCGGCCACGAGAACGGGCGGCATGAGCGACGGTGTTCCTCCGCCAAAAAAGATACTTGTCAGTGTTTCCTGCGAACCAACCTGAGCATGCTCATGGCGCATGTCCGCCAGCAGGGCCGCCTTCCATTCCACGCTATCCGCAGAATCCCGGACATGGCTGTTGAAGTCGCAATAAGGGCATTTTGCGATGCAGAAGGGCCAGTGAATGTAGAGCGCGCGAGCCACCTATGTCTTTAGCCAATCTTAACTATCACGGCGGATTCAGCGCCGTCATGACCCAGTCGAAAAAATGGATTGCGCCCATTGCCGGCGCACTAGCTATACTGTGTGCCACGGGCAGTGGCATGGCCGCAAGCCGCTCCTCGTCGAGCACCGCAGTGACGCGCGACTTTTCCGCCATGCGCTCGATCGACCGGCGCGGACCCGGCGATCTTCATCTCGCCGCGCGGATTCTGCGGGCGCATAATGACGAACGCCAGCGTCTCCGGCTCAAGCCGCTCAAATGGAACATGCATCTCGAACGCGAGGCGCGCGAATGGGCGCAGCATCTCTCGAACAGGGGCATGTTGCAGCACGCCGACCAGCGGGGCCGGAACCAGACGGGCGAGAACCTCTGGATGGGCACGGCGGGGCATTGGCCGGTCGAAAACATGGTCGGCATGTTCATCAACGAGAAGAAGCACTATCGACACGCGCGCTTTCCGGATATTTCCAAAACCGGCAACTGGGCCGATGTCGGCCACTACAGCCAGATCGTCTGGCGCGACACGCAGGAAGTGGGCTGCGCCATATCGACCGCGCGAGGCAACGACGTGCTGGTCTGCCGATACTGGCCGGCGGGGAATGTCTGGGGCCAGAAGGCCTATTGATCTTCACCCGAACTGGTCGGCGACCAGCTTGGCGAAGGCGTCGGCGCGGTGACTGATGGCATGCTTTTCCGCCGGATCGAGTTCGGCGAAGCTCTGCTCGCGGCCCTGCGGCACGAAGACCGGATCGTAACCGAACCCCATCGTCCCGCGCGGCGGCCAGGCCAGGCTGCCCGGTGCGGTGCCCTCGTAGACCGCCTGTTCGCCATCGGGCCAGGCCAGCGCCAGCACACAGTGGAAGGCGCAGGACCGGTCGACGTCGGGTCCGAGCTGCTGCAGCATGCCCTCGACCTTGCCCATCGCCATGTACCAGTCGCGCCCCGGTTCGCCTTCGAACCACTGCCGTTCGGCCCAGTCGGCGGTGTAGACGCCCGGCCGCCCGCCCAGCGCATCGACCGACAGCCCGCTGTCGTCGGCGAGCGCGACCAGGCCCGAGGCCTCCGCCGCCGCGCGCGCCTTGATCAGCGCATTCTGGACGAAGGTGGTGCCGGTCTCGGGCGGCTCGGGCAGGCCGAGCGAGCCCGCCGAGATGCACTTCACGCCATGCGGTTCGAGCAGCGCGGAAATCTCCTTGAGCTTCCCCGCATTATGCGTGGCGATCACCAGCGTGCCCGAACCGATGCGGCGGGTCATTTGCGGGTCGCCTGGTCCTGCGCCTTGAAGATCTGCGCACAGCCCATCTGGGCGAGCCGCAGCAGCCGCAGGAAGGCTTCCTCGTCATAGGGCGCGCCTTCGGCGGTGGCCTGCGCCTCGGCGATCTTGCCGCCCTCGATCAGCACGAAATTGGCGTCCGCATCGGCATTGCTGTCCTCGGGATAATCGAGGTCGAGCACCGGCGTGCCCTTGTAGACGCCGCAGGAAATCGCCGCGACCTTGGCGGTGATCGGGTCCTGCGTGATCGCACCCGATTTCATCAGCCCGTCGACTGCCAGGCGCAGCGCCACCCACGCCCCCGAGATCGACGCCGTCCGCGTTCCGCCGTCGGCCTGGAGTACGTCGCAATCGAGCGTGATCTGGTGTTCGCCGAGCTTCTTCATGTCGACGACGGCCCGCAGGCTGCGGCCGATCAGACGCTGGATTTCCTGTGTCCGCCCGCTCTGCTTGCCCTTGGCCGCCTCGCGCTGGCCGCGCGTGTGCGTGGCACGCGGAAGCATCGAATATTCGCCGGTGACCCAGCCTTCGCCCTTGTTGCGCATCCACGGCGGCAGGCGATCCTCGACGCTGGCGGTGCACAGTACGCGCGTTTCGCCGAAGCTGATCAGGCAGCTGCCCTCGGCATGCTTGGTGTAGCCGGTTTCGATGGTGATGGCGCGCATTTCGTCGGGCGCACGGCCGGAAGGTCGCATGGGAATCTCCATTGCAGTCGAGTCTCGACGGGCGCTGTGGCGCAAGGGTCTTGAGGCCGCAAGGGGAGTGGCTAGATAGGATGTATGAATTCGCCCCCGCTTACCGATCTCAGCGACCGCGCTCGCGAGATATTCCGGCTCGTCGTCGAAGGCTATCTCGACAGCGGCACGCCGGTGGGGTCCAAGGCTCTGGCGGGCCCAAAGGAAGAAGGGGGTGGCGGGGTAAACCTGTCCCCCGCGTCGATCCGCAATGTCCTGGCCGATCTGGAAGCCCGTGGGCTGCTCGCCGCGCCGCATACCAGCGCGGGCCGCATGCCCACCGAGACGGGGCTGCGGCTGTTCGTCGATGCGATGATGCAGGTTGCCGAACCCACGCGCGAGGAGCGCGCGGCGATCGAGCAGCGGCTGTCCGAGCCCGGACCGATCGAACGCGCGCTTGAGGAAACCAGCGCGCTGCTGTCCGACCTGTCGGGCGCGGCCGGGTTGGTGATGGTGCCGACGCGCGAGCCGAGGCTCGCGCAGGTGACGCTGACCGCGCTCGATGCCACGCGCGTGCTTGCCGTGCTGGTGGGCGAGGACGGGCATATCGAGAATCGTATCCTCTCGCTCCCCGTTGCAGCATTGGCGACCTCGCTCGAACAGGCGAGCAACTATCTCACCGCGCGCGTCGCCGGGCGAACGCTGGCCGAAGCGGCGAGCGCTGTCGAGGAAGAGATCGTCAGCGGCAGGTCGGCGCTCGACGAGGCGAGCCGCGACCTCGTCCGGCGCGGGCTGGCGACCTGGAGCAAGGATTCGGCCCAGCGCCCGGTGCTGATCGTGCGCGGCCAGGCAAACCTGCTCGACGAGGCGGCGCTGGGCGATATCGAGCGCGTGCGCTCGCTACTCGACGACCTCGAGAACAAGCAATCGCTCTCCGGCCTGCTCGACCGGGCGCGCCGGGCAGAGGCGATGCGGATATTCATCGGCAGCGAGAACCGGCTGTTCTCGCTCTCCGGCTCGTCGGTCATCGCCTCGCCCTATCGCGACCGCGATGGCAAGGTCGTCGGCGTGCTGGGGGTGATCGGCCCGACGCGGTTGAATTACGCGCGGGTCGTCCCCATGGTGGATTTCACTGCCCGATCCTTGGGCAAGAGAATAGGCTGACAGGGTTTTTCGAGTGAACAACGAGAACAAGCACGAACCGCAAAAGCAAGCGGTCGATGAAGAAGTGGCGCGCGAGATGGAAGGCGTGCCCGAGCACCTGCGCAGCGACAGCGACGGAGACGAAACCGACAGTGACGACAAGGCGCTCGAAGAAGCGCTGTCCAAGCTGCGCGGCGATTTGGAAACGGCGATGCAGGACGTGCTCTACGCCCGCGCCGAAACGCAGAACGTTCGCCGCCGCCTCGAGAAGGACGTGCAGGATGCCCGCAACTACGCCGCGACCGGCTTCGCCCGCGACATCCTGAGTGTGGCCGACAATCTCGCTCGCGCGCTCGACCACGTGCCCGAGGAACTGCGTGAACACGAAAAGGCGAAGAACTTCATCGCCGGGATCGAGGCGACCATGCGCGAGCTGGAGAAGGTCTTCAACGCCAACGGCATCACGCGCATCGCCGCCAAGGGCATGCCGCTCGATCCAAACCAGCATCAGGCGATGATGGAAATTCCCACCGAGGAGGCCGAACCGGGCACCATCGTGCAAGAGATGCAGGCTGGCTACATGATCAAGGACCGCCTGCTGCGCCCGGCCATGGTCGGCGTGGCGAAAAAGCCCGACTGAAAGACGGGTGCTAGAAGGCATCCTGACAGGCTCGTTTTGGGGCGCAGTGTTGCTCTTCCTTTGGTGGCTTGGCTCCCTACGGAAGGCGAGGCAGCGCACTGTCGCGCTTGACTGGCCCGAACAGCCTTATTCGGTTTTTTCGACTGAGTTCGATTGCGAAGTAAGAGGTAGAGATATCCCCGATCTGCTGGAAAGCGACTGCTTGGTCGGTGTGAGTTGGAACGGTGAGGTCGGGCAGGACCTAGATGAGCGCGTTCGGGAATCTTGCATTGCCTTCCAGGCCAGGGCCGAAGACTTGACCTTCGAGCGAGCGCCGTCGCCAGACCAAGCAATCTGCTTCCTGATCGATCTTTCCGGCTCGATGGCAGACCGCCTGCCGAAAGTGTTGGGCGAATTGAGAGCGCTACACGATTGGCTGAGCCTGCATGGCGTTGGAACAGCGGTCTATGGATATACGACACGAGGGTGGAAGGGTGGCTTAGTGCGTGAAAAGTGGCTCGCCGATGGCTGCTCATCATACCCCGGCCGCTTGTGCGCACTGCTTCATGTAATAGTTTCTGATTTCGGTATCGCGCCATCGGATGATGACTGGGACGCACTATTGCGAGCGGACCTCCTACACGAGAATATTGACGGTGAGGCTTTGCGTTGGGCTAGCTCCCGTCTTTTGGATCAGGGCAATAAACCCCTAAAACTGTTTGTGCTTTCCGACGGGGCGCCCGTTGACGACCCGACGATAATGGCGAACGGGAATGGCTTTCTATGGCGGGACATCGTTGCCGCGATAGACGAGATCGAAACAGATTCGAAAATCGAGCTCGTTGGGATTGGGCTCGACTATCGCGTGAGCGAATTTTACCAACGATCGGAATTTGTTGGCGGTGGTGGATCAGTTGTACAAGCAATCCTGCCGCACTTGGATAGCATGGTGCAGGGAGATGCGTAGCAATGCGGCGTGATCTGGAAATAGCCTTTCTTGCACTTGTTGCTTTCTCATCCTCGCAAGCGCTCGCACAACCTGATGCCGACGAGCAGGTCGAAGCGCTGGGTGATGCCTATTACGAATACAATCTCGCAGAGTTCGGCCTGACCGAAACGGCCAGCGGGGACACCGAATATGGCGACCATCTGTGGTCGGTCACGCCCGCGGCGCAACGCGCGCGGGCGGCGAGATATGCGGAGCTTCTCGCGCGGCTCGATGCCATCGACCGCTCGCAACTGAGCGAGAAGGTGGTGACCGACGCGCTCGTCCTGAGGACCTTGCTCGAGGCCGAGATTGGCGACGCGCGCTTTGCCGAATGGGAAATGCCCTTCGACAGCGACAGCAATTTCTGGTCCTACCTCGCGCCCTCGCGCGGCTTCACCACGGTCGAGGATTACGAGCGATATATCGGCCGCATGCGCGACATTCCGCGCTATTTCGCCGAGCAGACCGCCAATGCCGAAGCCGGGCTCGACCGCGGCTTCTCGGTCCCGCGCGTCACGCTCGAAGGCCGCGACGTGTCGATCGCGTCCTATGTCGTCGAGGATCCCGAGCAGAGCCCGTTCTGGAAGGCCTTCGCCGACATGCCGCGCAGCATTCCCGAAGCCGAGCAGGAGCGGCTGCGCGCCGAAGGCCGGAAGGCGATCGCCGAAAGCGTGACCCCCGCCTATGCCGCCTGGCTGACGTTCTTCCGTGAGCAATATCTCCCGCGCACGCGGACCTCGCTCGGCGCGAGCGAATTTCCCGAAGGCGAGGCCTATTACGCGCAGCAGATCCGCCAATATACGACCACCGACCTGACCGCCGAACAGATCCACGAGATCGGCCTGAAGGAAGTCGCGCGGATCACCGCCGAAATGGAGAAGGTCAAGACCGAGGCAGGCTTCGAGGGCACGCTTGCCGAATTCGTCACCTTCCTCCGCAGCGATCCCGAATTCGTCGCCAGGACGCCCGACGAGCTGATGGGCGTCTCCGCCTATGTCGCCAAGCGGGTCGACGGGAAGATCGGCGACTATTTCGGCTTCCTGCCGCGCCACCGCTTCACCATCCGCCCGGTCGATCCGGCGATCGCGCCGTTCTACACCGCCGGGCGGGGCGGGCTCGATGCCTGCCAGATGAACACCTACGACCTGCCCTCGCGCCCGCTCTACAACATTCCCGCGCTGACGTTGCACGAATGCTCGCCCGGACACAGTTTCCAAGGCGCGGTCGCGCTCGAGCAGGAAGAGGCGCCGCGCTTCCGCCGGCAGACCTATTTCTCGGGCTTCGGCGAGGGCTGGGGGCTCTACACCGAATATCTCGGCGAAGAGATGGGCATCTATCGCACGCCCTACGAGAAGTTCGGGCGGCTATCCTACGAAATGTGGCGTGCGGCGCGGCTCGTCATCGATACCGGTATCCACAAATATGGCTGGAGCCGAGAGCAGGCGGGCGAATATCTGTCGAGCCATACCGCGCTGTCCGACCGCGAAGTCGGCACCGAGATCGACCGCTACATCAGCTGGCCGGGACAGGCGTTGGCCTACAAGCTGGGCGAAATGACCATCCGCCGCGTGCGCGCCAAGGCCGAAGAGGTGCTCGGCGAGGACTTCGACATCCGCAAGTTCCACGATGTCGTGCTGTCGCTGGGCTCGGTGCCGCTACCCGTGCTCGAGGCGCGGATCGACGCCTTCATTGCCGATGGCGGGCAGGGCCTACCCGGGGTGACCTATGATTGAACCCCGCCTGCGCGACCCCGCCGGCGGGAACGGGGAGTGCCGGTATCCGTAGGTGGTCGGACACCGATACGAACGGAGACACCCCGATGAACAGCAAACTTCTTCTCGCCCCCGCGCTGGCGATCTCGAGTCTGAGCCTGGGCGCCTGCGCGCAGAACTACGCGGTCGAGGGAGCTGCCGCCGGCGCCGCCGCCGGGGCGGCCGGTGCGGCTCTGCTCGGAGGAGACATCAAGACCTACGCGCTTGCCGGGGCCGCGATCGGCGGCGTCGTCGGCTACGCCACGGACAAGAACGATACCTGCGACGGCTATTACGGCGATGGTCGCTATGTCGACGACGACTGCCGTTACGACGATCGGTACGCGCGTTACTGGTAAGGCACCAGCTCAGGGCGCTTGCTAGCCGGTGGCGCCCGGAAAACGCACCAGCAGGTCGTAGGCGGAGGCGTGGGCAACACCCGCCACCTTGATCCCGTTGCGCAACCAGAAGGCGTGCTTGACGATCTCGGCCTGCTGCTCGATCCCGTAACGATCGAGCGACCAGCCCGGTTTTAGCGTATAGTCGTATCGGGCCCAGGGCATACGACGCGTGACGAGATACCATTCACCGCGAGTCTGCACCTGCCAGACGTGCACCAGTTCGTGGATCAGCAGCCCCTGCCGCAATATGTTGGCGACCGAGAAATCGTCACAGTAGCTGTCGGAAGCCGGGTGGAAATGCAGGTGCCCGCGCGGCGCCATGGTGATGCGACGGGGTTGGAAAGGAAACCATTTCCGTCGCCGGATGGTCACCCGCGAATAATCGATCGCGTGGCCGAAAATGGTCCGTGCGAGTTCGATCTCGCCCGGCGTGAGTGCGCGTTCTCCTCCTGCCGGGCAGGAAGGCGCGACAGCACCATCGTGGCTCTCGAGCCCGAGACTGTCGCGCCCTATGCTCAGCGCTCGTCACCTGCCGCGCGGATTTCCACCGGGAAGGACTTCTTCTTGCCGCCGACCACGGTCAGGGTCATCTCGGTCGTCCCGCCCGCCGCGAGCGAAGGATCCAGATCGAAGACCATGACGTGGAAGCCGCCGGGCTCGAAACTCTGGCTATCGCCCGCATTGACCAGGACCTGGCCGAGGCTGTCCATCGTCATCTGGCCGTTCATTTCCATCGACCCGTGCAGCTCGGCACTGCCCGCTCCTTCGACATCGGCACGACGGATCGCATAGTTCTTCTCGCCGGTATTCTTGACCTGGAAATAGATCGCCCCCGGACGTCCCGAAACCGCGGGCAGCATCAGCCGCGCATCGCTGACTTCGAGCGCGACCTCGTCGGCCGCAGGGGCCGCCACATCGGTCGATTCTGTCGAACAGCCGGCCAGCGCAACTGTGGCCAATGCGAGCGCCAAGGGCGCGAAATGGGTGAATTTCATGGATTTGTTCCCCTCTTTTCCTGCCCGAAAAACTAGCGCGGCCCCTCCCTTGTGCCAAGGAAAACCGCACCTATATCGCCCATGTAATACACCACCGGATCGAGCCGCCGACCGGTTCCGCCGTTCTCGGGGAACCCATGGTGCGGTGTCCAACGACTTGAAACAGATGGGGAAACCATGAGCAAAGTTATCGGTATCGACCTCGGCACTACCAACAGCTGTGTCGCCGTGATGGACGGGGGCAAGCCCAAGGTCATCGAGAATTCCGAAGGCGCGCGTACCACGCCCTCGATCGTCGCCTTCACCAAGGACGGCGAGCGCCTGATCGGCCAGCCGGCCAAGCGCCAGGCGGTCACCAATCCCGACAACACGCTCTTCGCGATCAAGCGCCTGATCGGTCGCCGTTTCGACGATCCGCTGACCAAGAAGGACATGGAACTCGTCCCCTACGACATCGTCAAGGGCAAGAACGGCGACGCCTGGGTCGAAGCCGGCGGCGAAGACTATTCGCCCAGCCAGGTTTCCGCCTTCATCCTGCAGAAGATGAAGGAAACCGCCGAGAGCTATCTCGGCGAGACCGTCACCCAGGCGGTGATCACGGTTCCCGCATACTTCAACGACGCGCAGCGCCAGGCGACCAAGGACGCCGGCCAGATCGCCGGTCTCGAAGTGCTGCGCATCATCAACGAGCCGACCGCCGCGGCGCTCGCCTATGGCATGGACAAGGAAGACGGCAAGACCATCGCCGTCTACGACCTTGGCGGCGGTACCTTCGACGTCTCGATCCTCGAGATCGGCGACGGCGTGTTCGAGGTGAAGTCGACCAATGGCGACACCTTCCTCGGCGGCGAGGACTTCGACAGCGCGATCGTCGAATATCTCGCGGACGAGTTCAAGAAGAAGGAAAACATGGACCTGAAGGCCGACAAGCTCGCCCTCCAGCGTCTCAAGGAAGCTGCCGAAAAGGCCAAGATCGAGCTTTCGAGCTCGGCCCAGACCGAAGTCAACCTCCCCTTCATCACCGCGCGTATGGAAGGCGGCAGCTCGACTCCGCTGCACCTCGTCGAAACGATCACCCGGTCGAAGCTCGAACAGCTCGTCGGCGACCTGATCAAGCGCACGCTCGACCCCTGCAAGAAGGCGCTTGCCGATGCCGGCGTGTCGAAGGACGAGATCGACGAGGTCATCCTCGTCGGCGGCATGACTCGCATGCCCAAGGTGCGCGAAGTGGTCGAGGAATTCTTCGGTTCGAAGCCGCACACCGGCGTCAATCCCGATGAAGTCGTGGCCATGGGCGCCGCGATCCAGGCCGGCGTGCTCCAGGGCGACGTCAAGGACGTGCTGCTGCTCGACGTGACTCCGCTGTCGCTGGGCATCGAGACGCTCGGCGGCATCATGACCAAGATGATCGATCGCAACACCACGATCCCGACCAAGAAGACGCAGACCTATTCGACCGCCGAGGACAACCAGAATGCGGTGACCATCCGCGTCTTCCAGGGCGAGCGCGAGATGGCTGCGGACAACAAGTTGCTCGGCCAGTTCGACCTGGTCGGTATTCCCGCGGCGCCGCGCGGCGTGCCGCAGATCGAGGTCACTTTCGACATCGACGCCAACGGCATCGTCAACGTTTCGGCCAAGGACAAGGGTACGGGCAAGGAACAGCAGATCCGCATCCAGGCCTCGGGCGGTCTTTCGGACGACGACATCGAGAAGATGGTCCAGGACGCCGAGAAGTTCGCCGATGAGGACAAGAAGCGCCGCGAGGGCGCCGAAGCCCGCAACCAGGCCGACAGCCTCGTCCACGCGACCGAGAAGCAGCTCGAGGAGCATGGCGACAAGATCGACGCTTCGCTGAAGAGCGAAGTGGAAGAAAAGGTCGGGGCGCTCAAGACCGCGCTTGAAGGCGACGACGCCTCGGACATCAACGCCAAGGCGCAGGACCTGTCGCAGTCGGCAATGAAGATGGGCCAGTCGATCTACGAGCAGGAACAGGCCAAGGCCTCGAGCGAAGCTCCCGAAGGCGGCGACGCCGGAACCGACGGCGGTGCGGAGGAAGAGGTGGTCGACGCCGAATTCTCCGAAGTCGACGAAGACTCGAAGAACTGATCGCCGGATGAGAAGCCAATCGCCACCGGTGCGTCCATGCACCGGTGGCGATTAGCCATTGGAAAGCCATGTCGACGACCGAAACCGATCTCTACGAACTGCTTGGGGTGAGCCGCGATGCCGATGGCGCGACGATCAAGTCCGCCTATCGCAAGCTGGCGATGAAGCACCATCCCGATCGCAACCCCGGCTGCAATGAAAGCGAAAGCACCTTCAAGGCGGTCAGCGCCGCCTATGAAGTGCTCAAGGACCCGCAGAAGCGGGCCGCATACGACCGCTATGGCCACGCTGCCTTTCAGAACGGCGGCGCAGGCGGCCACGGGGGCGCCGACTTCGGCGACCTGGGCGATATCTTCGAAACTATCTTCGGCAGCGCCTTCGGTGGCGGCGGTGGGCGTGCGCGACCGCGCCGCGGTGCCGATCTGCGCTACGACATGCAGATCGATCTCGAAGAGGCGTTTCACGGCAAGTCGACCGAGATCGAGATCGAGGTCTCGCAGAATTGCGAGACCTGTCACGGATCGGGCGCCACGCCAGGTACCCGCGCACGCACCTGCAATTTGTGCCACGGCCAGGGCACTGTCCGCGCCAAGCAGGGCTTCTTCGTGGTCGAGCGCCCGTGCCCCAACTGCCACGGCAGCGGCGAAGTGATCACCTCGCCATGCCGCGATTGTCGCGGCGAGGGCCGCGTCGACAAGCCGCAATCGCTCGAGGTGGAAATCCCTCCCGGCGTCGATACCGGGACGCGCATCCGCCTGTCGGGCAAGGGCGAGGCGGGACCGCGCGGCGCGCCTCCGGGCGACCTCTACATTTTCCTTCACGTCAAGCCGCACGCGATCTTCCAGCGCGAGGGCACAACCCTTGCGACTCGCGTGCCGATCAGCTTCACCACCGCCGCGCTCGGCGGCTCGATCGAGATACCCAATCTCGACGGCGAGAACGTGACGATCGAAATCCCCGCCGGAATCCAGTCGGGCAAGCAGTTGCGCCAGCGCGGCGCGGGCATGCCCGTGCTGCAGGGCCGCGGTCGCGGCGATCTGGTGATCGAGATCGCGGTCGAAACGCCGACCCGGCTGTCGAAGGTCCAGCGCGCGCTGCTCGAACAGTTCCGCGAGCAGGAAACCGGCGACGAATGTCCCGAGAGCCGCGGCTTCTTCGACAAGGTGCGGGATGCCTTCGGCGGGTGATTGCCAAGCGTGGCGGCGCTGGCGATAAGCGCCCCCCATGCTGCCATCGCTGACGATCATCGACGATTTCCTTGCCGACCCCTGGGCCGCGCGCCGCGCCGCGCTGGCGCTCGACTATGCCGCTCCCGGGACGGGCGGAAACTATCCCGGACGCGATTCGACCAGGCCGCTGCCGATGGACGGCATCGACGCCGCAGTGTCGCGCCATGTCGGGATGGACCTAACCGGAGCCAAGGGTACCGAGCACGGTCATTGCCGCATCACGCTGAAGTCCGACAAGGGACGGAGCGGGGTTCATATCGACCCCGCTTTCTATTCGGGCATTCTCTATCTTTCGCGCCCCGAGGATTGTGCGAAGCCGGGCGCGGGCGGGACCGATTTCTTCCGTCACAAGCGGACCGGGCTGGAGCGCGTGCCCCCGAACGGAGCCGACCTTGCCGCGAGCGGCTACGACACGCTCGACGATCTCATCGCCGACGTCGTCAACAAGGACACCACCCAGCCGGCCAAATGGGAACGCGTGATGCGCGTGCCGATGCGCTTCAACCGGCTGGTGCTGTTTTCGCCCTGGCAGTTTCACAATGCCGCGCCGGGATTCGGCAGCGGAGCGGACGATGCGCGGCTGGTGACGCTACTCTTCTTCGGCCGAAAGAAGCGCTAGGACAAGCGCTCGGCGACTTCGCCGCGGATCTCATCGATCAGGTGCTGTGCGCAGCGGCCAGAGGCCTGCTCCTCGTCGAGGATGGCATCGAAGGCCGACCGCTTTATCTTGCGGCACCGTTCGGCGGGAATGGGCTTGTCCACGGTCGAACAGACCAGGTCGATCATCCGCTCCGCCCCGTGGAGGCGGCCCCAGAGATAGTCGTTCTCGCGATAGGCACGGCTGAAGAAGGCGCCGAAATTGTAGAATTCGATCCCGCGCAGCGTCGCCTTCGTCCCCCCCTCGCGAATGCTGCGGGCATCGTCGGGACTGATGCGATCGACCTTGACCGGATCGAACTCGGTCAGCCCTTCGTTGCGCAGCAACGGGAGCGTGGCGACGTCGTAGAAGGGGAAGCCGAGGTAGGTCAGCAGCATCCGCCGACGCAGGTTCCTGGGCATCTGGTCGAGCGCCACCGAAAGCATCTCCTCGGCGTAGTCATCGAGGTCGGGCAAGAGGCGTTGCGCCTCGACGCGGTCGAGCAGTGCTCCGGGTTCCGCCATGACCCCTTCGGCGGCCTTTTCGAAATCGGGCCCGAGAGCGGCCACGCCCTCCTTCGCAAAATAGAGCGCGAGGATGCGGTAGACGGCATCGCGCCCGTGTTCGAGCGCCTCGTCGGAAATGTCCGGGTCCGCTTCCCAGTCGCGCGCCATCCGCCGGGCCAGGAGGCGCAGCCGCCGGATGCGGAATCCGATATCGTGCTCGCGGAAGAAGCTGATCGCCTCGGGCGAGGCGCCTCCCGAAGGGGCCGTCAGCCTCTCCAGCCCGCGCCGGAGCAGTTCTTCGCGCAGCACGGCCTCGATCGGCGAAGGCTCGTCGAAGCCCAGCTTGGGAGCGCCCGACAGCGCGAGCCGCGCGAGGCGCATCACGATCGCGGAGAACTTGGCCTGCGCGTAGGCGTGAAAGGCATAGCCCGCGCGTTCGGCGGCCGCCTGCTGCGCCTTCTGGCGCCAGGCGCGCAGGCGGGCGGGGGTGGGACTGTCGAGGAACAGGGTGCGACCGAACAGCTTCTCGACCACCGCA
Organism: Qipengyuania sp.; assembly: GCF_048550555.1. Classification (GTDB taxonomy): domain Bacteria; phylum Pseudomonadota; class Alphaproteobacteria; order Sphingomonadales; family Sphingomonadaceae; genus Qipengyuania. The sequence continues at coordinate 21,021 of NZ_JBLYYF010000010.1, read as the reverse complement.
TCGACCTCGGGCCGCAGCGCGGCGACGATGCGGTTGAGCCGCTCGGCCTCGCGGCTCTGTTCCTGAATCTGGTCGAGATTGTCGCGGATCGGCTGTTCGCGCGGGATGGTCGAAAGCGATCCGAAGATGGCGGAGAAGAAGCCCACCGGTTCGGTCTTGCTGGCATTGATATCGCCGAAGCGGTCGGGGCGAGGATCGACATAGACGAAGCGGCGATCGACCTCGCGTTGCGCAGGCCGCCCCTGCAGAGCGTCGATCGCACCCGAGAAGGGCTTGTTGACCAGTACCGAACCATCGATGAGCGACACGTGGTCGAGCGAGCCGCGCACCGCATGGACCGGCATGATGCGTTCGAGAAAGGCCTCGCGCCCTGGCCAGGCGCGTTCGGTGAGATCCGACAGTCTGTCGATTTCCTCTATCCGCAGCGGTGGGAAGGCGCCGGGAAAACTCGCCGTGGCGCGCGCGGCGAAGACCAGTTCGAGCGGATTGGCCAGATCGGACCCACCACGGGCAGGCGTATTCGCGCGGAAGGCGATCGGCATGCGGTGTTCGGTGTCTTCCACCACCGGTGGGCTGTGGAGCCTGATCAGCTCGTGGAAACCGTAATAATCGGTCGCGGTGACGTAAAGGTCGAGCGGATGCCCGGGGGGCAGGAGGGGATCTTCCACCGGACCTGCCGCCATCGCCGAAAAGGCATTTTCGAGCAGGCGCGAGAAGCCGAGACCCGAAAAGGGCGGTTCGAACCAGCGCCCGCGGATGAGGTGAGAAACCTTGCGCTCGACCTCGGCCTGCGTCTCGGACGAGACTGCATCGGCGATATCGCTGCCAGGGCGGTTGAGCAGCCAGGTGGCGAAGGGCTGCGCCCACATCTTCGAGAAGCGCCATTTCAGCCGCGCGGCGGGATCGACCAGCTCGTCGACATCGGCGACTTCGAGCCACAGATCGGTCAGCGGCTCGAGCGACTGGCCCGAATGCACGGCCTGCGCCAGGAAAACGGCGTTGATGCCCCCCGCACTCGCGCCGCTCATGATGTCGGGCAGGACCCTGAGCCGCAGCCCCTGGTCCCGCGCCAGGCTCTCCAGCAGCTCGCGATAGACCGCTTCGACGCCCTTGCGTGTCGGCCCCTCGACATGGAACTCGCGGCTGGCTCGGGCCAGATGCCAAAGCTCGCGCGTGACACCATGCATGTAGACCGCCAGGCTCACGCCACCGTAGCAGACCAGTGCGATCCTCAATTCCTTTTGACGCATCGCGGGTGCTGTGCACGCATAATACGCGCAAGGCAATTGCGTTCCTCAAATGTTCCGTTTAGCAGGGCGGCATGGCCAAGCCCAAGAAACGCTATGTCTGCCAGGCCTGTGGCAGTGTCTCGCATCGCTGGCAGGGGCAATGCGCCGACTGCGCCGAATGGAACACGCTGGTCGAGGATGCCCCGGCGACTGTCTTTTCGATGAAGCACGATTTGTCGAGCGGGGGCAGGGCGGTCGAATTCGTCGACCTCGACAAGCCAGGCGCGCTGCCCACGCGGCAGCCTACGGGCCTTGCCGAATTCGATCGGGCGCTGGGGGGCGGGCTGGTTCCCGGATCGGCGATCCTGCTCGGCGGCGACCCGGGAATCGGCAAGTCCACGCTGCTCCTGCAGGCCGCGGCGAAGATCGCGCGCGAAGGGCGCGGCGTGGTCTATGTCAGCGGAGAGGAAGCAACTGCGCAGGTGCGCATGCGCGCCGCACGGCTGGGCCTGTCGGATGCGCCCGTAAAACTCGCTGCGGCGACCGGAGTGCGCGATATCCTCACCACACTTGGTTCAATGGACACGCCCGGACTGCTGGTGATCGATTCGATCCAGACAATGCATTCGGACACGATCGAAGGGGCACCGGGGACGGTCAGCCAGGTGCGCGGCTGTGCCTTCGAGCTGATCCGCTACGCCAAGGAAAACGGTGTGGCGCTGGTCCTCGTCGGCCATGTGACCAAGGACGGCAGCATCGCCGGGCCGCGCGTGCTCGAACACATGGTCGATGTGGTGATGAGCTTCGAGGGCGAGCGCAGCCACCAGTATCGCATCCTGCGCGCGCTCAAGAACCGCTTCGGCGCGGTCGACGAGATCGGAGTCTTCGCCATGGCGGGTGAGGGGCTGGAGGAAGTCGACAATCCCTCGATGCTGTTCCTCTCGGGACGCGACGAGCCGATGGCGGGCAGCGCGGTCTTCCCTGCCATCGAAGGCACGCGGCCAGTGCTGGTGGAGATCCAGGCCCTGATCGTGCGGTTGCAGTCGGGCGCGACACCGCGCCGTGCCGTGGTCGGCTGGGACAGCGGACGGCTCGCAATGCTGCTGGCGGTGCTCGAATCGCGCTGCGGACTCAATTTCTCCTCGGCCGAGGTCTATCTCAACGTCGCCGGCGGCTATCGCCTGTCCGATCCGGCGGCCGACCTCGCGGTGGCCGCCGCGCTGGTGAGCGCCATGGCCGACCGGCCGCTCCCGCCGCGCAGCGTGTGGCTCGGCGAAGTGTCGCTCGCGGGCGAGATTCGCCCTGTGGCGCATGGCGGACTGCGGCTGCGCGAAGCGGCCAAGCTCGGCTTCGATCGCGGCTACGGGCCCGCGGACGTGAAGGCCGGGTCGGCCGCCCTAACCTACGACGGCCTGTCCCAACTGGCCAATCTCGTTGACCGGATTATCGGGAGTACATAAGGCCCTGATCAAGGAAGGGTCATGACGGGTTTCGACTATATCGTCCTGCTGATTGTCGGCATCGCCGCCGTGGGCGGTTTCCTGCGCGGCTTCCTGCAGGAAGTGCTGTCGCTCGCCGCCTGGGTGCTGGCCGCCTTCGCGATCCGTTTCCTGCACACACCGCTGACGCTGGCACTGCACGATTTCATCGGTCGCGACATCACCACCTCGCTGCTGGCGTTCGCCCTGCTGCTGCTGATCCCCTATGCCGCGATGAAGGTCATCGCCAACAATGTCGGCAAGGCGTCGCGGGATTCGCTGCTCGGCCCGGTAGACCGCGTGCTCGGCTTCGGCTTCGGGGCGCTGAAGGGCAGCGTTATCGTGGTCATCGCCTTCTCGCTGCTGGTCCTCGGCTACGACACCGTCTGGGGCTACAAGGGGCGGCCCGGCTGGATCACCACCGCGCGCAGCTACGAACTTGTCGATGCGAGCTCGCGCGCGCTGGTCGAGGTACTCGCGCAGCGCCGCGCGCAATTGCGCGAACGCTCCGCCAGCGAAGAGTGATGGCAGCCCCGCGCGCGGCGGCGCTCTATTCGCCCGAACTGCTGGCCCTTGCGGTCGAACTGGCCGAGGTTCCCTACGACGATCGCGCGCCTGCCCTGGGCCATGCCCGCTCGCGCAGCTGCGGTAGCGTGATCGACCTCTCATCCTCCAGCACAGAAACGCTCGGAGCGATCGGCTTGCGGGTATCCGCCTGTGCGGTGGGGCAAGCCTCGGCGGCGATCTTCGCCCGCGAGGCCGCGGGAATGGATGGCGCGGCGATCGCTGCCATGATCGAGGAACTTGGCGAATGGCTCGAGGGCAGGGCGCCCAGTGCGATCCTGCCGCGGCTCGAACTGCTCGAGCCCGTCCGTCCGCACCGGGGCCGTCACGAGGCAATCCTCCTGCCGTGGAGAGCGGCTCGCACCGCGCTTTCCAACCCCGGGACGGCGGGCTAGACCCGTTTCCGGACAGAACGATATCGCGGATGAGGGAGCGCGACATGCCCGAGGGCGCAGTGGCTACGCAAAGGGAACCGACCGAGAAGGAAATTCGCCTGGTCATTGCCGCGAGCAGCGCGGGGACGATCTTCGAATGGTATGATTTCTTCATCTACGGCACGCTCGCCGGGCTGATCGGCGCGGCCTTCTTCCCGAGCGACAACGAAACGCTCGAAATCCTGCTCGTCTGGGCGGGCTTCGCGGTCGGTTTCGGATTTCGCCCGCTGGGGGCGATCCTGTTCGGCTTCCTCGGCGACAGGCTCGGGCGCAAATACACCTTTCTGGTCACCGTTACCCTGATGGGCGTCGCCACTGCCGGCGTCGGCCTGATCCCGAGTGCGGCGAGCATCGGCATGGCCGCGCCGCTGATCGTGATCGGCCTGCGCATTCTCCAGGGCCTCGCGCTCGGCGGCGAATATGGCGGGGCGGCGATCTACGTCGCGGAACATGCCCCGCCCGAAAAGCGCGGCTACTACACCAGCTTCATCCAGGCGAGCGTGGTCGGCGGCTTCGTCCTGTCGATCATCGTCGTGATCGCCTGCCGGGCGCTGATCCCGGCGGAGGACTTCGCCGCATGGGGCTGGCGCGTCCCCTTCCTGCTGTCGATCGCCCTGCTCGGCATATCGCTGTGGATGCGCCTCAAGCTGTCCGAGAGCCCCGTTTTCAAGGCGATGAAAGAGGCGGGCGAGACCAGCGCCAATCCGTTCAAGGAGAGCCTGACCTATCCAGGCAATCCCAAGCGCATTTTCGTCGCGCTGTTCGGCATCACCGGCGTACTCACCACCATCTGGTACACCGCCTTCTTCTCGGGCCTGTCCTTCCTGCGCGGGCCGATGCGGGTCGAGGAAAGCCTCGTCGAATGGATGCTGCTGATCGCCGGGGCGATCTCGATGAGCTTCTACGTGATCGTGGGTCGCTGGTCGGACAGGGTAGGGCGCAGGAAGCCGATCATCATCGGCGCACTGGCTTCGCTCGCGCTGCTGTTCCCGGTGTTCTGGGGTATCGGGTCGCTCGCCAATCCGGGGCTCGAGGCGAGCGCCCGTGCCGCGCCGGTCACGGTCAGTGGCGCGCAGTGCGAATACGATCCCTTCGCCGAAGTGCAGGCGAGCCCCTGCGGCCGCGCGCTGCAGGATCTGACCGCGCTCGGCGTTCCCTATGCCATCGGCGACAGCGCGGTTGCCGAGCTGGCCATCGGCGACGAAACCTATAGCTACGAGGACCTGCCCGAGACCACCCGGCGCGCGATCATCCAGGCCTGGCTCGAAGGCAGCGGCTATGATTTCGCGCGCCAGACGCCGCCCCTTGCCAGCGTGGTCGGAATCATCGCCCTGCTGCTGGTGCTCGGGATGCTCTCGGCGCTGACCTACGGCTCGGTCGCGGCGCTGCTGACCGAGATGTTCCCGGCGAAGATCCGCTACAGCTCGATGTCCATCCCCTACCACATCGGCGCAGGCTATCTGGGCGGTTTCCTGCCGCTGATCGCGGGGTACATCGTGGCGATGACGGGCAATGCCTATGCCGGCCTGTGGTACACCATGGTCGTCGTCGGCTTCGGCCTCATCGTCGCCTGGTGGGGGCTGCCCGACGGCCCGCCGCGCGACTTCGCGGACGATCGGCAGGACCCGGCCGCCTCGCCCGCCATTTCGTGAGCAATGCATGACCGACCTTCCGCCGCCGACACTGCGGCTGCGTATCGACAGCGACGCGCTGACGCATAACTGGGAGACCCTCGACGAGCTGTCGGGCGGCGCACGCGCAGGCGCAGCGGTCAAGGCGAACTGCTACGGCCTCGGCGTCGATCGCTGCCTGCCGATCCTGTGCGATGTCGGCTGCCGCGATTTCTTCGTGGCGCATTGGAGCGAGGTTCCCGCGGTGCTGCGGCATGTCCCCGCGGAACAGGTCTCGGTCCTCCACGGACCGCATAGCGCCGATCACGTCGCCTTTGCCCGCGAGACCGGCCTGCGGCCCGTGATCGACAGCCTGCAACAGGCTAAGCTGTGGATCGACGGCGGGGGCGGCGCCTGCGACTTGATGGTCGATACCGGGATCAATCGGCTCGGCGTGGCGCCCGCGGACCTGTCCGACCCGCTTGTCCAGGCGCTCAAGATCGAGGTGCTGATGAGCCATCTCGCCTGCGCCGACGAGGACAGCGCAATGAATGCGCGCCAGCTAGACAGTTTCCGCGCCTGCCTGCCTTTGGTGGATCACAAAGAATCCAGCCTCGCCAACAGCGCGGGCATCGCCCTGGGAGGAGATTATGCCTTCGACCTGACCCGACCGGGCCTCGCGCTCTACGGTGGCACCCCGCGCGCGGAACTCGATGGCCGCATCGCCCAGGTCGCATTCCCGCAGGCGGCGCTGATCCAGACGCGCGAGCTGCAATCGGGCGACACGGTCGGCTACAACGCCAGCTTCACTGCAGCCCGGAATATGCGCACCGGGGTGGTCTCGCTCGGCTATGCCGACGGCATCCTGCGCAGCTGGGGCGGGGGGCATTTCCTCCACGGAGACCGCAAATTGCCGATCCTCGGCAAGGTCTCCATGGACATGATCGTGCTCGACCTGACCGAGGCCCCCGAACTGGCCGAGGGCGACTGGGTCGAGCTGCCATACAGCCTGCCCGATGCTGCGCAGCAAACCTTTCTTTCGCAATATGAATTGCTCACCGTGCTCGGCCGTCGCTTCGGTTGACCTTCGCGTCATGTTGCGCTGCGGTTTGTGCACGTGCTAATCCTCTCGCAGCGCACAATTGGGGAGCATGTGACAATGGCAAAGCGGACCGCCGAGGGCGAACCGATCATCATCAAGAAATACGCCAACCGGCGGCTCTACAACACCGACACCAGCAGCTACATCACGCTCGACGATCTCGCGAAAATGGTGCGCGAGAACATCGACTTCCATGTGCTGGACGCCAAGACCGGCGACGACATCACCCATACGATCCTGACGCAGATCATCGTCGAGGAGGAAAGTCACGGCTCGCAGATGCTGCCGGTCAGCTTCCTGCGCGATCTGATTTCGATGTACGGCAATTCGATGCAGGCGATGATGCCGAGCTATCTCGAGGCGAGCATGGCCAACCTGCGCAAGAACCGCGAGCAGTTGCAGGCGGCCTTTGCCAAGGGGATGGAGAACAATCCGCTCGCGAAGATGGCCGAGGCCAATTTCAAGATGATGCAGAACGCCGCCGAAGCCTTCATCCCCGGTCGCAACAAGCCGGACCAGGACAAGCGAGGATCCGGCCAGTCGGACGAGCTCGCCCAGATGCGCGAGCAGATGGCGGCGATGCAGAAGAAGCTGGACGAAATGAGCAAATGACGGCATCGGCCCGCGCGCCGATCCGACCAGCAACAACGGGAAGTACATCTTGGCCCAGATCCGCCATGCCTTGAACACCAGGCGCGAAGACGATTTCGCCGCCTGGTACCAGGAAGTCATCAGTGCTGCCGAAATGGCCGAGGAATCGGGCGTGCGCGGCTGCATGGTGATCCGTCCGTGGGGCTATGGAATCTGGGAGCGGATGCAGCGCCTGCTCGACGACCGGATCAAGGAAACCGGTCACGACAACGCCTATTTCCCGCTCTTCATCCCGCTCTCCAACTTCGAGCGCGAGGCCGAGCATGTCGAAGGCTTCGCCAAGGAAATGGCCGTGGTCACCCACCACCGCCTGATAGCGGGCAAGGATGGCGGGCTGGTGCCCGATCCCGAAGCGAAGCTCGAAGAGCCGCTCGTCGTGCGTCCCACCTCCGAGACCATTATCGGCGATGCCATGGCGCGCTGGGTCCAGAGCTGGCGCGACCTGCCGCTGAAACTCAACCAGTGGGCCAATGTCGTCCGCTGGGAAATGCGCACCCGCATGTTCCTGCGGACCAGCGAATTCCTCTGGCAGGAAGGCCATACGGCGCATGCCGACGAGGCCGAGGCCAAGGAACACACGCTGCGCATGCTCGAGGTCTATCGCGCCTTCGCCGACGAGGATCTCGCGCTGGCGGTGGTCCCCGGCGAGAAGCCCGAGAACGAACGCTTCCCCGGCGCGGTCGAGACCTGGTCGATCGAGGCGATGATGCAGGACGGCAAGGCGCTCCAGGCCGGGACCAGTCACTATCTCGGCACCAATTTCGCGCAGGCGAGCGGGATCAAGTTCCAGAACAAGGAAGGCAGCGAAAGCCTCGCCCACACGACGAGCTGGGGCGTCTCGACCCGCATGGTCGGCGGCGTCATCATGACGCATGGTGACGATGACGGGCTGCGCCTGCCGCCCAAGATCGCGCCGCAGCAGGTGGTGATCCTGCCGATGCTGCGCGACAAGCCCGAAGACCAGGAGCTGATCGACTATTGCGAGGTGCTGCGCGCGACGCTCGCGACGCAGAGCGTGTTCGGCGAGCGCCTGCGCGTCCTGCTCGATACGCGCCCCGGCAAGGCCGCGCAGAAGCGCTGGGACTATGTCCGCAAGGGCGCCCCCATCATCGTCGAGGTCGGTGGCCGCGACATGGAGAACGGCGTGGTGTCGATGCTCCGCCGCGACCGGCTGTGGGACGAGGAGACCGGCAAACCCGCCTTCCAGAACCCCACCCGCGAAGTCGCCGGCCAGACCATCGCCGACGTGCTCGCCGACATGCAGGCCTCCTTTCTCACCGAAGCTGCCGAGCGCCGCGATGCCAACATCACCCGCGGCGTGACCGACTTGGCCGAGGTGGAGAAGCACTTCGCCGCCTCGCGCTATCCGGGCTGGGTCGAGGTCCAGTGGTCGAAGCCGACCGGGGCCGCGCTCGAGAAGGTCGTCGAGCGGCTCAAGGAGCACAAGCTCACCATCCGCAACGTCCCGATGGATGCTGCACCGGTCGACGGCAGCTGCATCTTCACCGGCGAGCCGGCGGTCGAACGCGTGTTGCTGGCGAAGGCTTACTAGCCGAACCTCCCTCCACAGTCATTGCGAGGAGCCGCAGGCGACGCGGTAATCCATCAACTCGCGCACGCGGCGGCGTACCCACGATGGATTGCCGCGCGGCTTCGCCGCTCGCAATGACTGACTTGTGTAGGGATCCTCACTCCGACCACGAAACGGTTGTGTCCGCGGGGTTTCACCGCAACAGTGTGCGCATGAAGAAAACGCTCCTGCTCGCCGCCCTTATCGCCACCCCGCTTGCCGCGCAGGAGGGCGATCCAGCGGCGGGCGTTTCGCAGGAGCGGCTGCGCGCCGATATCGACACGCTGGTCGGATTCGGCACGCGGCATACGCTGTCCGAACAGGACAATCCCGAACGCGGGATCGGCGCCGCGATCGACTGGGGCCTCGCCGAATTCGGCCGTATTTCCGAGAACTGCGGAGGCTGCCTGACCGTCGTCGCGCCCGAGCGGATGGTAACCGGCTCGCGCATTCCCGAGCCTGTCCGCCTGCGCAATGCGGTCGCAATCCAGCGCGGGACGGAGCGCCCGAACGAGGTCGTAATCGTCCAGGGCCATATCGACAGCCGCGTCAGCGACGTTCTCGACTGGAAGAAGGACGCGCCTGGCGCGAACGACGACGGGTCGGGCACCGTGCTGGTGCTCGAGGCCGCGCGCAACCTGTCGCAGCGCAGCTATCCGGTGACCATCGTCTATGCGCTGCTGTCGGGCGAGGAGCAGGGCCTGTTCGGCGGACATCTGATGGCGGACTATGCCGAGGAGCATGGCTGGCAGGTCAAGGCGGTGCTCAACAACGACATCGTCGGCGGCAGCTGCGGCAGCGACGGCTGGTGCGACGATGCCCATGTTCGCGTCTTTTCCGAAGGTCCGCGCGCCGACCTGACCGATGACCTCCGCGCCGCGCAGCGCCGCGAAGGGGGCGAGAACGACACGCCGAGCCGCAATCTCTCGCGCTACATCGATAGGCTGGCGGAAGGCAGCGAAGGCGGGCTCGACGTGCGCCAGATCTGGCGGACCGACCGCATGGGACGCGGCGGCGACCAGATTCCGTTCCTCGAAAAGGGCTATCCGGCGGTGCGCTTCACCGTCGCGGTCGAGAACTACAACTGGCAGCACCAGGACCTGCGGACCGAGGACGGTGTCGAATATGGCGACACGCCCGACAAGATGGACTTCGCCTATCTCGCCAGGGTGACCCAGCTGAATATCCGCACGCTCGATGCGCTGGCCCGCTCGCCCGTGCCGCCGGTCTCGGAGGCGAAGGCGGCGGTGCAGACCTTCACCGACGTCGCCTGGCAAGAGGTCCCGGGGGCGATCGGCTATACCGTCTGGCAACGCCGCACCGACGAGCCCTACTGGCGGCCAGAGCCGGTGATCGAGAACGTCGTCGCGACGAGTGCCCGGCTCAACGGCGTGCGCGGCGACGACTGGATCTTCGGTGTCAGCGCGATCGGCGCCGACGGAACACGCAGCCCGGTATCGAGCGCGGTTCCAGCGGGACAATTCGCGCCCAATCCGGCGGCGGAGGGTGAAACCCGCTAGGCGCGTCCCCATATGGCGCGCATGACAAAACAGAACAAATTCCGGAAGCCCAAGGGACTTCCGTCGAAAGACCAAATTCTCGAATTCATCCAGACCTCCGACACCCCCGCCGGCAAGCGCGAAATCGCCAAGGCGTTTGGCCTGAAGGGGCAGGAAAAGATCGCGCTCAAGAAGCGCCTCAAGGACATGGCCGAGGAAGGCCTGATCGACGGCAAGCGCACCGCCTATCACCGCATGGGCGGCGTGCCCAAGGTGACCGTGCTCAAGGTCGTCGCGATCGAGGATGGCGAAGCCATTGCCGAGCCCGAGAACTGGGCCCCCGACAGCAAGGAAAAGCCGCCGCGGCTGGTGGTGAAGGACAGCAAGAAGATCGCCGCCGTGAAACGCGGCGACCGCATCCTCGCGCGCAACGAGGAAACGCCGCGCGGCTGGGTCGCGCATCCGATGAAGAAACTGCCCGCGCGCACCGAAGGGCTGATGGGCGTCGTCGAGTTCGACGGCGCGGGCAAGCCCTGGCTCGCGCCGGTCGACAAGCGCGTGCGCGACAGCGCGCCCATCGGCGACCTCGGCGAGGCCAAGGAAGGCGAGCTGGTGCTGGCCGAGCGCATGGGCAAGTCCGCCCGCTCGAAGGTCAAGGTGGTCGAGGTGGTCGGCGATCCACTCGCGCCCAAGGCTTTCAGCCTGATCGCCATAGCCAAGCACGGGATCCCGCACATCTTCCCGCAGGAAGCCATCGCCGAGGCCGAGCGCGCGGTCGATCTGCCGCTCTCGCCCGACCACCGCGAGGACTTGCGCGACGTGCCCATCGTCGCGATCGACCCCGCCGATGCGCGCGATCACGACGATGCAATCTGGGCCGAGCCCGACGGCAAGGGCGGCTACCGCGCCATCATCGCGATCGCCGACGTTAGCTATTACGTCCGCCCCGGCGGCGCGCTCGACCGCGAGGCGAGGAAGCGCGGCAATTCGGTCTATTTCCCCGACCGCGTCGTGCCGATGCTGCCCGAAGTGCTCAGCGCCGACGTCTGCAGCCTCAAGCAGGACGTCGACCGCGCCGCGATGGCCTGCCACATCCGCATCGACAAGGACGGCAAGGTCGCCGACTGGCGCTTCACCCGCGCCATCGTCCGCCTCGCGAAGAACATCGCCTACGAGGACGCGCAGGCCGCGATCGACGCGGGCGATGCGCCCGAATACCTGCAGAACCTGTGGGGCGCGTGGAAGCTGCTCTTCAAGGCCCGCGAGGCCCGCGACCCGCTCGATCTCGAGCTGCCCGAACGCCAGGTGCGTCTCAACGACGAGGGCGTGATCGAGGAAATCGCCCTGCGCGAACGGTTGGATGCGCATCGGGTGGTCGAGGACTTCATGATCGCCGCCAATGTCGCCGCGGCCAAGGCGCTCGAAGCCAAGGCCGCGCCGGTCGTCTATCGCATCCACGAACAGCCGAGCCGCGAAAAGCTGCTCGCCTTCCGTGAATATCTCGCCAGCCAGGGGCGCAAGTTCGCGCTGGGGCAGGTGATCACCCCGGGCCTGTTCAACCGCATGCTCAAGGACATCGCCGATCCGGCCGAGAAGGCGCTGATCATGGAGGCGGTGCTGCGCAGCCAGACGCAGGCCTTCTACGGCCCGCAGAACGCCGGCCACTTCGGCCTGTCGCTGGGCTCCTACGCGCATTTCACCTCGCCGATCCGGCGTTATGCCGACCTGCTGGTCCACCGTGCGCTGGTCGATGCCTACAAGCTCGAACAGCCCAGGCCCAGGCTGGACCTGCCCGAAGGCACCGGCCTGTCCGATCGCGACAAGACCGCGCTCCACCAGATCACCGATGCGATCAGCCAGACCGAGCGCCGCGCGATGGAGGCCGAACGCGACACAATCGACCGCTATGTCGCAGCCTGGCTCTCGGGCCGCGTCGGCGAGACTTTCGACACGCGGATTACCGGCGTGCAGGGCTTCGGCTTCTTCGCCACGATCGACAAGCTCGGCGGCGACGGGCTGGTCCCGGTCAGCACGCTGGGCCGCGAATATTTCAGCTATGACGAGGCCGCGCGCAAGCTGGTCGGCGAAAGCAGCGGCACCGAATATGCCGTGGGCGACCGGCTCAAGCTCAAGCTGGCCGAAGCCAATGCGCTGACGGGCGCGCTCAAGTTCGAGGTACCCGACAGCGACGGGTCGGGGATCGAGCCGCGCGGCAACCGTGCGCCGACTAAGAAGCGCACGCACCAGAAGCGCGGACCCAGGAAGGGACCCGCCAAGGGCAAGGGCTCGCCGCGCCAGGCGCACGATCAGGGCAAGCGCGGCCGCCCGGGCAATATCCGCCACCAGGGGCGGAAGAAGTAGGCACACAACTCCCCGTCACCCCGGACTTGATCCGGGGCGTGCTTACCTTTTGCCGGACACCACGCACTTATGAAGCACAACCCCGGCTCGTGGGCCGGGGTGACGGTAGTTTGGCGGCGCCGCAGGCGCGCTAGGCAAGCTCGTCGATCCGTTCGCGACTCAGCCCTCCGGGGACGAGGTAGAGCGGGCAGGGCAGCTGTCCCGCATGGCTCGCGAAATGGGTCACCAGCGGGCCCGAATTGCCCTCCGCGCTGGTCGCCAGCACGAGCGCGGCGATGCCGCCGTGCTCCTCGATATACTTGCGGATCACGTCGGCGGGCGGGCCCGGACGCACCGCGATGGTGGGCATCTTGCCCATCTCGCCGAAGATATTGCCGGCAGCCGAATTGGCCATGACCTCGGCGCGCTGGCGCGCTTCCTCCTCGATCGTCGCCTGCACCCCGCCGAAGGCGTTGAAGGTCTGCTGCGGCACCAGCGCGAGGATATGCACCGACCCGCCGGTCTTCTGCGCGCGCAGCGAGGCGAAGCGCAGCGCGGTCTTGGCCTCCTCGGTCTCGTCCATCACGACAAGGTATGTACGCATAGTCGATTTCCCCTCGCGCAGCGCCTATCCGCTAATTCGTATTCTACGCAAGGACCTTGCGGCGCATCGCCCTTTTCGCCAGAGGTGCCAGCGAACTCACTCCCCAGCGAGGACGTAACGTCAAGACCATGCCCACGCCGATCAAAATGCCCGCCCTGTCGCCCACCATGGAGGAAGGCACGCTCGCCAAATGGCTGGTGAAGCCGGGCGACAAGGTGGAAGCCGGCGACATCATGGCCGAGATCGAAACCGACAAGGCGACGATGGAATTCGAGGCGGTGGACGAGGGCACGATCGCCAGCATCGCGGTCGACGAAGGCACCGAAGGGGTAAAGGTCGGCACGGTCATCGCCATGCTCGCCGAAGAGGGCGAGGATGTGGACGAGGCCGCCAAGGCTGCGCCTGCGGGCGATGCACCGAAGGAAGAGGCGAAGTCCGAAACCGCTTCCGCACAGGCTGAACCTGTCGAAGCGCCTGCGCCGACACCGGCGCCCGCTCCAATCGCATCGGCACCCAAGCCGTCGGGCGACCGCATCATCGCCTCGCCGCTGGCGAAGCGCATTGCCGAACAGAAGGGCATCGATCTCGCAGGCGTGACAGGCAGCGGCCCCAACGGCCGCATCGTCAAGGCGGATGTCGAGGGCGCGCAGCCCGGCGCTGCGCCGGCGAAGGCCGAAGCGGCACCCGCCGCGGCTGCGCCCGCCAGGCCCGCAACGCTCGGCGGCGATCTCGATGCGCCCTACGAAGCGCAGAAGCTCAACAATGTCCGCAAGGTCATCGCGCGCCGCCTGACCGAGGCGAAGCAGACCATCCCGCATATCTACCTCACCGTGGACGTGCGCCTCGATGCGCTGCTCAAGCTGCGTGGCGAACTCAACAAGTCGCTCGAGGCCGATGGCGTGAAGCTCTCGGTCAACGATCTGCTGATCAAGGCGCTCGCCCGCGCGCTCCAGCGCGTGCCCAAGTGCAATGTCAGCTTCCAGGGCGACGAGCTGTTCCAGTACAGCCGCGAGGACATCTCGGTCGCCGTGGCCGCGCCTTCGGGCCTGATCACGCCGATCATCCGCGATGCGGGCCGCAAGGGCCTCGCGCAGATCAGCACCGAGATGAAGGAACTCGCGGGCAAGGCCAAGGACGGCAAGCTGCAGCCGCAGGAATTCCAGGGCGGTACCGCCAGCCTGTCCAACCTCGGCATGTTCGGCACCAAGCAGTTCGACGCGGTGATCAACCCGCCGCAGGCGATGATCCTCGCGGTCGGCGCGGGCGAGCAGCGCCCCTGGGTGATCGACGGTGCACTCGGCGTCGCCACCGTGATGAGCGCCACCGGCAGCTTCGACCACCGCGCCATCGACGGCGCCGACGGCGCGCAGTTCATGCAGGCCTTCCAGCAGCTGGTCGAGAACCCGATGGGGCTGGTGGTTTGAGCAAATTTAGGCAGATCATCTCCATCTTCTTGATAGCAATCGTTGTTTCAGCCGCGCTTGCTTACATGGGCGGCCTTTGGTCAGTCCTAGACGGATCGGTAGGGTCGAATTTTGCTTGGGAATATCTCGTTTTTGGGCCGATCTACCTTGCTCCGTTTTATGCGATTTTTCTTGTTCTCGGTGGTCTGTTAGTCGGCTTGCCGACCTTGGGTGTTCTACGGCACACGGGGCATTCTACTAACCCTCGCTGGCTCATCCCTGTCGGTCTAATTTCCGGGGGTTTGACTGGCCTCTTTGTCTTTGGAGCGTGGCTAGGTCCAGCAGCCTTGGTCACCGGAGGAGTCTTTGGTGCCTTGGGAGGCATGCTGTCAGCAGCCGCGTGGTATCTGATCGTCGAAAGGCATCTCGAAAATGCCTGACCGCCATCCCCTGATCCGCGTCACGGCCATGCCGACCGACCTCAACCCCTATGGTGGGGTGTTCGGCGGCTGGCTGATGAGCCAGATGGCGCTCGGCGCAGGCTCGCTCGCCAGTCGTCATGGCAAGGGCAAGGCGGTGGTCGTCTCGGCCAGCGATTTCGCCTTTCCCGGCGCGATGCAGGTGGGCGACGAGCTGTCGGTCTATTGCGACATCATCGCCACCGGAAACACCTCGCTCACCATCGCCGCCGAAGCCGTGGCGCGCGAGCGCAATGGCGAGGCGGAGACCAAGGTCGCGCAGGGCACCTTCAAATTCGTGCTGCTCGACGAAAACAATCGCCCGCGCGCGGTGGCGGAGCGGTGGGCTTGATGGGGATGTTGCAGCCCCCTCTCCCCGACCCTCTCCCGCAAGGGGAGAGGGGGACGGCGAACTCCTCTCCCCTTGCGGGAGAGGAAGGGGCCCGCCGCGCAGCGGTGGGAAGGAGAGGGGGGCAGCGCGATCTTCTGCCACTCGCGAAGCGAATGCGGCGTGAGCCTACCGAAGCCGAACGGCGGTTGTGGTCGATCCTGCGAGCTGGCCGGATGGATGGCGCCAAGTTCAAGCGGCAGGAGCAGATCGGCGACTACATCGTCGACTTCGTGTGCTTCGCCGAGCGGCTGATCGTCGAGGCGGACGGCTCGCAGCATGTCGAGAACCACGCGGATCAGGCGCGCGATGCCTGGCTGAAGTCCCGGGGCTTTCGCATCCTGCGGTTCTGGAATGACGATATCCTGCGCGATACCGATGCGGTGGACGAAGCGGTCCGTGCTGCGCTTAGGCCCCCTCTCCCCAACCCCTCTCCCGCGAGGGGAGAGGGGCTATGAGCGCTGTCCTACACGGTCCGCACCATGCGATACGCAGTCGCATGACCCGCACCCATTTCCCGCTCCGCACCGCCACACAGCGCGGCTCCGCGCGAGCCGGATTTTCTTCGCTTGGACCGTGTAACACCCGGTCCATGTCTGCGACCAAACGAGAGACTACAGAGACGAATCATGGCTGACACCCAATACGACGTTATCGTGCTCGGCTCCGGCCCCGGCGGCTATGTCGCGGCGATCCGCTGCGCGCAGCTGGGGCTCAAGACCGCCATCGTCGAACGCGAACTGCTCGGCGGTATCTGCCTCAACTGGGGCTGCATCCCGACCAAGGCGCTGCTGCGCTCGGCCGAGATCCTCCATTATGCCCAGCATGCGAGCGATTACGGGCTCAAGATCGCGGGCACGATCGAGGCCGATCTCGAAGCGGTGGTGAAGCGCAGCCGCGGCGTCGCCAAGCAGCTCAATCAGGGCGTCACGCACCTGATGAAGAAGAACAAGATCGCGGTGCATATGGGCGAGGGCACGCTGACCGGCCCGACCAGCCTGACCGTCAAGGGCGAGAAGGGCGAGGAGAAGCTCAGTGCCAAGCACGTGATCGTCGCCACCGGCGCCCGCGCGCGCGACCTGCCCTTCGCCAAGGCCGACGGCAAGCGCGTCTGGACCTATCGCCATGCGATGACCCCGCCCGAAATGCCCAAGAAGCTGCTGGTCATCGGCAGCGGCGCGATCGGGATCGAATTCGCCAGCTTCTACAACGACATGGGCTGCGACGTGACCGTGGTCGAAATGCTCGATCGCGTCGTTCCGGTCGAGGACAAGGACGTCTCCGCCTTCCTCGAGAAGAGCCTGACCAAGCAGGGCATGACGATCATGACCGGCGCCGGGGTCGAGGACCTCAAGGTCACCGACAAGGGCGTGACCGCCAAGATCAAGGCCAAGGACGGCAAGGTCGCCGAAACCGAGTTCAGCCATTGCATCGTCGCCATCGGCATCGTCCCCAACACCGAGAATGTGGGCCTTGAAAAGCTGGCCGAGATGGATCGCGGCTTCATCCAGATCGACCCCTATGGCCGCACCAGGTCGAAGGGCCTCTGGGCGATCGGCGACTGCACCCCCGGCCCCTGGCTGGCGCACAAGGCGAGCCACGAGGGCGTCACCACCGCCGAAGCGATTGCGAAGGGACTGGGCAACAAGGACGTCCACCCGCATCCGCTCGATCGCAACAACATCCCGGGCTGCACCTATTGCCACCCGCAGATCGCCAGCGTCGGCATGACCGAGGCCAAGGCCAAGGAGGCCGGTTACGAGGTCAAGGCGGGGACCTTCCCCTTCATCGGCAACGGCAAGGCGATCGCGCTGGGTGAGGCCGAGGGCTTCGTGAAGACCGTGTTCGATGCGAAGACCGGCGAACTGCTCGGCGCGCATATGGTCGGCGCCGAGGTGACCGAGATGATCCAGGGATTCGTCGTCGGCAAGACGCTCGAGACCACCGAGGCCGAACTGATGCAGACCGTCTTCCCGCATCCGACGATCAGCGAGAGCATGCACGAGAGCGTGCTTGCGAGCTACGGGCGCGCGCTGCATATCTGATCCCAGACGGGGAGGGCGAGTAAACAGTGACCGGGTTCCTGATCCTCGCCTTCCTCATCCTCGTCGCGGGGGTTGTGGCGGTGCCGCTGGCGAGCCGCTTCGGGCTCGGCTCGGTGCTCGGCTACCTGCTCGCGGGCATGGCGATCTCGCCCGTGCTCGCCTCGCTCAGGGTCAATGTCGAGGCGTTGCAGGTCTTCGCCGAATTCGGCGTGGTGATGATGCTGTTCATCATCGGGCTCGAGATCGAACCCAAGCGGCTGTGGGCGATGCGCGGCAAGCTCGCCGGGCTCGGCGGCGGGCAGGTGCTGCTGACGACGCTGGTGATCGCCGGCATCGCGCTGATCGACCGGCAGCCCTGGCAGACCGCGCTGGCGATCGGCATGGTGCTCGCGCTCAGCTCGACCGCGATCATCGTCCAGACGCTGACCGAAAAGGGCCTGCTGAAGACCGAGGGCGGCGAGGCCAGCTTCTCGGTGCTGCTGGTGCAGGATGTCGCCGTGATCCCGATCCTCGCGCTGATCCCGCTGCTCGCCCTGCCAGAGCTTGGGGGCGCGGCCGCTTCCGGCGAGGAGGTGCATGGCGGCATCGACCTTACCGCGCAGATGAGCGGCTGGCTCGCCGGGTTAACGCGCGTCGGCGCGGTCGCCGCGGTGATCGCGCTCGGCATCTTCGCCATCCGCCCGCTGTTCCGCTACATCGCCAAGGCCAATCTGCGCGAACTGTTCACTGCCGCCGCGCTGGTGGTGGTGATCGGCATCGCGCTGCTGATGTCGCTGGTCGGCCTGTCGCCCGCGCTCGGCGCCTTCCTCGCCGGTGTCGTGCTGGCGACCAGCGAATACCGCCACGAACTCGAAAGCGACATCAACCCGTTCAAGGGTCTGCTGCTCGGCCTGTTCTTCATTACCGTCGGCGCGGGGATCGACTTCGACCTCGCGGGCACGATCTGGACCTCGGTGGTGTTCTGGGCCGCGGTCACCATCGCCGCCAAGATGGCGGTCCTGCTTGTGGTCGGCTGGCTCTACGGCCTGCGCCGCCAGGCGCTGTGGCTGTTCTGCCTGAGCCTGCCGCAGGCGGGTGAGTTCGCTTTCGTCCTGATCTCCTTCGCGGTCGGGAATGCCGTGTTCGACCAGGCCTTCGCCGACCAGCTGCTGCTGATCGTGGCGCTCTCGATGCTCGCCACGCCGCTGCTCTTCATCCTCTACGACAAGCTGATCGCGCACGCCTATTGCGCCGGTCAGGCACCCGACGAGGCCGACACGATCGACGAGGACAACCCGATCATCATCGCCGGGCGAGGGCGGGTCGGCGGGATCGTCGACCGCATGCTCGATGCCGCGGGGCACCGCGCGACGGTGATCGACTACAACAGCCAGCATCTCGAGAACCTCAAGAAGTTCGGCATCACCACCTATTACGGCGACGCCACGCGGCCCGACCTCCTCGCCAGCGCAGGCATCGATCGTGCCCGCATCCTGGTGGTGGCGCTCGACGAGCGCGAACAGATCGACAAGCTGGTCCGCTACGCCTGCACCAACTTCCCCAACCTCCATGTCGTTGCCCGCGCCAAGGACCGCGACCACGTCTATCACCTCTGGGCGATGGGCTGCCGCGACATCATCCGCGAAACCTACGACAGCGCGCTGCGCATGGGCCGCTCGGTCTACGAAGCGCTCGGGCACGACCGCCAGGCCGCGATCGCCATGGTCGATGCGTGGGAGGAGATGGACCGCACCTCGATGCGCGAGATCGCCGATGTCTACCGGCTCGACATCCCCGCCTACGAGAACGAGGAACTGCTCGCCAAGATCAGGGAGCTCAAGGCCGAATGGGATCCCAAGCTGCGCGATGCGATGGACGAAATCGCCGCGAGGGGACGCTGAGATGACGCAGGGCACGCATCTTTACGTCCCCGACGAGCGCAACGAGACGGTCGTCATCGACATCAACGGCGCACACGTCGCTCGGCCCGAGGCGAAGGTCAGCGTCTTCGACAGCGGCTTCATGCTCGGTGACGGCGTGTGGGAGGGTATTCGCCTTCACCAGGGTCGGCTCGCCTTCCTCGACCGACACCTTGATCGGTTGTGGCGCGGTGCCAAGGCGATCCTCATGGACATCGGCATTGCGCGCGAAGAGATGGAACGACGGCTCTACGCCGTGCTCGACGCCAACGGCATGTATGGCGACGGCGTCCATATCCGCCTGATGGTGACGCGCGGCATCCGCTCGACGCCCTATCAGGATCCGCGCGTGGTCGTGACCCCCGCCACGGTGGTGATCATTCCCGAGTGGAAGGAGCCCGCGCCCGAGACTGCGGAACGGATGCTGAAGCTCGCCACCGTCCATGTCCGGCGAGGCTATCCCGACGTGCAGGACCCGATGCTCAACTCGCATTCGAAGCTCAATTGCATCACCGCCTGCATCCAGGCGGCGCAGGCGGGCGCGGACGAAGGTTTGATGCTCGACCCGCACGGCTTCGTCGCCACCTGCAACTCGACCCACTTCTTCATCGTCAAGGACGGCGAGATCTGGACTTCGAGCGGCGACTATTGCCTCGACGGCATCACCCGCGAGGTGGTGATCGAGGTGGCGCGCGAAGCGGGCATCACCGTGCGCGAACGCAACTTCTCGCTCACCCATGTCTATGGCGCGGAGGAGGCCTTCACCACCGGCACCTTTGCCGGAGTGGCCCCGGTCGGTTCGGTCGACGGTCGCCTGCTCGACAGCGAGCGCGGACCGATGGTCGAGCGCCTGCAGCAGCTCTATCTCGCGCGGCTGGCGAAGGACGTGGCGGCGAGGCAGCGCCCGTGACAGTGCGCATCGCCATGTGGTCGGGCCCGCGCAACATCTCGACCGCGATGATGCGCAGCTTCGGCGCGCGGGCCGACTGCGCGGTCTCGGACGAACCGTTCTACGGCGCTTTCCTCGCGGCGACGGGCGAGCCGCACCCGCTCGCCGCCGAGACCATCGCCGACATGGATTGCGACTGGCATTCGGTGCTCCGCAGACAATCGTGCGAAGCGCCCGGCGACAAGCCGATCTGGTACCAGAAGCACATGCCGCACCATATGGTCGGTCCGGTCTCGGTGGCCGACATGCCGGACCATCGTCACGCCTTCCTCATCCGCGCGCCCGAGCGGGTGGTGGCGAGCTATCGCCAGAAGATTGAGCTACGCGAGCCCGAGATGCTGGGCTTCGCCCAGCTGCGCGCCTATTTCGAAGCCGAGGCCGGGCGCACCGGCGCACTCCCGCCCGTGGTGGACTCGGACGATATCCTCGCCGATCCCGCCGCCGTGCTCGAGAAGCTGTGCCATGCGCTGGGAATCGACTGGGATCCCGCCATGCTGTCCTGGGCTCCGGGCCCACATGCCGAAGACGGGGTTTGGGGCGCGCATTGGTATGACCGCGTCAACGCATCGACCGGTTTCGCTCCTCCACCGGCCGATCTGCCCGAACTCGAGGGCGACTACGCACGCGTCGCCGAGGCGTGTCGCGCCGACTACGAAGCGCTCAAGCGCTACGCCCTGTGCTGACCTGTCGGTGGATGGCCGCTGGCGGAGAGGGTGGGATTCGAACCCACGAAGGGCTTGCACCCTTGCCGGTTTTCAAGACCGGTGCATTCAACCGCTCTGCCACCTCTCCGCGAGCG
>NZ_JBLYYF010000009.1:0-64075 GCF_048550555.1 Qipengyuania sp. | reverse complement strand
TTGGTCGTCGAAGTGATCATTTCATCCTCATCGTTTCGAGCATGAGTTGCTTGGCGGTCGACATCGCTTCGACCATGTTGCGGTACTGGCGCGAGGCTTCGAGCATCTCGACCATCTCGGAATTCTCATCGACCGGGGCTTCCCAGACATCGCCGTTCTCGTCGGCGAGCGGGTGGCCCGGATCGTGGCGGCGGATCGGCGCGACATCCTCGCGCACCACTCCGCCGACGCGGACCGACGAAAGGCCGCTGGCCCGGTCGAGCTCCTGCTCGAACACGGTGCGCATCGGGCGATAGGCCTCTTCCTCGCTGCCCGCGACCGAGCCGGCATTGGCGAGATTCGACGCTGCCGTGTTCATCCGCGTAAGCTGGGCGGACATGGCGCGATGACCGATTTCGAAGAAGGTCGGGCCCGCCATCGTCATTCGCCCCGGATCGCGCGGGTGACGGTCTCGACCCGTCCGCGCAGGAAGTTGAGCGTCGCCGTATAGGCGACGGCGTTCTCGGCGAAGGCCGTCTGCTCGGTCGCCATTTCGACGGTGTTGCCGTCGAGGCTGGCCATGGTCGGGATGCGGTACTGCATCGCGCCTTCGCTGGCGCGATCGCTGTCGACGCCACCCAGGCGGGCCTGCAGCGCGGCGGCGAAATCGACGTCGCGCGCCTTGTAGCCGGGCGTGGCGGCATTGGCGATATTCGAGCCGAGCACGCTCATGCGCTGCGACCGGATTTCCAGTGCCGCCCCGTGAATGCCGAACAAACCTTCGCTCATGTGAGCCTCCGCGAAAAATTACGGAAGATGTTCAGCAAGGGGCGTGCCAAAAACGAATTGCCGCCCTCAAACGGGTCAAACCGGCAATGGCTGGCAAGGCTTTGCCGGATAGCGGCAAAGTTCGTCCGCCGGATAAAACTGCCGCTGCCGCCGCCGTTCTAGTCCGCAAGGAGTAGCTACCCCATGCTGGAAACCTGGTTCGACCCCGCCGCGATCGCCATCGTCCTTGTCGGCACGCTAGTGGCGACCGCCATGCGCTGCGGCATAGCCGACAGCCGAACCGCCCTCGGTGCCGTGCGCGGCCTGTTCGAGCGATCGTTCCACGCGACCCGCGCCAAGGCCGAGCTTTCGCTGCAGATCCGCACGATCGCCGACGACGGCTTCGTCCGCGCCGAGGTCCGCCGCTTCGGCGACAAGGAATTCGACAGCCTCTCCGACCTGATCATCAGCCAGCGTTCGATCCAGTCGCTGCACAGCGAACACCTCAAGTTCAAGGAAGCGCGCCTCGCCCGCGCACAGACCGCGACCCGCGTGCTCGAATGCGCCGCCGACCTCGCGCCGGTCTTCGGGCTTGCCGGGACGCTGATCGCGCTGGGCCAGGCACAGGGGCCGTCCTCCGCGGACACGGGGCTCGTCGGGGCGATCGCCATGGCGGTCGTGACCACGCTCTACGGGCTGGTCGCCGCGAATTTCCTCTTCGCGCCGCTGGCAAGTGCGATCGGGCGCAAGTCGCGGCAGGAAGAGAGCGATCGCGACGAAGTGCTCGAATGGCTGGCCCACGGTATCCGCCAGACCGGTGTCCGCAGCGTCACCCCCCTGCCCCAGAGGGAAGCGGCATGATCATTCGCGCCGCCTCGGGCTGGCAGACCGCCACGGCGGACCTTGCGCTGATCCTGTTCCTTATCACCGCGCAGGCCGTGCGCGAGGAGCAGCCGACGCCAGCCGTAGCGGTCGAGAACGAGGCTTCCGCCCCGGCCGCTTCCTCCGCGCTCGCCCTGCACAGACCCGCGCAGGGCGAAAGCGTCAGCAAGTGGTTGCTCGCCACCGTCACCGACGAGCGGCAGGTCGCCACTGTCACCGTCAGCTATACGCGCGAACAGCGCGCGCGCGCTCTTGCCGAAGGCGAGCGCCTGCTCGAGGAAGCCGAAAATGCCGGCGTGGCTGCGCGACTGGTGGCGACGCCCGATGCACGCGACGATATCGTGATCGCAGTCGACTACCTCCGCGAAAGCGAAGATGGCACGAACCTTGCTCGATAGCGGTGGAGGCTCCCGCCGGGGGCACTACGCCAATCAGAGCCAGGATCGACCATGCGCCATCTCTTTCTAGGACCCCTTGCCGCTTCGCTGCTCGCGACTGCTGCCGCAGCCGCCACGCCGATGGACCTGTCGATGATCGATCGCGCCGTCGCCGATTTCACCGGTGCCGAGATCGGTCAGCCGGGCGGCGCCAAGCTGCCCGTCGACCGTCGCCTGCGGCTCGCAAGCTGCCAGTCCCCGCTCGACCTGCAATGGTTCGGGCGCGACCAGCGCTCGGTCCAGATCGCCTGTCCCAGTGCCGGTTGGCGGATCTATGTCGCCGTCGACAATGGCGGCGGCGGTGCCTCCCACGGGGTGCAGGCCTATGGTGAAACGCTCGTCCGTCGCGGCGAAGCGGTCAGCATCCAGGTACGCGGCGGTGGCTTCACGCTCACCCGGCAGGGTTCTGCCATGGAAGACGGCGCGCAGGGCGAATGGATCAAGGTGCGCGCCACGGGCGAACGCACCGAAACGATCCGCGCCATGGTCATCCGCCCGGGCCAGGTCGGCATCGAATTGCCGTAGGCGGCAAATTTCATTGCCGGGGAGTTAAACTCGCAAAAACTTCGTCGTTCTGTGAAGCAACCAGCCAATGGAGCGGAACGATGCGAATTGTCGGATTGCCGGAATTCTCGGGAGCGGTAGTGCGTTCGAGCACCGCCGTTTCGGCAGCGGGAAAGATTTCGCCCTCACAGAAGACCGCGGCGGAAGCTCATCAGGCCGACGCCCCCATTGCCACCTCGCGCCTCTCGGCGGGTTCGCAGGCCCCGGTCGATAACGACCGCGTGGCGGAGATCCGCAAGGCGATCGAATCCGATACCTATCCGCTGATCCCCTTCGAGATCGCCGACGCGATCATCGCTGCGGGCCTTTATGGAAAGATCGCGAAATGAGCCGGAAACAGGAAACGCTGGCGACCCTGCAACAGATGCTCGCACTTTTGCAGGGTGAGCGGCAGGCGCTTGCCGCTCTCGACCTCGAGCGGATCGTCACTTGCACCACCGGCAAGATGGATCTGTGCGCCAGGCTGGAGGCCGTCGAACAGGACAGCCTCGACGAGGAATGCCTCGGCGTACTCGACGCGGTCCGCCGCCTCAACGAGATCAACCGCCGCCTGCGCAACCTCATCGCGACGAATGTGCAGAACCGCCTCGGCGCGCTGAGCGGCAGCGGCCAGCCCTATTCCGCCCTGCCCCGCCAGGGTATGAGCGTCGCGCTCGCCTGAGCCCTTGGTCCGGTCGCACGGGTAAATTTGGCACGGACCTTGCTGAACCACCGGGAAAGCAATCCCCGGAGGTTTCGTGCCCACCATCAGTCCAATCCAGACCGCCGAAGTGCAGGGCGCCATCGCCCGCGCTGCGCAGCGGACCGGAGTCGACTTCGATTACCTGCTGGCACAGGCCCGGCTTGAATCGGGCCTCGATCCCAACGCCAAGGCAGGCACGTCAAGCGCGACGGGCCTCTACCAGTTCATCGACTCGACCTGGCTGCGAACGCTCGACCGGCATGGCGCCAAGCACGGCATGGACTGGGCCGATGCGGCGATCGGGTCCAATGGCCGCGTCGCCGACCGCGCCACGCGCGATCACCTGCTGGCCCTGCGCTACGACGCCGATACCTCCTCGCTGATGGCCGCCGAGCTGACCCGCGAGAACGCCGACGGTCTGCGCACGAGCCTGGGACGCGAACCCGAACCGGCCGAACTCTATCTCGCCCATTTCCTCGGCCTCGGTGGCGCCCAGCAGTTTCTCGGCGCGCTCGACAGCAATCCCGGCCAGTCTGCCGCCGCACTCATGCCGCAGGCGGCCCGCGCCAACCGGCCGATCTTCTATGACGGCGGCTCGCCGCGTTCGGTCGGCGAAGTCATGTCGCTCATGCGCAACAAGGTCGCCTCGGCCTACGGCACCGGCCAGATGCCGGATGGCGGCAATCGCATCGAATACGATTTCGCCGGATTGGCCGCGCGTCCCGCCTTCCGCCAGACGACGCACAGCCGCAGTAATCTCGCCATGCCCTCGCTGCCTCCGGCGGGCGGACCGCGCCCCTCGATGGCGGATACGCTGCGCTCGACCTTCGGCGATGGCAGCACGGGCGCTAGCCGGGCTAACGACCACATCGCCGCCGCCTATGGCAAGTTCAAGGCATTCGGCCTGTGAGCGCGCGCCAGATCCTCAATCCCGGCCTCGCACTCCCGGTCGGCATCCTGACGATCATCCTCCTGATGGTCGTGCCGATCCCTGCCATGCTGCTCGACGTCTTCTTCGTGCTCAACATCGCGCTGTCGGTGTCGGTGCTGATGGCGGCGATGAATGCGAAGAAGCCGCTCGATTTCTCCTCCTTCCCGTCCGTGCTGCTCTTCGCGACCCTGCTGCGTCTCGCGCTCAATGTCGCCTCGACCCGTATCGTGCTGCTCAACGGCCACGAGGGCGGTGAAGCGGCGGGCAAGGTCATCGAGGCCTTCGGCGCTTTCCTGATCGGCGGCAATTTCGCCGTCGGCATCTTCGTCTTCCTGATCCTCATGGTGATCAACCTGATGGTCGTGACCAAGGGTGCCGGACGCGTGTCCGAAGTCTCCGCCCGTTTCACCCTCGATGCCCTGCCCGGCAAGCAGATGGCGATCGACGCCGACCTCGCCGCCGGTCTGATGACCGCCGACGAGGCCAAGGCTCGCCGCCGCGAGATCGCCACCGAGGCGGATTTCTACGGTTCGATGGACGGTGCCAGCAAGTTCGTGAAGGGCGATGCGGTCGCCGCGCTGCTGATCCTGGGCATCAATGTGATTGCCGGCCTCGTGCTGGGCATCACCACCCACGACCTCTCGGCAGGCGAAGCGGCGCAGTTCTACATCACCCTCGCCGTCGGCGACGCGCTGGTCGCATCGGTCCCGGCGCTGCTGCTGTCGATCGCCGCCGCGGTGATCGTGACGCGCGTGTCCGATGCCCGCGATCTCACCGGGCAGATCGGCGGCCAGCTGTCGGATCCCAAGATCTGGCTGCCGGTCGGCTGCATCCTCACCGTGATCGGCTGCATCCCGGCGATGCCGCAATCGATCATCCTGCCCCTGGCCGGAGGGGCCTTCTGGCTGTGGAACCAGCTGCGCAAGCGGCAGGTAGCGGCGGAGACCCAGCCCGAGCCCGAGGTGGTCGTCGACCCCGCGAGGATCGCGATCGAGGAAGTCACCGACCAAACGCTGGTCACCATCCAGCTCGGCTACGGCCTGATCCACATGACCGACGAGAAGCGGGGCGCGACGCTGGTGACGCGGCTTACCGGGCTGCGCAAGCAGATGTGCCAGACCTTCGGCTTCATCGTGCCGCAATTCCGTATCGAGGACAGCTTCGAGGTCGAGCCCGACAGCTATCGCATCACGCTCGGCGGCGCGATGATCGGCGGCGGCAGGATCAAACCCGACCACTTGCTGGCGATCGATACCGGCGAGGTGATGAATTCGCAGCCGATCCCCGGTGAAGCGACCATCGACCCGAGCTTCGGCTGTCCGGCGCTGTGGATCGATCCGGGCACGCGCGACCTGGCGGTTGCCGAGGGCTATCTCGCGGTCGATCCCGAAAGCGTCATTGCCACCCAGATCCACCAGCTGCTCGCCGTACGGGCGCAGGATCTGCTCGGCCCGGACCAGGTCCGCGACCTGATAGACTACCTCCGCGGCCGCCATTCGCAGCTGATCGATACGATCACCCCCCAGCCGCTGACGCTGGCGGCGGTGACTCGCCTGCTCAAGGCACTGCTCGCCGACGGAATCTCGCTGCGCCATTCGCTGCGTGTGTTCTCGAGCATCTCGCTCGCCGCCCAGCAGACCGCCGAACACGATCGCCTGATCGACCTCGTCCGCGCCGACCTGGGTGCGATGATCGTCGCCGAGGCCTGTCCGCCGGACGCCAAACTGCCGGTCATCACGCTGGCCGCGCGGCTCGAGGAAATGGTCGTCGGCGGGCTGCAGGACCCGGCCTCGGGCGAGATCGTGATCGAACCCGATCTCGCCCGCTCGATCGGTGAACGGATCGGCGCCATCGTCGCCCAGCGGGACCCCGCCGCCGCGCGCCCCGCGCTGATCGTGCAGCCGCGCGCGCGCCGCGCCCTGACCGCACTTCTGCGCCTGCGGGCCCCGCAGTGCCTGGTCCTCTCGATCAACGAATTGCCCGCCGCGCAGCCGATCGAAGTGATCGCGGTCGTCGGCGACGAACAGCACGAACAACCCGCCCAACTCGGCCATGAAACGGAGGCCCTTGCGGCATGAAGTACGACCACTCCAATTTCAACGCCCAACGCGCCTATTCGAGCGAGATCAACGACCGCATAGGCCGGTTCCTGCCGATGGTTCGCAAGCTGGCCTGGTATTACGAGGGCAGCTGCGGCGCTTCGGTCGATATCGACGATCTGATGCAGGCCGGGATGATCGCCCTGACCGAATGTGCGCAGAAGCACGATCGCCCCGGTGAAGACGGATTTGCCGCCTACGCCAAGATGCGTGTGCGCGGGGCGATGATCGACCTGCTGCGCTCACAATCGCCGCAGGCGCGCGGCGCTGCGTCGCAACGGCGCCGGATCGATGCCGCAGTCGACGAGCTGCGGAGCAAGCTTGGTCGCGATCCCTCGGCAGCGGAAATCGCGCGGGCGCTCGAAATCTCGCTCGAGGAGTATCACGACATGCGTACGCAGCTCGCGACCCGGATGGTCGATCTCGAGGATTGCTATTCGGATTCCAATTCGCTCTTCGAATCGGCAGAGCCCGATCCGGAAGCACAACTGCTAGAAGCCGGCGACCGGGTTGCTCTTGCCCAGGCCATCGCCGAACTTCCCGAGCGCCTTCAGCTCATCATCAAGCTTCACTTCATCGAAGAACTGAATCTGACCGAAATCGCTGCGGTGCTGGATGTCAGTGTTCCGCGGGTGCATCAGCTAAAAGCGTCGGCCCTTTCGAAGCTCAAGCTTGCAATTGTCGAACGCGAAGACGACTGAACATTACTTAGTCAGGCACGGAAATGTCAAAAATTGGCGGGTGATATTCATGGCTTGCTGCATGGCATGGATGAATTGCGACGTGTAACATTGCTACGCCGCCCCTCTTGGGACAGGCGCGCTAGGGATGCATTTGAATGTCTCCATGGGAATCCAGATTGCTGACCTTCGTCGAAGAATGTTCGATCGACGGGTTCGAGACGGCTTCCGCTGCCGTTCTCGGGATGGCTCAGATTCTCGAAGAGGCGCCCGAATTCATCGCTCCCCTGATTACTCCGCGCGCCGAGCCTGCGCGGGTCGCTGAGTTGCTTGAAGTCGAGGCCCACGTCACCGCTGCGATCGAACTTATCGGGCCGCTGTGCGGGATACTCATTTCGCGATCTGCTATCGGATCGTCCTCGGGCCTGGTCAAAATCGTCGAGGAAGTCGAGGAAGGCAACTTCTTCGCCGCCGATCCCGCGATCGCTTTGCTGGGCGCCTATGGAACGGCCTTGGTCGCCGTGATCGCGCACATGAAGGACGGCGCCGCGCCCGAAGTCTGAGGCCGATCCATGGCCCGAACGGACAGCGTTGCGGGCGCTGGCCACAGGCCTCGCCCCTCGATCGCAACACGGCGCACATTGTCATCGTCAAGGACGAGAAACTTCGCCATTCTCGCAACCCCGAAGAGGTTGCGATCTGCTGGCGCCATTCGCACCGCGCCAAGTCTATTTTTCAAATACAGCACGTACGTCGCAACACCGGAGGCCGTGCGATATTCGTCTCCTCCCGGCGAATTTGCCGCTCTCCGTCTCGGAGAACCGTGCTGGAATATCAGGCCGCCGCGGCGGCGAGTTTCGCGGCGCGGAATGCCGCGGCGATTTCGCGCAGGTCACCGCGCAATTGCGTGATTTTCTGAAGGTCGATGGCGCGGATCGAATCCAGCAACAGGCCCTTCGCCGCACCATAGAACTGCATCAGGCTCGTTGCCAGTTCGGCCTCGCGGTCGATGCCCATCTCCAATGCGGTCAACGCCGTGACGCAGCGCGTCAGCGTGCGGCTGCGCGACGCGCGATCGCCCCGCGATTCGGTGATCTGAAGCACGCCCAGGTTTTCGATGAGATCGTCGAGGCAGATCAGCACAAGATCGTCGCGACCGCTGGCCTTCAGGCGCACATCGAAGTTGCTTTCCCGGTAGGCTTCGCCGGGTCGGGCTCGGGCTAGCATGTCAGTTCTTCTGCGCGTTCCAGATGTCGATCTGGGACTGGAGGAAGGACAGGGTCGACTTCGATGCGGCAACCTGGCTGTCGGCCTTGGCGAAGCGGGCGACCATGGTGGCACGCAGCGTCTCCTGCTGTTCGGCGAGTTTTTCCAACTCTTCCGTCACCTGCTGCGACTGCGTCTGGTAACGGGCGATCGAACCGGCCAGCGAGCCCGGATCGCTCGAAAGACTGTTCGAACGCGCCATCTTGTCGATCGTCGCATACACACCGTTGAGGCCAGTGGTGAACATCGCCGCGACGGCCGAGGGATCGCGCTCCATCACGGCGGTGAGCTTGGCGGCGTCGAAACTGAAACTGCCGTCGCGCCCGATGGCGAGGCCGAGTTCGGCCAGCGTCCGTGGTGCGCCAGGAGCCGCATTGGGCATGATCACCATCGACCCCAGTCCGGAGAGCTTGCGGCTGAGCGAACGGGCGCCGCTGTCTCTCGCGAGATCGCCGGTCATCGGGTCGATGGCACTGCGCAGTTCGCCGATGATCTCGTTGAGCGCGCCGGTGATGTCCTGCATGACGCTGGCGATCGCGCTGCCGGGGTTGCCGAAGGTAATCGTCGCGGGCGCGCCGACATTGGTCCCGGTAAGGTTCAGCGAAAGGCCGGGGACGACCTTGTCGATCTTGTTCGACGCGCTGGTGCGGGCAATGCCGTCGAGCGAATATTCGGCATCGGCGGACGTCTTGACCAGCCGCGCGGGATCGTCGCCGGCCTGCCAAGCGAGCGCCGAGAGCCCGGGATTCGCGCCATCCTCGACCGCCTCGATGACGAAGCCGTTCTGGAGCCCTTCGGCCCCCTTCACCACCAGCTGGGCACCGCTTCCCGTCTGCGCGACATAGGCACTGAGCCCCGCGTTCTTGGCGTTGATGGCCGTGGCAACGTCGCTCAGCGTTGCCCCTGCCGGGATGTCGATGCTGAGCGCCGCATGACCGGTGTCCTCGGTAAAGCCGGAATTGGTGGATTCGCCGAAGCGGATGGTCAGCGTGCCGGCACCGACCGTGTCGGAAGCGCTGGCATAGGTGGGGCCGCTCAGAACCTGGTTGCTCGCCAGCTTGGAAATCTCGAGCGTGTAGCTGCCCTTCCCGACCGAGCCCAGAGGAGAGCTCACGGCGGCAACCGTCGCATTGCTTATCGAGGGCAACGGCGCGAGGTCGCCCGTGCGCAGGCGGTCTCCCATTGCGCTGGCGAAGGCCGCGAAGGTGCTGCGGATCGAACCGGCGAGCGAGATGCGCCGCTCGAGCGTTTCCGACTTGGCAGTCAGGCGCTCGTTGCGCCCGGCGAACTGCGCCTCGGCGAGCTGCTCGGCAATGCCGGTCATGTCCACGCCGCTGCCAATGCCCAGCGAAGTGGCGATCGAGGAGGCGGAAATACTCATCGCTCTGATAACGGCCCGGACGCCGCAGGATTAACCGGCAAGCGCCCATCGACGTCGAACTGAAGTGCAGCGGGCACCTGGACGCTGGGCAACGGCGGGGTTTCGCCGCGCTTGAGCGAGAAGACGTAGGCGAGCACCGCGGCGACGGCACCGTAGAGATCTTCGCAGATCACCTGCCGTTCGCGCGTCGTGTAGTAGAGCGAACGCGCGAGCTGCGGGATCTCGAGCATCGGCAGGTCGTTCTCGCGTGCCAGCTCCTTCATCGCCATGGCCTTGTCGCCGCGCCCCTTGGCAAGGACGATCGGCGCCGAGGCCTTGGCCGGGTCGTAAGTCATGGCGACGGCGAAATGGGTCGGGTTGGTGACGACGAACTGCGCCTCGCGCATCGCGCCGGCGACCGATCCGGTGGCGATATCGCGCTGCCGCTGGCGCCGCGCGGCCTTCATCTCGGGCGAGCCCTCGCTTTCCTTGTTCTCGTCGCGCATTTCCTGATGGCTCATCTTCAGCCGCTTCTGCTGCCGCAGCCACTGGATCGGGAAATCGACGAAGGCGATGATCACGAGCCCGGCGGCCAGGGCGAAGATCAGCGAGATGATGGCGTGCCAGGCAGCGGTTAGCTGGGCCGAGAGGTTGCCCCGGCCGAGCCCGACGATGGTCTCCATACTGTTCCACCACCAGACCAGGGCAATGCTGCCGAGCAAAGTGACCTTGAGCAGGCCCTTGCCCATTTCGACCAGCCCCTGCGGACCGAACATGCGCTTGAGACCCGACAGCGGGTTGATGCGCTGGCCCTTGGCCTTGAGATTCTCGGCCACCCAGCGGCCGCGCCCGAAACCCAGCTGGGTGACCAGCGTGACGATGATCACCGGCACGGCAAGCGTGAGGATTGCGGGGACCCCCAGTAGCAGACCCTGCATCAGCAGGTCGTCGACCCCGAAATCGCGAATGTCGCGCGTATCGAAGCGGAAGGCTTCGCGCGTCAGATTTGCCAGGCCCTCGAGCAACCACGGCCCGGCGAAGGCCAGCCATGCTCCGCCGAACAGCATGACCGCGGCCGTCCCAGCATCCTTCGAGCGGAGGACGTCGCCCTTCTTGGCGGCATCGGCCATCCGCTTTTCGGTTGGCGCGAAGTTCTTTTCACCGGCGTCCTCGCTCATCGTGCCAGCACGCTTTCGCTCTGGTCGAGCGCCACGCCAACGATCCCCGCGAACTGGTCGTAGATCAGCGGGGCGGAAATGATCAGCGCGGCCATGCCCGCCAGGACGCCCGCCGGCAGGCCGAGCGCGAAGAGGTTGAGCGAAGGCGCCGAACGGCTGAGGATCCCGGTCAGCACCTGCACCAGCAGCAGGATGACGGTCACCGGCAGGGCGATCCGCACCGCCGTTTCGAACATGAAACTGCCGAAGCCGACGATCTCGGCCAGCCGCTCCGCGCCGAGCCAGGTCTGGCCCGGCGGGAAGGCGCGGTAGCTTTCGGTGACCAGCGCGATCCAGTGGAGATGCGCGCCGGTGGCGAGGAAGATCAGCGTCAGGACGATCACGAAATACTGGCCGAAGGACGTCGTGGTCCCTCCCCCCATGGCGTCCTGCGAGACGGCCATGCTCATGCCCATGCCCCCGCCGATGACTTCGGCGGCCACGGTCGGCGCGGCAAAGGCCAGCTGCAGCACGAAGCCGAGCGCGAGCCCAACGAGCACTTCGCCGGCGACGGCGAGGAGCCCGGCCAGCGAAAGCAGCGCGTCCGGCGTCTGGATCGCCGGCATCCAGATCGACACGAAGATCGCCAGCGCGCCGGTGATCGACACGCGCACTGACATGGGCACGGCGGTCGCCCCGAAGAAAGGCGCGGCGAGCAGCGCGGCACCGAGCCGGGTCATCAGGAAGACGACCCGCCACATGTCCTGCTCCAGCGCACCGAAACCGAGATCGAGCCCGTTCACCGCGCGTCCCTCAGTGGCCGATCCGCGCAATCTCGGCGAAGATGTCCTGCGAGAAGTCGACCACCAGCGCCATCATCGATGCGCCGAGGATGACCAGCACGAAGGCCACTGCCGCCAGCTTGGGGACGAAGGTCAGCGTCTGTTCGTTGACCGAGGTTGCTGCCTGCACGAGGCCGACGACGAGGCCGATGGCGAGACTGGCGATGAGGATCGGCGCCGCGACCAGCGCGGCGATCCACAGCATGCGGTCGGCCATGGAAAGAAGGATGGCGCTTTCGTCCATGAGATTATCCGAAGCTTGAGGCGAGCGAACCCATCAGCAGCGCCCAGCCGTCCACCAGGACGAACAGCAGCAGCTTGAAGGGGAGCGAGACGATCATCGGGCTCATCATCATCATGCCGAGACTCATCAGCACGCTGGAGACGACCAGGTCGATGACCAGGAACGGCAGGAACAGCATGAAGCCGATCTGGAAGGCGGTCTTCAGCTCGCTGGTGACGAAGGCCGGCAGCAGGATCGAGAAAGGCACGTCCTGCGGGCTGGCGAACTTGCCTGCCTTGGCGATGTCGGCGAACATTTCGAGATCGTATTCGCGCGTCTGGCGGATCATGAAGCCATGGAACTGGTCGCCGGCGCGTTCGATCGCGACTTCGGCCCCGATCGTTCCCGCCGAATAGGGCGCGATGGCGGTTTCGTTCACCTTCTCCAGCGTCGGCGCCATGATGAAGAGCGAGAGGAACAGGCTGATCCCGATCAGCACCTGGTTTGGCGGCGACTGTTGCAGCCCCAGGGCCTGGCGTAGGATCGCGAGCACCACGATGATACGGGTGAAGCTGGTCATCATCAGCAGCAATGCGGGCAGGATGGTCAGCAGGCCCATCACCAGCAGCAGCTGGAGCGACAGGCTCAACGGCTCGCCACCGGCGCCCGCCATCTGGCCAAAGGCGCGGTCGAGCGCGCCCGAGACCGCGGCATCGCCGGTCTGTGCGGCGGCCAGGGCGGGATAGGTCAGCGCGGCCAGCGTGGCCGCAAGCTTGGTCAGGCGTGCGATCACTGGACGGGTTCCTCGATCTGCGGGCGCGCGGGAGCCTCGGCCAGCCGCGTAAGGCCGTTGCGCGAGGTCGAAACGAGGATTTCGCGACCGTGGAATTCGATCACGGCAAGGCGCAGGGTGGGCGACAGCATCGTCGTCTCGACGATTCGCACCGCCTTGCTGCCACCTGCCGGGGCGCCGAACTGACCCTGCATCTTCTTGGCCAGCTTGAGGCTGCCCCAGATCATCGCGCCGATCAGCGGCAGCAGGATCAGCAGTTTGAGAACGTACCAGAACATCAGGCGAGCTCACCTGCGCCGGTCGAGGACACGGTGAGCGGCGGCGCGCGGCGATCGAGCGATGCGTCGCTCGAGGTGGCACCGACGATCTCGAGGACGCGGATGGCGAAGCGACTGCCTTGGGCGATCACCTCGCCACGCGCGATCAGCTTGCCGTTGACGAACATGTCGAGCGGTTCGTCGGTCAGCCGGTCGAGCTCGATGACGCTCGATTCGCCGAGCGCGAGAACATCGCGCAGGCGCATCGACTTGCGTCCGAGCTCGACGGTGAGGCGGACATCGATGTCCTGGATGAGGCCGAAGCCGTCTGCATGCGAAGCCATTGGTATTACTCCGAAAGGAAAGTCTGGGTGAGTTCGAGAGCGACGCGGTCGTCGAGTTCGCCGACGCAACCATGCGCAAGAGTGAGATTGCCGGTCAAAAGCGGAACGTTGCGGTTCACCGCGACGGGGATGACCGATCCCGGTGCGAGGCTGGCGAGCTGCGCGATCGACATCGGCACGTCGACCAGCACCGCGCGCAGCGGCAGGTCGACATCGGCGATCGCCGAACCGTCGAGACCGCGTGCGCCGATGGTGCGGCCCGTCGCGGGGGAAACCGCGCGCGTACCGACGATTTCGGCAATCATCGGACGGCAGACCGCAAGGCGGACCGTCCAGGAGCACGCAGCCTTGATGCTGCTGACTTCGAGCGTGATGGTCCACACGCGATCGCCGGCAGCGAAGGGTGCGACCTGCTCGACCTCTTCACCATTGGCACTCGTCGCGATCTCGCGCCGATCGCTCGTGCGGCGCAGGGCCTCGGCCATGCGATCCTCGAACTGCTGGGCGAAGCGCTTGGCCGATGCCGGCAGGACGGTGCAACCTTCGTCGACTTCGCCCGTACCGCCGAGGATGCGCTCGAACTGCGCGACCAGTTCCCCGATCCGCACGGACACCAGAATGCCGCGACTTTCCTGACCCATGGAATAATAGCTGTGGCGGTTCGCCGTGCCGACCTTGGCGTACCAGTCGCTGACCGGCAGCAGTTCGGTCTCGACGATTTCGGTCAGGAGACCGCGATCGTCACACAGTGCCGACAGCTGCGTGCGGGCCTGGTCGGCAAAGCCACGGGCGAAGCGCGCGAACTCGAGGTCGAGATCGGGCGGTGTCGCCGCACGGCTCAGCAGTTCGTCGCAGTGACGTGCTGCCCGGCCGCTGGGTTCGGGGAGGGACGAAGAGATCATTGGACGATGAACGACCGGAAGTAGACGTTGTCGACGCCGCCGAAGCCCTCGCGCTCCTCGAGCGTCTGGTTGATCGCCTTGGTCAGGCGCTTCTGCAGCTCTTCCTTGCCCTTGATGCTGGCGAGGTCGGCTTCGCTCGTCGCCGCGAGTTCGGCGAGAATGCGCGAGCGAATGGCGGTTTCATGCTCGTCGAGCCACATCAGCACGCGACCGTCGTAATGGGTCGAGGCGGCAAGGCTGACCTGGACCAGCGCGGCACCATCGGCGAGGTTCGAGGTGAACTCGTCGGTGAAGTCGTAATAGGCGGTGCGATACTCGCCGCCGCCGCCACCGTGAACCATCGGTGTCCCTTGGCCTTCCTTTTCCTCGCCGCCCACGGGATAGGGATCTTCCTCGCCCTTGCGGACAAGCTTGGGGTTCTTGTCTTCCTTCTGGGTGCTGTGCGCGCCCAGCATACCGCTGGCGAATGCCGCATAGGTGCCGCCGCCGCCGGCGCCGAGAAGAACAAGGGAAAGGAGCAGCAGCTTGAGCTTGCCGCCTTTCTTCTTCGTCGGCTGGGGTTCGGTAGTGGGTTCTTCGTTCGACATCGTATTATCCTGGCTGGACCTTGAAATTATCGCTTAGGCGTAGAGCGCATCGTCGGACGACGAGGGCTTGCCGTGCTGGGGAGCGGTGTTCGACTGAGCGCTGGCGCGGCCGCGCTGCTCGCCCTGCTGCTGGCGCTGCTCGCCGGTCGCCCCGCCCTGGCCGAAGCCGGTACCCGTCTGGCCCGAATTCGCCCCACGTTCCGCACCCGCCTGGGCGGTCTGGGTCGAAGCGGGGTGCGCTTGGCTGACCGTCTCCTGCTGGCGAACCGGCCCGCGATCCTGCGCCATCGCCGCCGCGAGCGCGCGATGGGATTCGCTGTCTTCGGCGGCGATGCGGACGTTCATGCCGTCGTTCGAGGAATCAAACGTGACCGTCAGGTCACCGAAGTCCTTGTGCGCGACGGCGATCGTCGCCGCCTTGGCGAAATCGACGTGGCGCGCGGCCATGATCTGGTCGACGATGCGTTCGACCTGGGCGAACTGGTCGTTGACGACCGGCCGCGCCGTCGTGGGAACCGCACCCGCGACGGTCGTTCCGTCGTCGATCCGCCCTGCGGCGTGGATCGGGCTCTTCGCTCCATCGAGCGGTGATGCCATGCGCGATACGCTTTCGGCAGTTTCCGAACCGGCGGGCTTAAGCTTGCCCTCGCGGTCGGAAGCCGCCGCCAGTTCTCCGGCTCGCTCGACCCGTGCGCCATGCGTGGCGGGACGCGAATTGTCCTCCATCGAGGTAGTGGCCGCCCGTGCAGTGGGCACGCGCTCGGCCTTGGGCGCAGCATCGGCTTCGCCCGTCGCCAGCTTGGCCGCGATCACCGCCTCACCCTCGGCGAGCGGCTTGGCCGACGCGGCTGTAGTGCGATCGCCCGACAGGTCCTTGCGGAGTTCGCCAACCGTGCGGATCGGACGCGCCCCATCGGGGCGTGCGAGAGCCTCGCCGATGGCGGAAGGGTCTTGCGACTTGCCCGCCGCCGCAGCGGGGGTATCCGACACGGGAAGCTCCATCCTGGCCTTGCCGCCTACCGCCTCCGCGGTCATCGCCGGGGCCTTCGGCGTGCTGGGGTCCCCGGCGGCAGCGATGCGCACCTCGAGCCTCTTGCTCTTCGGTTCGCTCGCAGCCTGGGCGCCGATCGGCAGTTCGGCTGCCTTGCCGGGTGCAAGCGCGGCAGGCATGGCGATCTTGGGGAGATCGGTTGCGGGCATCGGGTCGACACTGGTGCGGCTTGCCGAAACGCCTCCGGCGGGTGCTTTGAGCGCCAGCACCGGCGCGGCGATCGGCGACGCCATGAAGGGTACGATGCCGGAGACAGGAGACGCTTCGTCCGCTTCATCGGAGTCCGGCATTTCCGGCAGCATGAGCGGCAGCCCAGGGTCGGCAACCGGCAAGGAATTGCCGGTCGGCAAATCACCGGCTTGCCGGTCGATCGCTGCCTTGTCTCCGGCGGCTCCCTCTCCGCGCGCGGGAGGGATAACGGACGCCAACTGATTGAGCAGCTCGGCAAAGCCGTCACCACCCTGCGAAGTCGCGGATTTCCGACCGTTCTCGCCCTCGAATGCGGCGACGGGAAGGAGGCTATCCAGCGATTTCGGCAGAGCGAGTGAAAAAGTCATGGCAAGTCCGCTTGTTGTTTGCGGACTTACTATCAAGAAGCGTGCCAAAACGCGTTCCGGGTCAAGCCTTTCCCAAGCCCGCGACGATGGTGCGAACGAGGTCGCGCGTCCCTTCCTCCGCCTTGCGGAGGCGCAGGTCCGATTGAGCGAAGTCTTCACGCCGCGCCTGCGACTGCAGTTCGGCCTCCTGCGCCTGTCGTTCGCTCAGCTCGGAGAGCTTCTGCAATTGATCTTGCATCGCCTTGCCGCTGCGCAGGTCGGCGCCGACGAGATCGTCGTCCCGGCGGGCATAATGGGCAGCAAGGCTGCGCGTCCGTTCGGCCACGCCGGAAAGGCGCATGCGGTTGGCCTCGGCCTCGCTGGCCGCGACCGCCGATTGCATCCGCTCGACCGTCCTGATCCGCTGGATCAGCTGGGCGCGTTTGAGCTTCTTGCGCTCAGGCGCCATTGCCGACCAGCTCGGTCATCTGGGCGAAGGCAGTGGCGACATCGATGCGTTCGGCCCAGCCCTGAGAAAGGAACGCGGACATGCGCGGGTGCAGCGCGATCGCCTCGTCGAGCAGCGGATCGGCGCCCTGGCGATAGGCGCCCATCATGACCAGATCGCGATTGGCCTCGTAGATCGCGCTCAGCGCCCGGAACCGGCGCGCCGTGGCGGCGCATTCGGGCGGGACGATGTCGTTCATCACGCGGCTGAGCGAGGCCCCCACGTCTACGGCCGGATACTGGCCGCGCTGGGCGATCTCTCGCGACAGCACGATATGCCCGTCGAGGATTGCGCGAGCCGTGTCGACCACGGGATCGTTCTGGTCGTCGCCATCGGCGAGCACGGTGTAGATGCCGGTAATGGCGCCGCCCGATTCCTGTGAATTGCCCGCCCTCTCGATCAGCTTGGTAATAGTCGCCAGCGCCGAGGGCGGATAGCCGCGCGCGGCGCCCGGCTCCCCCAGAAGGATACCGATCTCGCGCGCCGCATGGGCCACGCGGGTGAGGCTGTCGAGGATCAGCAGGACGCGCTTGCCCTGCGAACGCAGATGCTCGGCAATCGAGGTCGCGAGCATCGCCCCGCGCAGACGCAGATTGGCGGCGTGGTCGGCGGGCACGGCGACGATCGCGGTATTGGCGGCGCGTTCGCCCGCCATGTGGCGGGTGACGAAATCGGACACTTCGCGCGCCCGTTCGCCGATCAATCCGACGACGACGGCATCGGCCTGGGCCCCGTCGACGATCATGT
The DNA here is from genome assembly GCF_048550555.1 of Qipengyuania sp. Classification (GTDB taxonomy): domain Bacteria; phylum Pseudomonadota; class Alphaproteobacteria; order Sphingomonadales; family Sphingomonadaceae; genus Qipengyuania. Next base: position 46,480 of record NZ_JBLYYF010000009.1, on the reverse strand, counting down.
CCATCAGCACCGACTTGCCGACACCCGAACCGGCCATGATGCCGATACGCTGGCCGATGCCGAAAGTCGTGAGCGCGTTGAGCGAGCGAATGCCGCTGTCGAAGACCTGGGTGACCCGCGAACGGTCGAGTGCGCCGACGCGGTAGCCGCCTGCAGGCCAGCTTGTGGTCGCCCCTATCGGCCCTCGCCCGTCGATCGGTTCGCCCGAACCGTCGACCGCGCGGCCGAGGAATTCGGAGCCGACATGCAGCATGCCGGGGCGCCCTTCGGGGCGGACGATAGCGCCGGGTCGCAACAGCACGGTGTCGCCGAGCATCATCATCATCGTATGGCCGTTGCGGAAGCCGATGGTCTCCGCACGGTGTTCCGTCGACGCGCCCTGGGCGATGCCGCAGATCGTGCCGATCGGCACCCCGAGGCCGGAGACCTCGATCAAGCCGCCATCGCAGGCAACCACGCGACCGAAGCGGCGCGGCGCCAGATCGAGCGAGGCCGACGCGAATCCCGCCAGCGTCCTGTCGATCAGGTCCTGCATGTGTCGAAGATTTCCGCGAGCGCGCGGTGCCACTGCTGCGGGCCGTCCTCGACGCCGCCGTCCTCGGTTTCGACGCGCAAGCCGCCCCGTTCGACGCTGCCATCGGGCACCAGTTCGAGATCGGCGGCGACACTGTCGCGAACCAGTTCGAGATCGTCGGGATGGATATGGATGATGCGGCGATCGTGCTTGCGCTTGAGCATCGCGGCGGCCGCATCGACCCGTCGGGCAAGCCCTTCGGCGTCGAGCGCGAGCGGCAGCAGAGCCTCCTCGCACAGCGCATGCACCGTGGCGAGCAGGCCGTCGCGCAGATTGCGTTCGCTTTCGGCATCGAAACGCGCAAAGGCCAGTTCGATAGCCGCGCGCGCAGCCCGTTCCGCCTTCAGCTGCGCGTCGAAATCGGCGCGTGCCGAAATCTGCCCGTCTTCATAGCCGGCCCTGTAAGCCTTTTCGGCCGCGTCCTCGATTTCCGCAGGCGGTGCCGAGGGAGCTTCGGGCGTGGTGAAGCGGCTGTTGCGCGAGAAACTCCCACGCCGCCCCAATGCAGAGTAGGCGACTCTAGACATAGTCTTCGTCGCCCTCGCCCATGATCAGGTCGCCCTGCGCGATCAGGCGCTTGGCAATCGCAACGACTTCCTTCTGCGCGGTTTCGACATCGGCCTTCTTGACCCTGCCGCGCATCTCGATCTCGTCGCGCAGGCCATCGGCGGCACGCGAAGACATCGCGTCGAAGAACTGGTCGCGCTGATCTTCCTCGATGCCCTTGAGCGCGAGGATGAGCGTATCGCTTTCGACTTCGCGCAGCAGCACCCCGGTCATCTTCGTATCGAGCGCGAAGAGATGCTCGAACTTGAACATCTCGTTCTCGAGTTCCTTGGCGAGCTTCTTGTCGATCTTGTTGATCGTCGGCATCACGCGCTTCTCGAGGCTGCGATGCGAACGGTTGATGATATCCGCCGCATGCTTGATCCCACCCATGGTCAGAGGGATCGTCCCGTGTAATTTCTCGATCTTGGCATTGAGCGTGTGCTCGAGGATCTCGATCGCCTGGCGCGAAACGGGGCCCAGACGGGCGACCCGGTGCAGGACCGGCGTGTGCAGATCCTCGGGCAGCGCCGCCAGCGCGGCCGCGGCGACATCGGTATCGAGCTGCAGCAGCAGGACGGCAATCGCCTGCGGATGCTCGTCGGCAAGGATTTCGCCGATGATCTTGGGATCGAGCCAGCGCAGCAGCCCCAGTGCGGGCAGGTTCGCCTCTTCATGCTCGGGCGCGACCTGACGCATCAGGTTCTCGGTCTTGACCTCGCCCACTGCGCCGCTGAGAATCTTGCGCACGCTGTCGACCCGGCCGTGACCGGAAAGCCCGTTCTGCTGGGTCGAACGCGAAAAGCCGGCAATCGCATCGGCGATCGCATGCGGCTGGACATCGCCGATGCTGCACATGGTGCCTGCGAGCTGGCGCAATTCGTCGGGCGTCAGCTGGCCAAGGATGCGCGAGGCATCCTCTTCGGCCAGCAGCATGACCATGATGGCCGCCTTGTCGGTGCCGCCGAGCAGCTGGCTGGCGGGCGCGGTCATGCCGATGCTCCCTGATGGGCGTCTTCGGCGAGCAGGCGGCGCAAGGCCAGCACGGCGTCGTCGGGATTTTCGCGCGCGATGCGCTGGGCCAGTTCGATCTGCCCGTCGAGCGCCTCTCGGTCATAGGGCGATACGGCGCCGTAGGACGGACCGCCGAGCGCGGGTGTTCCCCCGTCCCCCTGCATATCCGCGCGACTGGCACCTTTCAGCCCGTTGCGCAGGGCATTGACCGCCGGGCGCACCGCAAGCAGCAGCACCAGCAGCACGCCGAGGATCGCCACACCGTTGCGGACGGCCATGCCGAACCAGCTGGTTTCGTAGAAGGGCACGCCTTCGGCCTCGACCTTCTCGAACGCGCGCATCACCACGGTCACCTGATCGCCGCGATCGGCGCGCGCGCCGACGGCTGCGGATACGAGTTCCTTGACCTTGGTGATGTCGGCGGCGCTGGCCTTGGCGAGCGCTGCCTGGTCGATCGCGACCGCGACCGAAAGATATTTGATCGATCCGGGCGAGAGGTTCGAGACCGAAACCTCGCGGCCCAGTTCGTAGACGCGCGTTGCGCTGCTTTCGCCCGCCCCGCCGTTCGCCGACGCATTCTCTGTATCCTGCGGTGCGCCTGGCCGCGCCGTCGGATCGGCCGGAGGCGTATTGGCCAGCACGCCGGGAATTCCGCCAACCGGTGCGGTACTGGTCTGCGACTGCTGGGTCGTCTCGCGGCGGACGGTGCCGTCCTTGTCGTAGCTTTCCCGTGCCGAGGTCACTTCATTCATGTCGAGCTCGACCTGCACCTGGGCGGTAAAGGCATCGGTCCCGAACATGGGCGCGAGAAGATGGTCGACCTGGGCGTTGAGCTTGGCTTCCATCTGCGCCTGCAGGTCGATGAGGCCGCTCTTGGGATCGCGCTCCTGCGTGAGCAGCTTGCCGTGCTGGTCGACGACCTTGACCGCGTCGATCCCCAGTCCCGGCACCGAACCGGCGACGAGGTTGGCGATCGCCATGACCTGGCCATCGCTCAGCTGGCGGCCACGCGCCATGCGCACCATGATCGATGCCGTCGGCGCGATGTTCTCGCGCACGAAGACCGAGCGTTCGGCCTTGGCGATATGGACCCGGACGGCTTCGACGCCGTCGATCTCCATGATCGTCAGCATCAGCTCGCGCTCCTGCGCGGCGCGCAGGCGGTCACCTTCGAGCGTCCGGCTCGCCCCCATCGGAAGGTTCTCGATCAGGTCGGTTCCGCTTTCGGGAGCCGCCAGCGAGCCGTCGGACGCCACCAGCATTCGGGCGCGATAGACATCGTCCTCGCCCACGGTCAGTGTGCCGGTGTTGTTGTCGATCGCATAATCGATGCCCGCCTGGTCGAGCGTCGCGGCGACGCTAGCGCGCTCCGCATCACCGAGCGAGGAATAGAGAGTACGCTGCGGTGCCGGGGACAGCGTCGCCCAGGTCAGGGCCAGCAGGCCGAGACCGGCCGTACCGGCAAACCAGGGTAAGACCTTCTTGACCGGCGGCTGTACGACGAACGCACTCAGCCGCTGGCCGAACGAACCCGACCCGCTCGTGAGCGGGGCCAGCACCCCCTGCGGGGCGCTATTGGCAGGAACCAGACCGCTCATGGATTAGACCCCCATCCGCATGGTCTCTTGATACGCAGCAAGCAGCTTGTTGCGGACCTGAAGTGTGGCTTCGAAGGCGACCCCGGCTTCCTGCCGGGCAAGCATCACCTTGGCGATATCGGTTTCCTCGCCGCGTTCGTAGGCGGCGGTGATACGACCGGATTCGGCCTGGACCGAGTTGACGTTGTCGAGCGCCGTTCGCAGCGAATCGCCGAAGTTCGGCGCGGTCGTCGTCGCTTCCGTCGGCGCAGCCGGCTTGGGCTGATGAAGCTCCTGGAGGACCTTGGAGCGATCGATGATCTGCTGGCGCAGGGCGATGATCTGTTCGATCGAACCGCCGCCCCCGATGCCGCCTACGGGGTTCATCGGCCCGCTCCCACGGCAATACCGGCTTCACGGAAAGATGCCAGTCGATAGCGCAGCGTGCGCTCGCTGATCCCCAGCGCACGGGCCGCGTTGGCACGGTGGCCGCCGACGGCGTCGAGCGCTTCCATGATCGCACGCGCTTCGGAGATCTGGACGATCTTCGACAGCTTGGCGGGCCCCTTGCTTTCACCGATCTGCACGACTTCGGCAGGTTTCTCGACCGCGCGGGCGGTCATGTCGAAGATGATGTGTTCGGCCTCGATCACGCTCTTGCCCTGCGAGAGCAGCAGCGCGCGGCGCATGACGTTTTCCAGCTCGCGGACGTTGCCGGGCCAGGCGTAGTCGATCAGTTCGGCCATCGCGGCATCGCTGATCCACGGCACGTTGGCGCCCTTCGCTGCGTGGCGCAGCAGCATGGCGAAGGCCAGCGGCGCGATGTCCGCGCGACGCTCGCGCAGCGCCAGCATTTCGATCGGGAAGACGTTGAGGCGATAATAGAGGTCGGCGCGGAAACGGCCCTCGGCCACTTCATGCGGAAGGTCGCGGTTGGCGCAAGCGATGATGCGGACGTCGACCTTGACCGGGCGGGTCGCACCGATCGGCACGACCTCGCCTTCCTGCAGCGCGCGCAGCAGCTTCGCCTGCAGCGAAAGCGGCATCTCGGCGATTTCGTCGAGCAGCAGCGTTCCGCCGTGGGCGGCGCGGAAGAAACCTTCGCCCGCGGCATTGGCGCCGGTAAACGAGCCCTTCTCATGACCGAACAGCATGGCTTCGAGCATGGTTTCGGGGATCGCGGCGCAGTTCACCGCGATGAAGGGCTTGTCCGCACGCTCGCTGCGACGATGGATGAAATTGGAGAGGACTTCCTTGCCGGTACCCGTCGGGCCGTTGATCAGCACGGGAATGTCGGTCCGTGCGAGACGGTCGGCCAGTGCAATGATCGAGAGCGACGCGGGATCGGCGGCAACCGGACCCTGGCCGGCATAGGTCAGCGCGACCAGCGCGGCGATGCTGCTTTCGGCAATCGGGTCGCTATAGATCAGCGTTCCGCCAGTGCCGCTCGGCACGATCGCCGGCTCATCGCCCCGCGCGAGAGTGATGGTACGCGCGTCGCGGTTCGCCGCGATATCGCTTCCGTCAGCCAGCGTGACCGGCCGTTCCATAAACAGAGACGACGCGATTCCCGCCAACCGGGCCTCGATGGTCCCGTGTGCACGCGAAAAATTCGCAGTCTTTGTAATCCCGTCCATTTGTGCCCCCACATGGCAAGTCTTATCGACAGACCCGGAAATGCCACCCCCACGTCCAAAGATTGGATAATTTTAGGGTTGGTAGATTTACGAGGTTGGTTAACGGGCCGGCAGCGAACTTTCGGCGACCCACTTAATCCCGGAACATTTCTGCCGGTCTGGTTCTCGGCTGCCGCATCCTGACCGGGGGGCAGTGATCGTAGACCAAAGGGAACTGAGCCATGAACGTCATCAACACCAATATCAGCGCCATGAAGGCGTCGAACGCATCGAACGTCGCCGGCAAAGCGCTCGGCACCGCGATGGAACGCCTGTCGACCGGCAAGCGCATCAACTCCGCCAAGGACGATGCAGCCGGCCTCGCCATCGCCACCTCCATGACCTCGCAGGTCAAGGGCATGAACCAGGGCATCCGCAACGCCAACGACGGCATTTCGATGGCGCAGACCGCTGAAGGCGCGCTCAACGAAGTCACCAACATGCTGCAGCGCCAGCGTGAACTGACCGTCCAGGCTTCGAACGGCACCTACTCGGCCGACGACCTCGCCAACCTGCAGTCGGAAATGACCGCACTGAACACGCAGATCAGCAGCGTCCTGACCAACAGTGAATTCAACGGCCAGAAGCTGTTCGACGGCACCGCAGGCCCGGCTGGCGACGGTTCGGTCACGGTGCAGGCCGGTGCGAATGCTTCGGACACCGTCACCATCGACCTGTCGACCGACCTCACGGCCGACGCCACCATCACCGCCGCTGCTGCGGTCGACGTGACGGCGCTGGCCGGCGACGGCAGCGAACTCGCCGTGTTCGACGATGCGATCAAGACCATCTCGACCTCGCGCGCCAGCCTCGGTGCATCGCAGAACCAGCTCGAATCGGCTGTCAACAACCTCGCCAACAACATCACCAACCTGACCGACGCGCGTTCGCGGATCGAAGACACCGACTATTCGGCTGAAACGACCGCCCTCGCCAAGGCCCAGATCCTGAGCCAGGCTTCGGGTGCGATGCTGGCGCAGGCCAACCAGAGCCAGCAGAACGTCCTCTCGCTGCTCCGCTAAGCCTCCACAAGCCTAGCAACGAGAAGATGGCCCGTCGCTCGCAAGAGCGGCGGGCCTCACTCGTTCGGGCCCCGGTCGGCGCGCGCCGCAACGGGCGGGCCTACCTCGTACATTTACCTAGCCGGGCGATGAGGCAATCTTGCCGAAGATCGGGCATGCAGGCTATTGGAATTCGACATGTTCACAACAGCGTACGATACACCGGAAGCCTTTCCCGATTGCGCCCGTTCGGAGCCGCGAACCAACATGTTCGTCATGGCCGCACTGGTGACCAACACCTCGCGCGAAACGGCCAAGGTCCGCAACATGTCGAGCGGCGGCGCACTGGTCGAGGCTGCACATCTCCCGACTCCGGGCACGGCCTGCCTTCTCCATCGCGGCGAGATCTCGCTCGATGCGACGGTCGTCTGGAAGGGTGACGGCAAGGCGGGTATCCGCTTTCACCACCCCGCCGACGTCGGTCTGTGGCTACCGTCGGGCCGGCGCACCCAGTCAGAAGTCGACGTGGCGATCAAGATGGCCAGGGCCGAACTGGTCGCAGCCCCCGTGGCCAAGGTCGCGGCCCCGCTGTTCTCGACCGAATTGAGCCGCGAGGACATCATCCATACGGCTGCGGCCATGGAGGCGCTGTCCGACGAGCTGGCCGACGATCCGGCCGTCGTCGCGCGCTTCATGACCAAGCTCCAGACGCTGGACATCGCGGCCCAGACGCTCCGCAAGCTCGCCGGGCAGATGCCCTGATCCCGCGTCGACGCGCTGGGCGAAGATGGCGAGCGTCCGGCGATCCGTACCGTGGGTCGCGATAGGCAGGACCTGGCGTTGCGATCGCCGGCCATCTCTCCGTTCACCTTCAGGGTCGCAAGGGCCTCGGCGCTAGCGTGGTGGCTTTTGCATCGCTCGGTCAGGAGTCGGACTGCCTTGAGGCAGCTTGCCCAGCGCGACTGCTATTCCCGGAGCGCAAGCGGCCGCCCGTGGGCGGCATTGGTGTGTGTTGTGGTGGTGGTTGCGGGGCTCGATTGGACCTTTGCAGAACTCGGTTTCGCCTAACCGACCGCTCGGCTGTAGGGAACCGAAGTTGCTAGGCCAATATCGATCTGAATGACCGTCGCTTATGACTGCTATGGGGCCGGTAGCGGATCGTCAGATTCGGGGCGAGCGGGCAACGAATGCAGACGTTCGGATCGGACTGCTTTCTATCGGGATTGCCGCAGCTTGCTCAACCTGGGGAGGTTATCGCACAATCGACCGACACCATATGCGATCAGTGTTCGTAGCGCTCGAGCGCAGTCGCGCGGTCGTAGGGCTTGAGTTCGTCGATCCGCCGCTGCTCGATCTTTTCCAGCCAGTCTGGGTCGGCGAGAAGGACGCGGCCCAGTGCGACGAGATCGAACTCGCCTCGGTCGAACATGTCCACCAGATCGACCAGCCGGTTGAGCATGGGCGAGGAAATGCCCTCGACGAAATCCTCCATCAGATCACGGTTCATGCCGATGGATCCGACGGTGATCACCGGCTTGCCGGTTACCTCCTTGATCCAACCGCCGAAGTTCTTCGTGTCGCCGACGAATTCGGGCTCCCAGAACCGGCGTTGCGATGCGTGGAAGATATCCACTCCGGCACGAACGAGCGGGTCGAGCCAGCGTTGCATCTCGTCGGGATCGTTCGCGAGTTTCACCTCGTAGTCGTAGGTCTTCCATTGCGAAATGCGCAGGATGATCGCGAAATCATCGCCCACCGCCTCGCGACATGCGGCCACGACTTCGGCCGCGAAAGTCGCCCGGTCGGCAATGTCCGGTCCGCCATAGCGATCCTTACGCAAATTGGTCTTGTCCCAGAAGAACTGGTCGAAGATGTAGCCGTGCGCGCCGTGGAGTTCGATCGCGTCGCAACCCATGTCCTTCGCCGCGCGCGCGGATTCGGCGAATGCCGCCACGGTATCGGCAATGTCCTCGTCGCTCATGGCACGGCCACCGGGCACGTCGGGTCCGGCGAAACCCGACGGGCTGACCAGCGGGGCGTGGGGTGAATCGGGGAAATTGAAATCGGAGCAGCCACCCACATGCCACAGTTGCGGTACGAACGTTCCGCCTTCGGCATGAACCGCGTCCACCGCTCTCTTCCACGCAGCCAGCGCTTCGTCGCCGGCGAACAGCGGCACCGAATCCGCGGCAACGCTGTGATCGATTGCAACGCCGGTGCCCTCGGTGATGATCGTGCCGATACCCGCCGCTGCGCGAAGGCGATAATATTCGGCTCCGTCCTCGGTCAGGATGCCGCCGGGCGCGAAATAGCGCGACATCGGCGCCATGCAGAAGCGGTTCGGCGCCTTCAAGGACTTGCATTCGAAGGGTGCCCGCAAGGGTGCGAGTAAAGCGGCGAGGTCGTCGACCACGGAGGAGATCATGCGAGCTTCCTCATAAATTCTATCAGGACGTTGTTGTAGGCTGTGGGGGTCTCGAGCTGGGGCGAATGGCCCGTGTTCAGTGTCACCAGCGTCCCGTGCTGCGCACAGTCGGCCGCGAATCCCGCGATGGCCGGATCGGCGATGGCATCATTCGCCCCCCCGATCGAGAGCACCGGGAAGGGAAAGGACGAGAGCAACACGCGCTGGTCGAGCGTGGCGAGTCCGGCAAGCGTTTCGCTTGCGCGTGGACCGGAGGCGAGGAAGCCGCGCTCGACCCAGCCGATCAGCGCCTCGCTCGCGCCTTCGCCCGCCGCGCCTTCGGCGAGCGTGCGGAAGAAGCCGGGTCGGTCGGCGGTAATCGCGCTGCAAATGCCGAGCACATCCTCGGCGGTTCCGCCATGGGGGAAGCCCTCTCCCTGAACGTAGCGCGGCGAGGCACCGCAGGTCAGGATCAGCCCCGCCACCCGGTCGCCGAGGATCTCGGCGGCCGCGACGACCACGGCCGCGCCGAGCGACCAGCCGTTGAGCACGACACGCTCCGGGCCGCACTGACGGACGATCGCGGCCACGTCGCCGGCGATCGCGCCGATCGACATATCGGCGAAGTCGCGATCCGATCGTCCACATCCACGATGGTCCACGATGATCGCGCCATGGCCTTCCGCCTGCAGCGCCTCGATTGCGGATGCCCAGTATTCGCCCGACATGCCCCAGCCATGGACCAGGACGACGGGAAATTTTTCGCCGCGAAAATGCTCGTAATAGACGTGGCCGCCGCCTTCGGTTTCGAAATAGGCCATAGTTGCTCCTATGCAGGCGGCGTCAGCGTGACGCCAGGCAATGGATTGAAGTGGTACATCTTCACCTTGCGAGTGGCGATTTTCCAGATCCCTCCGCGCCTTTCGAACCGGTCGAAATAGCTCGCACTGACGGTCTGCGCCTGTTTGTCGGAGGTAGTGCCGATGCAGTCGACGTCGCACAGGCCGTTTGCCGCATCCCTGCCATCGAAGGTGATGACCAGATTGGTGGTGAAATGGCTCGAGGCGAGCCAGGCGTCCCACAGGATGTCCTTGGTGACATCCGTGATCTCCTCGATCCCCTGAAACGTGCCGAAAGGCGGGCCGATGTCCCAGATCGCGTCGGGCCACCAGATCGCGGCGAACCGGTCCCAGTCGCGCTTGTCGAAACCGTGGCAGTAGTCGCTCACGAGCTCGTGCATCGCGAACCTGCTCTCGATCCGGTCGAGGCGATGTTCCAACTCCGTACCGTCAGACATGTTCCGCTCCCACGCACTCCAGCCTAGTGTTCGATGAAATCCGCGAATTTTCGCCGTGCCGCCGCCAGGCGGGTCGGCACGTGATAGCTGGGAAAGGGGCCGTCGGCGGGCGCGACTCCGCGTAGGATGTCCTTCGCCACGGCTACCTTGTGCACTTCGGTCGGGCCGTCGACGATCCCCATTTCGGGAACGTACTGCCACATGTCCATCAGCGGCGTTTCGTTCGACATACCCAGCGAACCGTGGAGGTGCAGCGCCCGATAGACCACGTCCTTGAGCACACCCGGCATGGCCGCCTTGATTGCGCCGATTTCGCGTCGGACCCTGCGCGTATAGGCCCGGTCCTGGTCGAGCAGCCAGGCTGCGTAAAGCACGTGAAGCCGGAACTGGAGGATCTGCGTGTAGCTGTCCGCGATCTTCTCCTGAACCATCTGTTTGTCGGCCAGCCGCTCGCCCTTGGTCGTACGGCTGACAACGCGCTCGGTCATGTATTCCATCGCCTTGTTGAGCATGCCGACGGTGCGCATCGCGTGGTGGATGCGCCCGCCGCCGAGCCGCGACTGGGCGACCTTGAAGCCTTCCCCCACCGGACCTAGGCGGCTGGCCTCCGGCACCCGGCAATTCGTGAAGCGCAGATAGCCGTGGACCCCGCTGCCGATCTCGTCCTTCGGCCCGACCGCCGTGTTGCGCACGATCTCCAGCCCGGGTGTATCGTGCGGAACGATGAGCATCGTGGATCCGTGATGTACGGGCACGGCCGAATCGGTGATTGCCATCACGATCAGGAATTCGGCGAGACAGGCGTGGCTGGCGAACCATTTTTCGCCATCGATTACCCACTGGTCGCCATCGAGCTTCGCCGTGCAGGAGAACTCGCCCGGGTCGGCGCCCGCCTGCGGCTCTGTCATCGAAAAGCACGACACGATCTCGCCGTCGAGCAGTGGCTGGAGATACTTGGCCTTCTGTTCGAGGGTCCCGAACCGGGCGAGAATTTCCGCATTGCCGGTGTCGGGGGCCTGCGTCCCGAACACGGTCGGGGCGAACCGGCTGCGACCGAGGATTTCGTTCATCAGGCCGAGTTTGAGCTGGCCGAAGCCCTTGCCGCCGAGATCGGGGCCGAGATGGCAGGCCCACAACCCGCGCCGTTTCACCTCGTCCTTGAGCGGTGCCATGGCGCGGGCGGCGGGAGATTTCGGATCGACATGCGCACCGGGATCCCTGAACACGAGATCCAGCGGTTCGACTTCCTCGGCGACGAAACCGCGCATCCACTCGAGCTGTTCCTCGAACTCGGGGTCGGTCGAAAAGTCCCAGCCCATTAGCGGCTCCGTACGATCTGCTGCGATGGCGACACCGTGTTCATTGCCCGGCGTACCACGCCCCATCGACCCACAGCTCGGCACCCGAGACGTATTTCGCCTCGTCCGACGCAAGGTAGAGGCTGGCATAGGCGATATCCATCGGGTCGCCTACGGTCCCCATCGGGATCGACGCCTTGATGGCGGCATCCTGTTCGGGCGTGATGTCGCCGAGGATCGGGGTCAATATCTGACCCGGAAAAATCGTGTTCACGCGAATGCCGCGCTTGGCGAATTCGAGCGCGCCGGCCTTGCCCATCAACCGGACGGCTGCCTTAGATGCGTGATAGGAAATGGCATTCGGGCTGCCCATCAGGCCATAGAGTGAGCTGATGTTGACGATCGCCGCATTGCCCGATTGCAGCAGGGCGTCGCCCGCCGCCTTCATACCCAGAAACACGCCGGTCTGGTTGATCGCGATCATGCGATCCCAGCCTTCCTTTGTTTCCTCGAGAATGCCGCCCGGATGAAAGATGCCGGCATTGTTGACCAGCGTTGTCAGCTTGCCGAAGCGCGAGACCGCATCCGATACAGCGGTTGCCCAGCTTTCCGGATCGGAAACATCGAGGCGGATGAAGGCTGCCTCACCCCCCTCGGCGCGGATCGTCTCGACGACGGCGTTGCCCTTGTCGCCCTGCAAGTCGCCGACGAGGACGGTCGCGCCCTCCCGCGCAAACAAGGTCGCCTGCGCTTCGCCCAGGCCGCTCGCGCCACCCGAGATAAGCGCCGACTTTCCCGAAAGTCGGCCTGCCATTCACTCTCTCCCGATCGTCGAATTATCCTCTGAAATCTTTTTGCACACTTAGTAGCTTGGAACAAGCAACAATAGTGTTTGCACCGGAATTCAGAATAAAGTCGTTTGGAGTCAAAATCTTAGAATTTTCCAACAGAGGCATATGCGCTTGTCGAAAATATTTGCTTGTCGAGAGCAAGCATGTGAGTCATGCTCTTGTAGCAGCGCAAATCGCGAGAATGGCAATAGCATCCGCGATCAGAAATTGCGCCCAGCGCTGGGAGAGAGAACCATGATCAATCAAGCGACGTACGTGAGCCTGCTTGCGATCGCGGCGGCCACATTCGGCCCCGCCACGGTCGCTCATGCACAGGAAGAAACCGATAGCGAACAGGCCGCCACCTCGGGCGGGCTCGACGTCATCGTGGTGACCGCGCGCAAGCGCGAAGAAAGTATGCAGGACGTGCCCGCATCGATCAGTGCGCTCTCCGCCGGCGAGCTCGACAAGCGGTTCGATTCGGATGTCAGGGATTTTGCTGACTCTTCGCCCAACATCGTGATCGACGATACGCAGCAGGGGCCAGGCGGTGTGGCAGCGGTCTACATTCGCGGAATCGGCGTCGCCGATGTCGAGAAATCGGTCGACCCGGCCGTCGGCGTGGTATTCGACGACATCTATATCGGCCAGAGCTCGGGCAGCCTTCTGAAGGCGATCGACATCGACCGGGTCGAGGTCCTGCGGGGCCCGCAGGGGACGCTCTTCGGTCGCAATGCTACCGGCGGCGTCATCAATCTAGCGCGCTCTCGCCCGACATACGACCTCACGGGCAAAGTGCGCGCGACCTATGGCAGGTTCGACACCTGGAAAATAGAAGGCGTCGCCAGCACCGGCTTATCCGAGAACATCGCGCTGAAGGTGAGTGGAGCCTACGAAGCGTCCGACGGATATATCTACAACCGCTTCTACGACCAGCCGGGACAGCGCTCGGAATTCTACGCCGTCGCGGGCGCTCTGCTGATCGAGCCCACCGAGAACCTCGACATCCTGCTCAGCTACGACCACCAGAAAACCAGACAGGATCCGCCGCAGCTACTGGCAATCAACCGCGACACGGACCTCTTCTGCGTCGCCTACGACCAATGCTCCCCTTCGCCCGGCGTGCCAACTTCGGGCGACCGCTATGTCAGCGTTTCGGACGGCCGCCTGCAGAAGAACGCGACATTCAAGCTCGACATGGCGATCGGCAAGGCGACCTACGACATCGGGGCGGACATGCAGGTCGATTACATCTTCGGCTGGCTCAAGACCGACGAAGAAATCTATCAGGATTTCGATGCGGCCCCGTTCACACTCTATCACACCGACCGGCCCGCCCGCTGGCGCCAGACGACGAACGAGTTGCGGCTGACCAAGGGCGGTAACGGTCCCTTGACCTTCGTGCTGGGCGCGTATCTGTGGGACTCGCGCTACACTATCAACCTGAAGAACTACATCGGCTTCGCCGGCGTGCCATTGCTGACGAGCGCGCAGGACGTTGCACAGACCAACAAGTCGTGGGCGCTCTACGGTGAGGCCGACTACGAGCTTGTCGATCGGCTGACCCTGACTCTCGGTGCGCGCTACACCAAGGACAAGAAGTCGAGCATCGTCAACGACCTGCCGATCTTGCTTTATGGAACCACGGTCGAGGAGGACCCGGTCGCGACCCTTCCCGGCGCGATTTCGATGGCTGCGCCCGTTCGGGAAAGCTGGTCGAAATTCACACCGCGCGTGTCACTGCGCTACGAACTTTCCGACGACGCGATGGTCTATGCCCTATGGTCGCGTGGCTATCGCGGCGGCGGCTTCAATGGGCGACCGGCAACGATCGGTGCGGCGACCATTCCCTACGACCCGGAAACGCTCGACAACTACGAAGCCGGCTTCAAGGCCGAATTCGCGAACGGGCTGGTCCGCCTCAACGGCGCGGTCTTCCTGATGAAATACGACGACATGCAGCAGGACCTCGACGTGCCGGCCCCGGGCACCTCGACCGGACGCGAGAACCGTACGATCAACGCTTCCTCGGCTGAATTCAAAGGCGTCGAACTCGACCTGACCGCCATCCCGGTCGACGGGCTCACGATACGCGGGAACCTCGGCTACCTCGACGCCAAGTACAAGGACTTCATGGGCGATATCTTCAGCACCGGGACGCCGGTGGACGCAACATTCCTCAAGATTCGTCGCGCCCCGAAATGGACCTGGAGCATCGGCGGAACCTATGAGGCGGCAGTAGCGCAGAATGCGACGGCCTGGGTGACCGGCGATATCCACTATATTGGCGGGCACGAAATAACCTTCCTCAACAACCCGAACCTGCGCAATGACGGACAATTCCTGATCGATGCCTCCGTCAACGTCCGGTTCAATCAAACCACGCTCAGCCTGTTCGGCAAGAACCTCGCGAACGAGGACGGCTGGACCATCGGCTACGACGTGCAGGGTGTCTGGAGCTATGCCGCCCCGCGACCTCGGCGGAGTTGGGGCGTCGCTCTGACCCAGACGTTCTAAGACGATCGCGCAATGGCGTCGGGCCCGCAAAGCGAACAGCGAAGATGGATCGTCACGGGGGCATCGCGAGGGTTGGGTCTCGCGATTGCCCAGGTGGCTGCCAGCAACGGCGATCGGGTCGCGCTCGTGTCACGTGGCAACGACATCGAGGCGAGCGCCAATTCGATCGATGGCGACACCATCGGCTTGGCGGCGGACGTCTCGGATCCGAAAGAGGCCAATGCAGTCTGCAAACAGGTAGCCGAGCGCTGGGGCGGGATCGATGTCCTTGTCAACAATGCGGGCCTGCATCGCGGAGGGCTGGTGTCGGCCCTGCCGCAGGAGGATTGGCAGCGCGTGCTCGATACGAACCTTTCCGGTCCGTTCAACTTCGTGCGCGCCGCTCTGCCGCACATGGGCAAGGGCGGATCGATCGTGAACATCGGGGCCGTGGTTGGCCTGCGGGGGTTTGCCGGTGATGCCGCATACGGGGCGTCGAAAGCCGGGTTGGCCGGACTGACCCAGGTGCTGGCGATCGAACTCGCTCGGCAGGCGATCCGGGTAAATCTCGTCATTCCGGGGATGATCTCAACCGATATGACCGACAACATTCCGGAACGCGCGAAGACAAAACTGATCGACGGAATCCCCCTTCGACGCGAAGGCACGCCCGAAGAACTGGCGGAAGTCGTTTGGTGGGTCGCGGGCTCGACTTACATGACAGGCTCCATAATCGCGAACGATGGCGGTCTGATGTGCAAGCTATAGTCGATTTGCCCGAGCGCCTCGTGCGCTGGCTGGACACAGAGGCCGGACTTGGAGATGCTCGGTTGGTGCGGCCCGTGGCAGGAGGCAATGCCAACGTCACCAGCCTGATCGAGACGGCGAATGGGCCAATGATCTTGCGCCACCCGCCTCAAGCAACCATTTCCAAGCTCGCCGGAGCAGGCATTGCTCGCGAATTCCGCTTCATATCCGCCATCGCAGGCTCGGCCCCGGTCGCTGAGCCAGTCCTGTTTTGCGATGATCTCGACCTCATCGGCGTGCCTTTCTCCATCACCCGCTTCGTAAACGGCGAAGCGATAACCGATCGCCTGCCCAAGACCTATCCGGACACCGCGGCCTGCCGCGACGCGATCGGTGCGGCGCTTATCGATGCGCTGGCCAGCGTCCATGCGATCAATCCGCCGTCTGCTGGGCTCGGCAGCATCGATAAGGGGCGCGACTTCGTCCTCCGGCAGGTCGAACGCTGGCGCGAGGAGCGGCGTGAACGCAAGGCGCGCGACCTACCCTTGATCGAAGCCATCGGCGGATGGCTTTCGGAAAACGCGCCGGCACCTGAAACGGTGCGAATCGTCCATTGCGACTACCATCTCGACAATGTGCTCATGGCTTCGGAGCAACCGCGCGTGAATGCGATCCTCGATTGGGAAATGGCAACGCTGGCCGATCCACTGGTCGATGTCGGCCTGGTCACCGCGATGTGGAATCGCGACGAGAGCCAGCCGTTGGGCTTTGCCTTCGTCCAGAGGATGTCCAACCATGCCGGGGTGATCGGGGGCGACGGTCTCGCCTTGCGATGGAGCCGACGGACCGGGCTGTCGATCGACCGCCTTCGCTTCTACCAGGCCTTCGCGCTCTGGCGCCTCGCCGCGATCGTCGAAGGGGCGTACGTGCTCCATCGCCTTGGCTTGGTCGACGGAAAATATGAGCGTGCGCTCGAACACGATGTCCCCTCCCTGCTCGACGCAGCCGCGCGGTTCGCGCGCGAAGAAGGGTTCGCGTGATGGAGGCGACCATGATGCACGAGCCGCTGGGAACGGCCGCCATTTTCGAGCACGGTGAACGCATCCACGCGACGAAACGGATAGGCTGTTTCGACGGCGAAGACATGACGTGGCAAACCTACGCGCAGACGGCCGAACGGGCGCGCCGCCTGGCGACCGCGCTTCGCGCCGTCGGGGTAGCAAACAATACGCGGGTCGCGACGCTGAGCTGGAACGACTTCGCCCATTTCGAGGCCTATCTCGCAGTCCCGGCGATGGGTGCGGTCCTGCACACGCTCAACCTTCGTCTCCATCCCGACCAGATCGGCTTCATCATGGCGGACGCAGAAGATGCGATACTGATTGCGGATAGCGACCTGCTCGGCGATGTGCTCGCGCAGGTCAATGCGCTGTCTGCGCTGAAGCTGGTGGTCGTCACGGGAAATCCCGCGACGCCCAAAGGCCTGACAAAACCCTGGGTGAGCTACGAAGAACTCATCTCAGCCCACGGCCCCATGGTCAATTTCCCGATCCCTGACGAAACCGCTGCGGCGGCCGTGTGCTACACCTCGGGAACGACGGGGAATCCCAAAGGTGTTGTGTATTCGCACAGGACAATCTTCCTTCACAGCCTGGCATCGATGGCGGCCAACGCCTTTGGACTTGGCGACCGCGACACCATCCTGTTGCTGCCGCCGATGTTTCACGCCAACGCCTGGGGCTTGCCCTTTTCTGGTTGGTTGGCCGGGTCGGATTTCGTGCTTCCGGGGCCGCACCTGCAGCCCGTCGCGATCCGCAAAATGATCGCCGTGACGGCACCGACCTTTACCGCCACCGTCCCGACCATACTTAACGATCTGCTGCGCGCGGACGCGGAGGATCCGGTCGACATGACCAGTTTCAGAACAATCGTCGCCGGCGGTTCGGCCGTGTCCGAGAGACTTATTGCCGAGGTTGAACGCTCTTGGCACGTGCCCTTGATCCAGGGATGGGGCATGACCGAAACGAGCCCCCTGTGCGTGCTGTCTCAGCCTGCCGCCGATGTGGTGGAGGCCGAAGCGCGCAGGCTGCGCGCCAAAAGCGGTCGTCCGGTTCCCGGGGTGAAGGTCCGTCTGGTCGACGACGATGGCATGTTGGTCGCCGAGAACGGTGCCGACGTAGGCAGGCTCCAGTTGAGGGGCGCCTGGATCGCAAGTGGTTATCACCGTGGCGTGGGCGACGACGTCCTGACGGTGGATGGCTGGCTCGACACCGGCGATGCCGGGACGATCGACGAGCGGGGCTACGTCCAGGTGACCGACCGCCTGAAAGATCTCATCAAGTCGGGTGGCGAGTGGATCCCTTCGGCGGAGCTGGAAAACCATGTATCGGGCCTGCCGGGCATCGATCTCGCCGCTGTGATTGGTGTGCCCGATCCGCGCTGGGAGGAACGGCCCCTCGCGATCGTGACTACCGTCGATGGCGCACGGCCCGATTTCGCCCGGCTGAGAGGTTCGTTGCGGGACCGGATCGCGCATTTCTGGGTGCCCGAATACTGGGCGCATATCGATGCCCTGCCGTTGACCAGCGTCGGCAAGATAGACAAGCAGGCCCTGCGTGAAGCAGTTGCGGCCGGCGACACAGAGTTTGAAAGGATCGACGAAGTCCAATGAGCGCATCATCGCCAACAAAGGGAAAGGCTTCACTTCGCGAGGTGACGAAATCGCAGGTTGCGAACCCGATACAGAAACCCAAGAAGCCGCGCTCCCGGCGCCGGACGCAGGCGGAACGCACCGCGCTTTCCGATGCGCGCATGTTCGATGCGGCGATGCAGCTGATCGTCGAACAGGGAACGCACGCGACCACCCTCAAATCCGTCGGCGAGCGGGCGGGATATTCACGGGGGCTGGCGTCGAGCCGCTTCGGGTCGAAGGACGCGCTGTTCGGTCAGCTGGTTTTGCATTTCAACACGAGCTGGACGCGCGAACTCGCCAACAAGGTGGGCGAACAGGGCGGTGCGCAGGCCTGTCTCGCCGCGCTGAGCGCGGTCGAAGGGTTCCTGTCGAGCCATAGCGGTTACATGAAGGCAATGTATATATTGTGGTTTGAATCGATCAGTTCGCACAACGACGTGCGCAGGCACCTTGCCGCCTATCACCAGATCTATCGTAGCGACATCGCGCACTGGGTCGAGGAAGGCATGGCGAGTGGGGAGATCGACAAATCGGTCGATGCGCAAAGCTATGCGTTCGGATTTTGCAGCTTCATCTTCGGCACGATCTACCAATGGCTCGTCGCGCCTGAGAGCGTCGATCTCGCCAAGGAATTCACATCCTTCCGTACCTCGACGAAAGCAACCTTCGGCATCGCCGACTGAGCTGCGCGCACTCATGTTTCCTGGCTGACCCCGCCTCGCCAACGGGCATTCACGCTTGATATTACATTTGCTAGACGCTAACAAATAAGATGAGAGCCCCCGCTTTCGTTTGGTGGTGGTAGGAGAGATGGCATGGCACCTGCAGCAGCGCAGCGGCATCTGCGAAGTTGTGTGTTTGCACCGGCGCAAGCGGACTGTCGGCGGCCTTCGTCCTGCGGACCTGACCGGATTGAGGCGAAGCAATAGAATGGGCCGCGCGGAACACCTCGACGACACGTCGCTGCGACCGGTGCTCGATGGCGTACGCGTCATCGAGTTGGCGGGAATCGGCCCGGCGCCGTTTTGCGGGATGATGCTCGCAGATCATGGGGCAGAGGTCATCAGGATCGATCGTCCGGGCGGAAGCGACCCGCTCTCGCAGGACCAGGAACGCGATGTCCTGTTGCGGTCGCGCCGGACCATCACCCTGGACCTCAAACAACCGGACTCGGTCGAGATCGTCGCAAGGCTGGTCGAAACTGCCGACGGCCTCATCGAAGGGTTTCGGCCCGGCGTCGCCGAGCGACTTGGCCTCGGGCCCGAGGCGATGATGGAGCGCAAGCCCTCTCTCGTCTACGGTCGGATGACCGGTTGGGGGCAAAGCGGGCCGCTGGCGGCCAAGGCGGGTCACGATCTCAACTACATTTCGATGAGCGGTTGCCTTGCAACCCTGGGCCCGAAAACGCAGCCGCCGTCGCCTCCGCTCAACCTGATCGGCGACTACGGCGGCGGCGGGATGCTGCTGGCGTTCGGTTTCGTATCGGCCTTGCTCGCGGCTCGGGCCGACGGCCGCGGCCGGGTGATCGATTGCGCGATGGCCGACGGCTCGGCCGCGCTCATGGCCGGAATGTGGTCGCTCAAGCACAACGGCATGTGGAACGGGGCGCGCGGCGAAAACCTTCTCGACGGCGGCGCCCCGTTCTATTCGTGCTATGCATGCGCCGATGGCCGGTTCGTCGCGATCGGAGCCATCGAAGCCAAGTTCTACGCGAGTTTTCTCGAAGCGATGGGCCTCGACGCGGACCCGCTATTTGCCGACCAGCACGACCGGTCGAGGTGGCCGACCATGCAAGCGCGACTGGCGAAGACATTTGCATCCGCTCCGCGCGCAGATTGGATCGATCGACTGGCGAGCGTCGACTGCTGTTTCACCGAAGTCCTCACGATGGAAGACGCCTTGGCGCACGAACATTGCCTCGCCCGGGACATCTTCTGCGAAGCCGACGGGTATGTGCAACCGAAGCCGGCACCCCGGTTCGAGAATACGCCAGCCGTCACGCCCAGAATGTGGCGCCGTGACGCCGACCGCGAGGACCTGCTGGCCGAGATCGGGCTGCCCGATCCTGTTGGAGAATTCGAAACCGGAGGTGCTCGTTGGGCGGGACGTTGACGGACCCGGCAAGAGATATTTGGATTTGTGGAGAGGATGGCAAATGACGACGCAGGAACTCGGTACGGCAATGGCGACTCGCAAAACCGGATCGGATGTGGACTTCGACGCGATCGGGATCGGTGCCGGTTTCGCGGGCCTGGCCTTGATCCATTACCTGCGTCAGGAGGGGCTGTCGGTCCGCATACTCGACCGCGCGAAGGATATCGGCGGAACCTGGAACTGGAACTGCTACCCGGGCGCGGCGACCGATAGCGAAAGCTATTACTATTGCCTGACCTTCTCGAAGGACCTGTTGCAGAAGTGGTCCTGGACGAAACGCTATCCCGGGTGGGAGGAAACGCAGGCCTATCTGAAGTTCGTTGCCGACGAATGCGATATGTGGCCTCACATCCAGTTCGACACCGAAGTGGTCGAGGCGGAATACCTTGCCGACCGGGGATGCTGGCGTGTCACGACGGATGACGGCGAGACCCTGACCTGCAAATATCTCGTCAGCGCGATGGGCATGATCTCGGAGCCGATGATCCCGAAGATCAAGGGCATCGAGCGCTTCGAGGGGCCGATCTTCCATTCCTCGCGCTGGCCGCGGGACCTCGACTATGCGGGCAAGAAGGTGGCCGTCATCGGCGCCGGATCGACGACCGTGCAGATGGTCCCGGTCCTCGCCGAAACCGCCGCCAGCGTCACGGTGTTCCAGCGCACGCCCAACTACATTCTCCCCGCAATGCAGCGACCGATGACCTCGGAATGGGAAAAGGAGATCAAAGAGAATTACGACGCCATCGTGCAGAAATGCCGCAGTCATTCGTTCGGAATGGCGTTCGACAGCCCGACCGGCAGGACCGTCGCAGATACGGCTCCCGACGAGGTGCAACGCGTGTTCGAGGAGAACTGGACGGGCAGCTTCCGCTGGGTCTTCGAAACCTTCGATGACTTGCTGACCAATCCCGAGGCCAATCGCCTGGCTTCCGAATTCATCACGCGCAAGATGAAGGAACAGGTCGACGATCCCGAAACCGCCGACCTGGTGGCACCGGATCTCGACGAATACCCGCTGTTCGCCAAACGCCCGCCGCTCGACCAAGGCTACCTGAAATCACTCAATCGCGACAACGTCACCCTGGTCGACATCAAAGACAAGGAGCCCCTGGTCGAGATCACCGAGGCCGGGCTGCGCACCACGCGCAAGGACCACGAATTCGACATCATCGTGCTGGCCACCGGCTTCAAGGCTTATACGGGCGCACTCGAGGCCTTCCCGATCCGCGGCAGCGAGGGTGAGACACTCAACGAGAAATGGCGCAAGTCGTCCGATTCCATAATGGGGACTTGCGTTGCCGGCTTCCCCAACCTGTTCATCATCACCGGACCGCAAGCGCCGTTTGCCAACCTGCCGACATCGATCGAGCAGAACGTCATCTGGATCGCCCGCTGCGTGCAGAAGATGGAGCGCGAAGGATACGACGTCTTCGAGCCGCGCATCGCGGCCGAGCGCGAATGGACCAAGCATACCGCGGACATCCACAACCAGACGTTGATGGCCCGGGGCGACGAGGTCAATTCCTGGATGATGGGCGCGAACCGCGACGACAAGGCGCCGCGCGTCCTGATCTATTTCGGCGGAGCAAACGCGTACTACGACAGGCTCGATCAATCGGCTGACGCAGGGTTTCCGGAACTGGAGTTCGTGAAATTCGGATGCTAGCGGAATGATTGATCGCGTCGATTTGCGCGGCGAGATGCGTCGCTTGAGGCAGCCCGACAAAGGGCTTCGCGAATTTGCCTGAAGAACGCCAAGCGAGAATGCGGTCAATGCGCGCCAGATACGCGAGGCCTCCATTTGTCCGTGCGAGTTTCAACGGACAAGCGAGGCCGCCAGCGGTGCGAATACGTTTCCCGATCAGATGGGTGGCCCCCGGAAGCAACGGTCGGGAAGAAAGGGCGCAGGTCTCGTCCTCGATTTCCGCAAGCCTGACCCGATTCATCGTGAAGTGTTCGCCCGGCGAGAAATCTGGATCGATGACGTTGCTGTAATCCACCGGATCGCGGTGCCTCTTCCGGGCCATCGGAAGGGATACCGAAAAGCCGAATTGCTGGGTTCCCGCCCGGCAGGCGTTGATTGTCTCCCAGGTTGGGGATGTGGGGTACGTGCTTCGCTCTCACACACTCGCTCGCCGCACCGGGAAGGATTGCCATGGCCGCGGCATTAGCAGGGCATCACAAGATTTGCCCAAATCAATTGGACCAATAATTCTCTTCCAACCTATCGGCGAATTCCTCGTCAGAATTTGTATCCCAGTTCCACGCCAACCAGCCGCCGAGCGCCAGGTGAAATGAAGGAGCCGCCGAACTCGATGGCCGGGATGACTTCGTTGAGATACTCTTCGTCGAGCACGTTGTTGGCGAAGACGGCTGCGTTGAATTTGCCGAAGTCGAGGCCTGCCCGCACGTTCAGCACGCCGAAGGTGTCGCGTTGCGCGACGTCGTAGCGGGCGTTGCCGACGAACGCCGGCAAGCCCAGCGCCGAGATTGGCAGAAGGCCGCTGAACAACGTCGGACGCTCCTGATCCTGGACCGAATGGAACCAGGTCGGGCCGGTCAGGCGATAGTCAGCGCGCAGGATCAGGTCGATCGCGTCGGTGAGCGGCGTATCGATCTCGGTCCCGATGTTGAGCGTCCAGTCGGCCGTATAGGGCGACTTGTTGCCGACGGTATCGGGCCGAGAGCTGTTGGCCGTTATCTCGCTGTCGGTCACGTTGAGCGCACTGTATAGCTTCCACCCGTCGACGATCTCCGCGCCGACGTTTGCCTCGAACCCTTTGACCTTCACCTTGTCGATGTTCGAGACGACGCGCAGCAGGCCGAAGGGGCCGACGAAGAATTCGAAGAACTGCATGTCGTCGATCTCGGTGTAATATCCCGCGAGATCGAATGTCAGACGACCGCCCGCCGTTTCGCCTTTGATGCCCACTTCGATCGCGCTCGAGGTTTCCTTGCGGTACTGGTCCTCGATCGTGACGTTCGAGCCGATGAACTGGTTGAAGTTCTGATCGATGATCGTCGATGAACCTTGGTTGTTGAAGCCGCCCGATTTGAAGCCGATTCCCCAATTCGCATAGAGGTTGAGGTTCGGCATCGGCCGATAGCTCAGGCTGACCTTGGGCTGCAGCTGCTTGAACGTCGCATCCTTGGGGGCCAGCGCGCCGAAGGCCTGCCCCGGATTGATCGGACCGCCGGTGAAGGGGTCCGTGGCGGTCGGGACGAGCGATGCCGTCGAGCGATCCTCGATATCGTAGCGCAGGGCGAGGCCGAGATCGAATTCGGGCGTGATTTCGTAGTCGATCGAACCGAAGGCCGCGTAGACATCAGTCTTGAAGCTGTCGTTGAGTAACAGCGAGGTAGGGTTGGAACTGTTCGGACCGTTGTAAAGCGTCGGCAGGACACCTGCGCCGGTGTCCGCGCCAAGGCTGACGCCTGTCTCGCGGTCGATGTTGAGATAATAGACGCCTAGCTGCCAGTTGAACGGACCGCCGCTGTCCGAGGCGAGGCGGATTTCAGCACTGATGTCGCGCTGGTCGCGCGTCTGAAGCTGGGTGCCGTCGCAAGTCGAAGGGCTGTAGGCGCCGAAGGTCGAGCCGTTGGCGGGAGCGAAGATGAAAGGCACCGGGATCTGCCCGATGAAACCAGGCTGGTTTACCGGGAAGCCGGTCAGGGCTGCGGTAGTTGCGAAGCAGGAATTGACCGCTGTCGCGCCCGCCGGATCGGCGGCGGCGATGTAGCGTGCGAAATCGGCGGATGTGCCGTCCGCCGTCAGACTTTGCTGGATATCAGAGTAAAGCGCCCATGCGGTGAGGACGAGGTCACTGCCGAAACGGTGCTCGACCTTAGCCGAGATGTCGAAGCTGTCCTGCTCGTTGGTCGGGCGAATGTTGCTGTAATAATTGAACTCGTGGCGGTTCACGTCCTCGTAGAAGGCCGGATTCACAGCCGCGAAATTGGGCAGGTGGAAGGAGGCGTTGAAGTTGATCGACGCGCCGCGCAGCTGCGAGTAGCGGGCCTTAACGTCGAGCTCTGTGGCTTCGCCGAGGTCCGCGACGAGCCGTCCATCGACGGTCCAGACCTCTTGGTCGTCGACGACTTTCGCATCGAGGAAGGTGTTCCGATAGAATCCGTCGGTGGTGCGGTAATAGCCGGACAGGACAAAGCCCAGATTCTCGGCAATCGGGCCCGCCACATGGGCGGTCGCTTCGAACGTGTTCTCGTTGGCATAGGATGCTTGCAAGGCGCCTTCGAAGACGTCGCCCGGCTTTAGGGTTTGCAGGACGATCGCACCGGCTGCTGCGTTCCGACCGTAGAGCGCGCCCTGCGGGCCCTTGAGGATTTCGACCTGCTGGAGCGTGCCCTGTGGCTGATTGAGCTGCGCGGTGTTGGTCTTGAGTATGCCGTCGACCACCAGCGCAACCGAACTTTCAGCATCGCGGGCACCGTTGATCCCGCGGATGTTGATCTGCGTGTCGCCCGCTTCGGCGGTACCGGTCACGATCGTCACGCCCGGCGTGAGCTGGGCGAAATCGTCGGCACTGTCGGCACCGGTCTTTTGGAGCGCGTCGGCAGTAAGGACCGAGACCGAGGCCGGCACGTCCTGCAGACGCTCGCTTTGCCTGCGCGCAGTGACGATGATCACGTCGCCACCCGCCTCATTCGCTTCCGTTTCGCTTTGCCCCTGCGCCGAAACTGCGGTGGCGGTGAACGGACTTGCGGCAATGGTGGCAAGCAGAAGCGTCTTGAACGAACGCATACGGAAATCTCCCCGTCTGTCGGCCCGGTAAAATTTTCGGGCGGCAAATGTGACTTGCGACGCAATATCCTTATTGTATACAATTCGAGTCGGTCAAGCCGTCAGGAGAGAACCATGTCGCGCGCATCCGATCGCGCCTACAACGCCATCCGCGAGATGATCATGTCGGGCGAACTCGCGCCCGGCGGGGCGCTCGGGGAGGAGGCGTTGGCAGAACGCTGCGGCGTCTCCCGAACGCCCGTGCGCGACGCTCTGCGCAGGCTCGAGGCCGACATGCTTATAAGCCGTACCGACACGCAGCGCAGCTTCGTCGCCGACTGGTCGCTCGACGATGTCGCCGATGTATTCGAGCTGCGGGCGATGCTGGAGGGCCATGCCGCGCAGCGCGCCGCCGAGCGGATGGGCGACGAGGCCCTCAGGTCGCTGCGCGCCTGCAATGCCGACTTGCGAGACGCCGTCCAGGCCAGCCCGCCCGATGTCGATCGCTTCCTCGAGCGAAACAAGGAATTCCACGCACTGATCATTGAGGCGGCCGGTTCGCGCAAGCTGGTCTCATTGCTCGCCTCGGTGATAGAGCAGCCGGTCGTCTGGCGGACCGCCCATCACTATGGTGCGGAGGAACTCCGCCGATCATGCGGCGAGCATGACGAATTGCTCGCCGCCTTCGCGCGCCGGGACGGCGCGTGGGCCAACTCGATCATGTCGGGCCACATCCGCCGCGCCTTCCACGCCTACGCAGATGCGCATCGTGGCCTCACTGCAATCGACAGGCAGGAGCGCAAGCGCGGGGCATGACCGATAAAATGTATACATCCTCGATCGAAATGGTCGAAGTGAGCCCGCGCGACGGGCTCCAGAACGAGCGCGCAATTGTTGCAACCGCCGACAAGCTGACGCTGATCGAGCAGGCCATCGCGACCGGTGCGCGACGGATCGAGGTGACGAGCTTCGTCAATCCGAAAGCGGTCCCGCAAATGGCCGGTGCGGAGCAGGTCTGCGCGGGACTGCCCCAGCGTGACGACGTGACTTTCATCGGCCTCGTCATGAATCCGCGCGGGGCGGAACGGGCGATCGCCACCGGTCGGATCGACCAGCTCGGCGCGGTCGCGGTCACGACAGACCGCTTCGCTATGGCCAACCAGGGGCAGACAAGCGACGGGTCGGTCGAAGCATCCAAGGACATCATCCGCCGTGCTCAAGCCGCTGGCCTTACCGGACAGGCGACCATTGCTGCGAGCTTCGGTTGTCCCTTCGAAGGCGAGGTGGCGGAAGACAGGGTTCTTGCCATGGCCGAGGCAATCGCTGAAGCCGATCCGGTCGAGATCGCGCTCGCCGACACGATCGGCGTCGGCAATCCCGCGCATGTCGAGCGTCTCGTGACCCGCGTTCGCGATGCGATTGCCCCCCTTCCCGTGCGGGTGCATTTCCACAACACGCGCGGCACAGGCCTTGCCAATCTCTGGGCGGCCATCGGGGCGGGCGCAACCGTCGTCGACGCATCGATCGGAGGCCTCGGCGGGTGCCCCTTCGCCCCCGGTGCTGCCGGCAATGTCGCGACCGAGGACGTCGTCTACATGCTCGAGCGGGCGGGCATTGCGACCGGCTTCGACCTCGACCTGCTGATCGAAACCAATCGCTGGCTCGCCGGCGTCATGGAGAAGCAACTGCCTGCGATGGTGGGCAAGGCGGGCGGCTTCCCGCGCCCAGAAACAAAACGAAAAGAGGAACTGGCCTGATGCGTTACCGGCTTGGCGTCGATGTCGGCGGCACCTTCACCGATCTCCTGCTGTTCGACAACGAGACCGGCCGCTTCTGGCGCGACAAGACGCCCTCCACCCCGCACGACAGTTCGGAAGGCATCCTCAACGGTGTCACCGAGATCACGCAGGCTGCCGGCGTCGATCCGGGCGAGATCGAGTTCTTCCTCCACGGAACCACTGTCGCGACCAATGCTGTGCTCGAAGGCAAGGGTGCGCGGGTCGGCTTGGTAACGACCGAGGGCTATCGTGACATAATGCAGATCGCACGCAGCTTCGTGCCGGGCGGCCTTGCTGCATGGATCGTCTGGCCCAAGCCGCAGCCGCTTGCCGCGCTCGAGGACACGGTCACGATCAAGGGGCGGATGGATGCCGACGGCAAGGAAGTTCGCCCGCTAGACGAAGCGGAAATCCGGCAGAAGCTGACCCAGTTGCGCGATTCCGGCGTGGAAGCGATCACGGTCAGCCTCATCAACGCCTATGTCGACGGGCGCAACGAACAGCGCATCGGCGAGATCGCGCAGGAGATCATGCCCGATATTCCGGTCTCGCTGAGCCATGAAGTGCTGCCCGAGATGCAGGAATACGAGCGCACGCTCTCCACCGTCGCCAACGCCTCGGTGCGGCCGGTGGTCGGGAAATACGTCTCGAACCTGCGCACCAAGCTCAAGCACGCCGGCGTCACCGGCAAGCTGTCGCTGCTGCGCTCGGACGGCGGCTTGATGAGCAGCCAGAAGGCCGAGGAACACCCGGTCAACATCCTCATGTCCGGCCCGGCGGGCGGCGTAACGGGAGCCCTCTGGGTCGCGAAGAATGCGGGCTTCAAGAACATCCTCACGCTCGACGTGGGCGGCACTTCGACCGACGTTGCGCTGATCGAGAACCTCGAGCCGCGCCGGATACGGACGACCGAGGTCGGCCACCTGTCGGTCCGCGCCTCCTCTCTCGATGTGAAGACGGTGGGCGCCGGCGGCGGTTCTATCGCCTATGTCCCTGAACTCACCGGCGCATTGCGCGTAGGGCCTGAAAGCGCGGGCGCGGTGCCGGGGCCCGTCGCCTATGGCAAGGGCGGCGACAAGCCGACCGTGACAGATGCCAACGTCGTGCTCGGCTATCTGCCTGAGGATCTGCTGGGGGGTGCGTTCAAGCTCGATCGCGAAGGCGCCAAACGCTCCGTCCAGACCATCGCCGATGCGCTAGACATTCCGTTGATGGAGGCCGCGCGCGGGATCATCGATATCGTCAACGAGAACATGTTCGGCGCGCTGCGGATGATCAGCGTCCAGCAGGGCTACGATCCCCGACACTTCGCGCTGATGGGCTTCGGCGGAGCAGGTCCGCTGCACGTCAATGCGGTCGCCAAGCTGATGGGCAGTTGGCCCGCAATCAGCCCGGTGTCGCCCGGCGTGCTGTGCGCGCTCGGCGATGCCACCACGCGCATGCGGACCGAGACCGCGCGCAGCTTCAACCGCCTCGCCACCGAAACTAAGGTCGAGGAACTCGTCGCGGTGCTCGACGAAATGGCCGCCCAGACCCGGACCGAACTGACCAATGACGGCATCCCCGAAAGCCAGGTGACCAGCGAATTCGAGGTCGACGTGCGCTATGCCGGGCAAGCTTTCGAAGTGCCGCTCACGATAGACCAAGCGACCCTGCGCGAGAAAGGCATCGAGGGCATCCTTGCTCGATTTGATGAAGAGCATCGCCGTCTCTTCACCTTCAACATGGAAACGCCGCACGAGATTGTGAACCTGCGCGCCGTGGCGCTGGGTGAGGCGCCGCAATTGCCCGCGGCCGAGCTGGAAAAAGGGACCGGCGATCTCTCGGCTGCCAAGATCCGCGACCACGCACTATGGATGGACGGGCGCGAACAGGCCGCGGTGATCTATGACCGCTCGCGCCTGAAACAGGGCGACACGATCCCCGGCCCCGCCATCATCACCGAAATGGATTCGACTACGCTGGTGGAAACCGGCTGCGTCGCCACCGTCGATGCCGTCGGTAATATTCAGATCAACCCTGCCTGAGGACGAAGCCATGCCCGCCCAGATCATCCAGGAAAACACCACGCCCTTCGGCAAGGTCGTGATCGACCCCGTTACGCTCGACATCATCGAGAACGCGCTGCGCAATGCCCGGATCGAGATGGATGCGACGCTGGTGCGTACCGCCATGTCGCCCGGCATTCGCGAACAGGGCGATGCCTTCCCGCTGATCGCCGATCCCGACGGCAAGATGATCGTCGGCCAATTCGGCAGTTTCATCGACGGCTTCCTCAAGGGCTTCGACGGGACGATCGAGGACGGGGATATGATCTTCCTGTCCGATCCCTATTCCTGCGAGGGCGCAATCAGCCATTCGAACGACTGGCTGGTGCTGCTGCCGGTCTACAAGGACGGTCGCCTGCTCGCCTGGACCGCCATGTTCGGCCACCAGAGCGATATCGGCGGCAAGGTCGTCGGCTCCATGCCTATCGATGCCAAGTCGATCTTCGAGGAAGGCGTGCGCATTCCGCCGGTGAAGATCTGGCGCAAGGGCGAATACAACGAAGACCTGATGAAGCTGGTCATGCACCAGACGCGCAAGCCCGACTGGTGCCAGGCCGATCTCAACGCGCTCATCGCCTCCTGCCGCGTCGCCGCCAACCGCGTGGTGGAAATGGCGAACCGCTTCGGCGACGATGTCTATGTCTCGGCGACGAAGGAACTGCTGGCGCGCAACCACCGCGCGATGAAGGCGCTGATCGGGATGGCGGTGGCCGAGGAACCGGTCAGCTTCGAGGACTACATCTGCGACGACGGGCTCGGCTTTGGCCCCTACAGGATCAAGTGCACCATGTGGCGCGAGGGCGACAAGGTGATCCTCGATTTCGAGGGCACCGACCCGCAGAGCGCGGCCTCGATCAACTTCTATCTCAACGAGAACATGTTCAAGATGTTCTTCGGCATCTACATGATCATGGTCTTCGATCCGCAGATCCTGTTCAACGACGGGTTCTACGACCTGATCGAGGTCCGCATCCCCGAAGGATCGCTCCTCAAGCCTAAGTTCCCGGCAGCCCTGTCGGGTCGCACCCATGCTCTCGGGCGTATCTTCGATATCCTCGGCGGACTATTGGGGCAGAAGACCCCTGAGTTCCTCAATGCCGCGGGTTTCAGCTCCTCCCCCCACCTGTTCTATTCCGGCTGGGACAACCGGGAGGGGCGCGAAGGCGAGTGGTTCCAGCTCTTCCAGATCGGCTTCGGCGGCATTCCCGGCAGGCCATTGGGCGACGGGCCGGACGGCCATTCGCTATGGCCCGGCTTCACCAACGTGCCGAACGAATTCCTCGAACGCTACTTCCCGATGCGCATCGAGCGCTACGAGACAGAGCCCGACAGCGGCGGGGCGGGCCTGCACCGCGGCGGCAACGGCATCCACATGACCTACCGCTTCCTCGCCGACGGGCAGATCGGCATCCACGACGACCGCTGGTTCGTGCCCCCCTGGGGCGTCAACAACGGCCTGCCGGGCATGCGGGCGAGAAAGGTCCTCGAACGCGCCGATGGCACGACCGAGATCGTCGGCAATAAGGCCGACGACATCGCCGTGCGCGCGGGCGACCAGCTGCATTACATCACCTGGGGCGGCGGCGGCTGGGGTGATCCGCTCGACCGCGATCCGGCGATGGTCGGGCTGGAGATCAGACAGGGGCTGGTGACGCCTGAAGGCGCGCGGGACTACGGCGTCGTCGCCGATACCAGCGGAACGGTCGACGAGGCTGCGACGGCCTCCCTGCGCGACGCGATGCGGGCTGCGCGCGTGGAGGACAAGTTGTTCGACTACGGCCCCTCGATCGAGGAGCTGCGCGCCAATTGCCAGGCGGAGACCGGGCTCAACGCCCCGGTGCAGCCCGAATGGGCCCACGTCCGGATGGCGGAGGCAGCTGAGTGACCTCGGTTTCGCCCGGTGCCCTTGCCGGCCTGCGCGTGGTCGAACTCGGCCAGCTGCTCGCCGGGCCATTCTGCGGCCAGCTGCTCGGCGACATGGGCGCCGAAGTCATCAAGGTCGAGCCGCCCGGCGCGGGCGATCCCATGCGCGTCTGGGGCCAGGGCGAGGAAAAGGTACAGTGGGAGGTCATCGGCCGCAACAAGCGCTCGGTCACCTGCAACCTGCGCGTTGCCGAGGGCCAGGCGCTCGCCCGCCAGCTGATCATGACCGCCGATATCGTGATCGAGAACTTCAAGCCAGGCACGCTCGAAAAATGGGGCTTGGGGCCGGACGAATTACTCCGCGAGAAGCCCTCGCTCATCATCGCGCGCATGTCGGGATACGGACAGGACGGCCCCTATTCGGATCGCGCCGGCTTCGGCGGCATCGGCGAGGCGATGGGCGGCTGGCGCTATGTCGTGGGCGAGTCCGACCGACCGCCGGCGCGCATGGGCATCTCGATCGGCGATACGCTTTGTGCCACCTACGGCACGATGGGCGTGCTCGCCGCGTTGCATCACCGCGAAAAGACAGGCGAGGGTCAGGTGATCGACACGGCGCTTTATGAGGCCGTGCTGCAGGTGATGGAGGGGCTCGTCCCCGAATACGACTACAACGGCTACATCCGCGAACGCTCCGGGTCGATCCTGCCCGGAATCGCCCCCTCGAACGTCTACACCTGCAAGGACGGCCCGTTCATGATCGGGGCCAACAAGGACGCGATCTTTGCGCGTCTTGCCACCGCGATGGGTCAGCCCGAGCTCGCCGACGATCCACGCTACGCGACCCATCTCGCCCGTGGCGAAAACCAGACCGAGCTGGACGCGCTGGTCAACGCGTGGACAGCGACGTTGACGATCGACGAGGTCGATGCGCTGATGATCGAACACTCGATCCCCGCAGGCCGTGTCTATACGGCGAGGGAGATGCTGGCCGATCCGCATTTCCAGGCGCGCGAGGCGATCATCAAGGTCGAGACCGAGACTCGCGGCCCGATCAAGATGCAGAACGCCTTCCCGAAATTTTCGAAGACGCCGTCGTCGGTCAGGCGACCGGCCCCGTCGCGGCCGGGCCAGGACAATGCAGCGATCTACGGCGAACTACTCGGCATCGATGCTGGGGAGTTGGAGGCCATGCAAGCGCAGGGTGTGGTCTGATGGGAGACGATAACCTCGGCACCAACTACGCCACGACTTATGACGGGCACTTGAAGCCCGGCAGCCTCCCTGCCCTGCTGCTGGTCGACATGGTGCAGGCCTATACGGCCGAAGGGTCGCCGTTCTACTGCCCCAGCGCCGACGCTGCGTTGCAGGTTGCGGCAAAGCTCGCGGACGCCGCGCGCAGCGTAGGCCGACCGGTGATTTTCACCAAAGTGGAATATGAGCCGGGCGGCGCGAACGGAGGCCTGTTCTATCGCAAGGTCCCCGCGCTGAAGTCTTTCGATGTTGGCTCTCCATTGGGAGAATTCCCGCCTGCCTTGCAGCCACATGCCGACGACCTGCTCGTCACGAAGCAATACCCCTCGGCCTTCTTCGGAACCCAACTCGCCAGCCGCCTCCGCGCGCTTGGCATCGGCACGCTCCTCATCGGCGGGTTCTCGACCTCGGGCTGTGTCCGTGCAAGCGCTCTCGATGCGCTCCAAAACGAATTCGCGCCATTCGTTGTGCGCGACGCCTGCGCTGATCGCCACGAAGCTCCGCACGAAGCAAACCTGTTCGACCTGCAGGCGAAATATGCAGAGGTCATAAATCTCGCCGAGGCGCTAACCATCATCCGCGATGGATCGGACTAGGGCCGCGTCCGACAAGAGGTTTGCGCAAACAGGCTCAAGCATTTTCTCCTTCGGAATTATAACGTTTAGGACTATTTACGCCGAGGCGCGCCTAGTTCCAGAAGGAATATTCCAATGGATCCTTCGGATCTCACTGCTGGCTACAAGGTCGCCGATCCTGAGATTGACCCAGTCACGGCCGCGTAACCTGCTGTCGATTGCGAGATCGAACAACGCGCGGTCTCTGGTCCGTTGCTCGCATTCGAGAAAGAAGCTAACCGCCCATATCTGCTACTGAGACAGTGGTCGCTTGGTCCCGACTTTCTTTCCTGCATTCAAAGGTGCTCAATCCTGTATCGGCGGATCATAGTGTGAGTAGCACATGGCATTTCTTCTCTGCCAAGGATTGGCCAATTGGAGAACGCGAAGGCACCCGATCTCAAGCAAATCTTACGACAGCTTCTCGGCAACGGGAAGGATGCTCGCTACGGTCGAAATGGGGGCGCAAAGCCGACGGGCGGCTTTCTACCGGAAGTGGTCAATCAGCTAGTACGGATTCTATGCGGCAGTCATCGAGACCGATAGGACGAAGCAATCGTCTGCTCGATACCTCTATTGGTTCCCCCAACTGTTGGAGAGTGGCTGACGCCGGAAGGTGAAAACACGGCGTTACTTCAGTCATGACGTAATAGGGAGGTTGCAGGCATCTCATCTCCTTGTCAGAGTGAGACCTATGAGCGCAGGTGCGATCCTGGGACAAAGCGCCGAGACCTCCGAACCCAAGCGCGGGGAGCCGCGTCACAGCATCAATCTATTGGTCGGGGTTCATCAGGGACCCGATCACGGCAATGCACAAATCCTGAATATTTCGCGCAGCGGTTTCTTGCCCCCAGGCAGGCCTCTCCGGCGCCTCGCCGCATTTCAGCGCGTCCAACTCGACCCCGGCGAAACCCGGACTGTCACGCTAGAAATCGACCCGCGCCTCCTCGCCGATTGGGACGAAGACCGGAGGCACATTCGAGGCGGTCGCTATCGCTTTGCCCTCGGCACCTCGGCCAAAGCGCTCGGCGAGCCAGTCGATGTCGTGCTTCCCGAAAGCTTCCTGAACCCCTGAGGTGAGAGAATCGCTCGGCGGCGCGTGCCGCAGGATTCACCTCGCGCATTTGACTTCGTCCAGAGACAAGAGAACCGGCCATCAGGAAGGCCAATTCAACGACTCGTTTCGCTTGCAATCCAAAACCGATAGGGTCGCCATCCCGACGAAGGAAACGAGGGGACCCATGCGCGACCATGAACTCCGCAAGGTAGCTGTCTCGGAAATGCATCTGCGGAGATGGCCCGCAGTCGACGTTCCCAGCACGATCCTGCAGTGGGTTGTGATGGTTTCCGACGACGATCGTGCCGAGGAACTGGCGGCGATCGAGTCAAAGTCGGACCCTCAAGACGCCGGCTTCGCCCCCTCTCACCGGTCCGGCTGGGCGGCGAGCGGCCTCCGCTTTGTCTGGGAGCGTCATAGCGAAGGCAGCAGCCTGACCTACTTTTTGAAGGGCGATTCAGCCGCGCCCCACCCCCAACTCGAAAATGACGAGGCGCTGCGGATCGGCCTCGAATGGGCCAGATCGCTCCCGGGCGAAATCGTCAGGAGTACCCGCATCCTTCTGGTTGCAAACGAAGCGGAGGCGGAACGCATTGTCGCCAGCATCGAGTTCGAGCGGGACGAACTGGTGTCATGCTACGTCGGCTCGGGCGAGATGCGGGTGTGGTCGGATTTCCGGATCAAGCAAGACGGTTTCGGGCTGCTGGTCGTCGCCGCCAACGACACGCACGCCAGCGATCTCACCAGGACGCTGCAACAACTGCAGGAGCTCGGCAACTATCGCAATCGCGCCCTCCTGGGCCTGCCGCTGGCGCGCGAATCCTGGCCGCATCTCAACGCGGCGGAGGCGAGCCTGCGCGACCTTTCGAACCGCGTCGCCAACAGCGCGGAGCCCGACGATCACTTGCTCGACGCGCTCTCCAGTCTGTCGCTCGAACTCGTCAGCCTTTCCACTGCCATGCAATTCCGCATGGACGCGACGAAGGCTTACGCCCAGATCGTCGAAGAGCGGCTGGAGCAGCTCGCCCCGCGAGCGATCGAGGGTTTCTCGTCGCTCGACGATTTTACCCAGCGACGCTTTCACCCTGCCATGAATACCTGTGTGGCCAGCACGGAGCGCCTGCGCGAACTGGCTGTGCGTGCGGAGCAGCTGTCCTCATTGCTACGAGCGCGCGTCGAAACCCGGATCGAGAGCCAGAACGCGGACCTCCTCGCGTCGATGGAGCGCAGCAGCTCGATGCAATTGCGCCTGCAGCAGCTCGTCGAAGGGCTCTCGGTCGTGGCGCTCAGCTACTATGCGCTCGGGCTGGTCAAGATGGCGTTGGATGGCCTTCCGCCAGGCGTTCTGGATGGGGAGTCGAACACGATTGTGGGCATCCTCGTCATCCCCGTCCTGCTGGGCGTCTGGCTCGCGACCTCGCTGGTCAAGAAGCGCGTTCTCCGGAGCCCGCCCAACAAGTAACTTGTCCAGACGAACCGATCCGTCCAGAAGGATTGACACATGGCCCGGTTCCCATTCTCGGCAATCGTCGCGCAGGACGAGATGAAGCTGGCGCTGCTGATTGCGGCGACCGATCCCGCTATCGGCGGCGTGATGGTCTTCGGTGACCGGGGCACGGGAAAGTCCACCGCCGCACGCGCGCTGGCCGCATTGCTCCCGCCGATGACCATCGCCGAAGGATGCCGCTACCATTGCCGCCCCGACGAGCGCGGGACCTGCCCGGACCCCTGCAGCTCGCAGCGCAAACGAAAGGTCGCGGTGCCCTTCGTCGACCTGCCGTTGGGCGCGACCGAAGATCGCGTTCTCGGCGCGCTCGATCTCGAACGCGCATTGCGCGCTGGCGAAAAGGCGTTCGAGCCCGGCCTGCTGGCCAAAGCGCATCGCGGGTTCCTCTATATCGACGAGATCAATTTGCTCGAGGACCACCTCGTCGACCTGCTGCTCGACGTGGCCGCATCGGGCGAAAACCTGGTCGAGCGCGAGGGGCTGTCAGTCCGTCATCGCGCGCAGTTCGTCCTCATTGGCAGCGGGAACCCTGAGGAAGGGGAGTTGCGTCCGCAGCTGCTCGACCGGTTCGGTCTTTCGGTCGAAGTGCGCACGCCCGATGCAATCGAGCAGCGCGTCGAGATCATGCGGCGCTGTGCGGCACACGAGGCCGACCCGGACAGCTTCGCGGCCTCTTGGGAGGCCGAAGACGACAAGGTCCTCAGGCGGATCGCGCGTGGGCAGAAGAAACTCACCTCATTGAACGTGCCCGACGATGTCATGGCGGACATGGCCGAGTTGTGCCGCGCGGTCGGTGCCGATGGGCTGCGCGGCGAACTCACGCTGATGCGGGCGGCGCGCGCACTCGCCGCGCTCAATGGCGCGAAATCCGTGCGCAGGGAGCATCTCCTCGAAGTGGCGCCGATGGCGCTGCGCCACCGGTTGCGCCGCGACGTCCTCGACGAAGTCGGCTCGACGGTCCGGATCGAGCGAGCAATTTCAGTGCTGTTTGGATGAGTACGGGCGAGGCCTTCGACGATGCCTCGCTCGCCCTCGACCTGTTTCTCGTTGCGCCCAGTCAACTTGGCGGGCTGGTCCTGCGCGGCCCCGGTCCTGCACGCGAGCCACTGGTCGAGCGGCTGCAACAGGCGATGCCGGTCCGTCGCCTGCCCACGAACATCGACGACGAGCGTCTGCTAGGAGGAATCGATCTCGCGGCCAGCCTTGCAGCAGGGCGGAGCGTTGGGCACGCCGGCTTGCTGGCCGAAGCGCGCGGCGGCGTCTTGCTCGTGCAGCGCGCCGAGCGGCTGAACGATGCCATTGCCGGGCGGATGGCGCAGGCAATGGATGGTCGCGATGGTGGCTTCAGCCTTGTCCTGCTCGACGACGGTATCGGCGACGAACAGGCCCCGCCCTCGGCCTTGGTAGAGCGCGTGGCATTTTCGATCGATCTGACCGGGGTGCGCCTCGCGCCCGTCCGTTCGCCGCCGGCCGCATTGCCGGTCGCACAAGTCGAAGCCGGCGAGGGTGAGGCCTTGGCAACCTTGGCTGGGCTCGCAACCCTCCTCGGCATAGGGTCGGTCAGAGCGCTCATGTTTGCCCTGACGGCTGCGCGAGCGCATGCCGCGCTCAACCGTCGATCCAGCCTTGCCGAGGAGGACCTGAGCGCGGCGGCCCGCCTGGTGCTCGCTCCGAGGGCGACGCGTCTTCCGCCGGCTCCCGAGGCTGAGGAAGAAAGCCAGCCGGAGCCACAATCCTCCGATGCGCAAGCCAAGGGTGGTGAGGACGATAGCGGAAGGTCGGAGTCCGCAGAGGAAAGGATCCTCGAGGCGGTCGTGGCGGCAATACCCGCCGATCTGTTGGCGCGGCTGGCCAACGGGGCCGCGCGTCGCGGATCGAACGGCAGCGGCGGCGGGCGCAGGGCAAAGTCGAAACTGCGCGGGAAACCGCTGGGAGCAAGGCCTGGAATGCCCCGGGGCGGCGCGCGTCTGGCACTGATCGACACGCTACGCGCGGCCGTCCCCTGGCAGCCGCTGCGCAGACGCGAAGCGGGCGAAGCCGCCGCGTCCGGCCTTCTGGTTCGCAAGGTGGATCTCAGGGTTCGGCGCTTCGAGGACCGGTCGGTTGCCGTCACCATCTTCTGCGTCGATGCCTCGGGTTCTGCCGCAATGGCTCGCCTTGCCGAGGCCAAGGGGGCAGTCGAACTGATGCTGGCGCAGGCCTATATCACGCGGAGCGAGGTGGCCCTGATCGCCTTTCGCGCCCATGGCGCGGACCTGCTGCTGCCGCCGACCCGCTCGCTGACGCGCGCAAGGAGAGCACTCGCTGACTTGCCGGGAGGGGGCGGCACGCCGCTGGCCTCGGGAATTACGGCAGCGCGCAAGCTGGCCGAAACCGTCGCCTCGCACGGCGCCACACCCTTTCTCGTCTTCCTCACCGATGGCAGCGCCAATATCGCTGCCGACGGGATCCCGGGACGCGCGCAGGCCCGCGAGGATGCGGAAGTGGCCGCTCGTGCAGTCGCCACGCGGGGCGTTGCCGCGCTTGTACTCGACATAGCGCCACGGCCGCGGCCCGAAGCCGAGGCGCTCGCGCGCACCATGCGCGCTCGCTACCTGCCGCTTCCGGTTGCGGACGCCTCGGCAGTCCGGCGGGCAGTCGAAGCGGCGCGTCCTTCGCCGCAGGCAGCTTGAGCGCGCTGCGCTGGGACCGCGAGGGCCGCGATTGGCCCAACCGCGAGACGAGCCGGTTCATAGAGGCAGCAGGATTACGGTGGCACGTGCAGATCGCCGGATCGGGCCCCGTCCTCCTGTTGCTCCACGGCACCGGGGCATCGACCCATAGCTGGCGCGACATGCTCGGTCCGCTGGCCCAGAGGTTCACCGTCATCGTGCCCGACCTGCCTGGCCATGGCTTTACGTCCGGCAGGCTGTCGAAGGGTCCCACCCTGCCCGCTGTTGCCGACGCAGTGCGCTGCCTGGTCGAGGAACTCGGCGAACAGCCCGCACTGGTTGCAGGTCACTCGGCCGGTGCAGCGATCGCGCTGCAGATGACCGTGCGCTCGTCATGCCCGACGATCGGCTTCAGCCCCGCGCTGATGCCCTTTCCCGGCCTCGCCGCGCGCCTCTTCCCCGCGCTCGCCAAAGTGCTGTTCGTCAATCCCTTCGTGCCTTCGATTTTCGCCCGTATGGCGCGCGGCTCCGGCGAGACCGAGCGCTTCCTCCACCGCGCGACGCAGTCGCGGATCGATGCCACGGGCTTGCGCTGCTATGCGACCCTGCTGGGAAACAGCGAACACTGTGCAGGCGCCTTGGCAATGATGGCCAATTGGGATCTCGCGGCGCTGGCCAATCGGCTGCCGACAATCGACGCCCCGGTCATGCTCGCACACGGGACCCACGATAGCGCCGTACCCCTGTCGTCGGTGGAAGACGCATGCCGATTGCTGCGCGATTGCCGTCTGGTGGGATTCGAAGGCCTGGGCCACCTCGCCCACGAGGAAGCACCGCGTCGGGCAGTCGAGCTTGTCCAGGACTTCGCCGCGCAGCACGCGATCGTCGAGACAGAGGGAGCCTGACCGTGGGCAGTTTTTCGGATCATTTCGGCTGGGTCGAGATCATCTTCACCGCCGTGATCGCGCTCGGCTTCAGTGTCTATCAGTTGTGGTCGGTCAACCGCGAGATCGCCCGTGACCGCGAAGAGAAGAAGCGCGAGTCAAGCGAGACGGGGCATGCGGTAGGGGAGCATGAACTGGACGATCGGTGAGGAGAAGCGGTCGAGATCGAGGCTTTCCTGCACCGCCGTGACCTGCTCCCCGAACAGCCGCGAATGCAGGCGCGATCGGGCGTAGAACGGTGCGTCTTCCCATGTCCTGATGACGCCCGCGGACCCGTGATCTGCCCGCGTCTTGCGCTCCATCTGCCAGAGCGTGTTCGGCAGCGGGGCTACCAGCGGCAAGTCTTCCTGCACCGGGGTGCCATCGGGCTCGAAGCGCAAGGCGCTCGCAAAGGCCGTGCCGTCGCGCCGAATGCCTTCGTAGCAGACCGCCGCACCGCGCCTGGTGTGTGCCCGCGACCAGTGCCAGACCCGAAAGCCTTCTTCGAGCGACTCGCTGCCGAAATTCGAATCCAAATACCCCGCCCCGCACCATCGCAGGCCCGGTTTTTCCATCGTCACTTCCACGCGAGCCCGCGGCGCAATGCAGTGCCAGCTGTGCCGACCGCCGGGGTCGAGCGCGAAGCCGGTCGGGTTGAGTGCCTCGGGGATCACCCGCACGCGGCCGCAGACCCTCCGTTGCCACGGCACGCCAAGTCGCTTGTCGCGCTCCTCAATGTGGATTTCGAGCGCGTCGCCGGTCCAGCACACCGCGCTTGGCCCGATCTGCAGCACGTCGCTCTCCCGCTCGACCGCGCGGCGGCCGCGTTCGGTCATCGTCCAGCGCGCGCGCGGGCCATAGAGGGCGACATTGAGGGCCGAATGATCGACCGGGTCGTGCCGTCCGCTTCGCTTGTAATAGGGGGAGAATACGCTCCCCAGGAAGGCGATGATCGTCAGCCCGTGCCTTCCGTCGTCACTGATCGCATCGACATACCACCAGCCATAGCCACCGGGTGGAATCGCCTCATCGAAGCGAGGTCGCGCATCACCTGCTGTGCCGCGAGGCGCCCGGACAAGGCGGCCATCGGCACGCCCGCTCCCGGGTGGGTGCTTCCACCCGCGCAATAGAGCCCAGGGATCCACGTCCGCGTGCCCTGCCGGAGGAAGGAGGCCGCCCAGCCGTGCGAGGCCCGTCCATAGATCGCTCCTCCGGTCGAGGGCGAAAGGTCCGCGAACTCGTTCGGCGTCACCATCGTATGCGGAAAGGCTTCCTCCAGCTCCAGCCCGCATCGGGCGAGGCTGCGCTGCATGGCCCTGGTGCATCGTTCTCTCTCCTTGGATGAATAGGTGTGCGTATCGCCATTGGCGGGGGCGTTGACGATGATCTGCAGCCTTTCTCGGCCATCGATGGGTTCGCTGCCGGCTGCGCCCCGATCCTGCGCGCAAACGTATACGCTTGGGTCAGCGGGCGGGCAGCCCGCACCAATGTCGGCGAATTCGCGGCGGTAGTCGGGCGAGAAAAACACATTGTGGCGGGATAGGGCAAAGCCGTTGGTGCGCGTACGGGCCAGCCAGACCATTGCCGATAGCGAGCGGTTCGCCGGCTTCATCGGCGATGCCGCGCGTGCCGCCTCCGCTCCAAACGCGCCCGATCCCAGCGCCGCAGGATCGGCGTTCACCATCACGGCGTCGGCGTCGATCCGATCGCCATCGGCAAGGACCACTCCGCAGGCGCGTCCGCGTTCGACGACGATCCGATCGACCGCCTGGCCCAAACGAAAGCGTGCTCCGTGCTCTTCGGCCACGCGCCTCAGGGCATTTGCAAGCGAGTTCATCCCGCCGTCGATGAGCCACACGCCTTGCGCTTCGACATGGGCGATGAGCATGAGAGTTGCCGGTGTGGCGAAGGGCGACGAGCCGCAATAGGTCGCGTAGCGCGCGAACATCTGGCGCAGACGCGAATCCGCAAAATGTTCGCCAAGAACCTTCCACAGGCTCTCGTAGGGACGGATCGCGATCAGATCGCCGACGCGCCACAGGCCGATGCGCCACATCAACGGAAGCGGCCAGCTGACCTTGTCGGCGCGCAGCATGCTGTTCTCGAGGATCGAATAGATCCGGGCGGATTCCTTCCGGAAGGTCCGGTATCCCTGTGCCGCTGCTGACCCGGCGAAGTCGCCGATCGCCTCCTCGCTCTGCAAGGGATCGGCATATAGGTTCAGCCTGTCGTCGGGTCTCCAGGCGTGGCGGGCGATGACGGATGCCTGGTTCACCGTCACATAATCGTCGAGACGTCGGCTGGCGGACCGGAAGACGTCGTCGAAGACGTCGCGCAGCGTGAAGACGGTCGGACCGGCGTCGACCGGCACGCCCTCCACCGGCAATTGGCGGGCCTTCCCGCCGACATGAGCGAGCTTGTCCGCCACGACCACGTCGACGCCCGCAGCAGCCAGCCGGACGGCGCTGGCCAGCCCGCCCATTCCCGCTCCCACGATGACGACGCGACCTGACACACATCACTCCCTTCGCCGAATACATTTGACCTTTACATACACGATGTCCAATCATTTGGACATATGGGCGATGGTGAGGCCTCTGAATTCCGTCAATTTCGCATTCGGCTGCGGCGACGCTGGATTGCCCTGCGAAATGCCGTCATCGGCAGCCCGAGTTTCCAAGGACACGCCGCGCGCAATCCTTTCCTGCGCCCGGTAGCACGACGGCGTTCGGCCGCGCTCTTCGACCTGGTAGCGGGCTTCGCCTACACGCAAATCCTGCGTGCAACCGTCGAGGCCGGGTTGATCGACCTTCTTGCACGCGGCCCGATCGCGACCAAGGACATAGCCGCCGCATGCGAGATGCAGGTCGATGCCGCGCAACGCCTGCTGCGCTCGGCGCAGGCTCTTGAGCTCGTGGAAGACGTCGGCGACGAGTGCTGGATGCTCGGAGAACAGGGCGCTGCGCTCCACGCCAATCCCGGCGCGCAAGCCATGATCAGGCACCACGCCCTGCTCTATCGCGACCTTGCCGAGCCGCTCGAGCTACTGCGCAATCGCCCGGTCGGGCCTACCCATCTCTCACGGTTCTGGGACTATGCAAACCCCGCGATCGATGCGGGCGAGTACAGCGCATTGATGGCTTCCTCCCAGGAAATGGTCGCCGATCAGGTAATTGTCAGTGGGGTGCTGAAGCACTTCGATACGATTCTTGATGTCGGCGGTGGCCTGGGCGTGTTCGCCGGAAAGGTCCTGGCGCAGTACCCCGACAAACGGGTGGGGATATTCGATCTTCCCGAGGTGCTCTCGAAGGGATCTCGGGAAGCCGAGGTCGACTCGGCTGCCGGCCACCTCGCCCTTCACCCAGGCAACTTCTTCACCGACCCACTCCCGGCGGCTTACCAATGCATCACTCTGGTTCGCATCCTGCACGATCACGATGACGACAAGGCGATCGCCCTCCTCCGCGCGGTCCATGCAGCCCTGCCTCCCGGAGGCACTCTCGTGATCGCCGAGCCGATGGCGGGCGTCGCCGGGGCCGAGCGCATGGGCGAGGCCTATTTCGGCCTCTATCTATGGGCCATGCAAAGCGGGCGCCCTCGCCGCACCGACGAAATCGGCACCATGATCGAACAAGCCGGATTTCGATCCTGGCGCAAGCTTGGCACCAACCTTCCGGTGATAACCTCGCTTATTGTCGCTATTGCCTGACAATCTAAACTGTAATGTTGGATTGACACTTAGGGCTAAAGGCCTAAGGTGACACTGCGCCAATGCACCTCTTCGTGCGCTGGCGTCGGGTCAACCAACAATAAGGGGGACGGGCCTGCGAGATGGATGCACTGGCAGTCATAGTAGAGGCACCGCGGCGCCTGGCGCTCCGGACGCTCGACCTGATTCCGCCAGGTCCCTCAGACCTTGTCGTCGAAGCCCATTGGAGCGGCATTAGCAGCGGGACGGAGAAATTGCTCTGGACCGGTGAAATGCCGCGCTTCCCCGGCATGGGCTATCCGCTCGTTCCCGGTTACGAAACGGTCGGCCGCGTCGTGGATGCAGGCGACCAGGTGCGTGGCAGGATCGGCGACTGGGTCTTCGTCCCGGGCGCCAATTGCTACACCGATGCCCGTGGCCTGTTCGGCGGGACCGCGCGCACGCTGGTGGTTCCTTCGGCCCGCGCCTTCCCGATCGCCGAGTCGCTCGGCGTCGACGGCATCCTCTTCGCGCTGGCCGCAACGGCCCATCATGCTCTCGCGGCGGGCAACCCGCCGGACCTCATCGTGGGGCACGGTGTGCTTGGGCGGCTGCTTGCGAGGCTGACGATCGCGGCGGGAGCGCCGCCGCCGACTGTCTGGGACAACAAGGAATGCCGCCGCCAGGGCGCGCGGGGATACGAGGTTATCGCCCCCAAGGACGATACGCGGAGCGACTATCGCACGATCTACGACGTCAGCGGTTTTGCCGACGGGCTCGACTCCCTGGTCGGCAAGCTGGCGAAGGGGGGCGAGATCGTCCTCGCCGGTTTCTACGCCAATCGCCTCAATTTCGCCTTCGC
This sequence comes from Qipengyuania sp., assembly GCF_048550555.1. GTDB lineage: Bacteria > Pseudomonadota > Alphaproteobacteria > Sphingomonadales > Sphingomonadaceae > Qipengyuania. The sequence continues at coordinate 3,191 of NZ_JBLYYF010000009.1, read as the reverse complement.
CCCTGCATTCCAGGCCGAAGCGCGCATGCGTGTCGCCGCCGAATGGGGGCCGGACGACCTCGCATCGACCCGCGCGATGATCGAGTCGGGCGATCTCGCGCTCGACGGACTGGTCTCGGACGTGATGCCCGCGGACCAGGCGGAGCAGGCCTATCCCCACGCGCTCCTCGATCCCGACTGCCTCAAGATGGTTCTCGACTGGAGAGAAATCGCATGACGATGCTCGAAACCGATACGGCCCTGCGCGAGGAGGCGGCGATCGAGCCGGACCCCGTGCACACCGGAGAGGTGAAGAAGGAAACGCAGATCATCGCGATCTACGGCAAGGGCGGATCGGGCAAGAGCTTCGCCCTGTCCAACCTCAGCTACATGATGGCGCAGCAAGGCAAGCGCGTCCTGCTGATCGGCTGCGATCCCAAGAGCGACACCACCAGCCTGTTGTTCGGCGGCAAGAGTTGCCCGACGATCATCGAGACGAGTTCGAAGAAGAAGCTCGCCGGCGAGGAGGTGACCATCGAGGACGTCTGCTTCCAGCGCGACGGCGTCTTCGCGATGGAACTCGGTGGCCCCGAAGTCGGTCGCGGCTGCGGTGGTCGTGGGATCATCCATGGCTTCGAGCTGATGGAAAAACTGGGCTTCCACGATTGGGGTTTCGACTACGTCCTGCTCGATTTCCTCGGCGATGTCGTCTGCGGCGGCTTCGGCCTGCCGATCGCGCGCGACATGTGCCAGAAGGTGATCGTCGTCGGCTCGAACGACCTCCAGTCGCTCTATGTCGCGAACAACGTCTGCAAGGCGGTCGAATATTTCCGCAAGATGGGCGGCAACGTCGGCGTCGCGGGCATGATCATCAACAAGGACGACGGCACCGGCGAGGCGCAGGGCTTCGCCGAAGCGGTCGGCATTCCGGTGCTCACCGCGATCCCCGCGAACGAGGACATTCGCCGCAAATCGGCCAATTACCAGATCATCGGCACCCCCGGCGGTCAGTGGGGCGGGCTATTCGAGCAGCTCGCCACCAATGTCGCCGAGGCGCCGCCGCGCCAGCCCACTCCCCTCGACCAGGACGGGTTGCTTGGCCTGTTCTCCCCGGAGGAGACCGGAGGCGACATCAAGCTCGTCCCGGCGACCCAGGCCGACATGCGCGGCGGCAGCTTCGAACCGAAAGCCAGTCTCGAGGTCATCTATGACGAGGTCTGAGGAATGACCGACCTCGGCACCCCGGTGCGTGAGCGCGACAGGCTCGACGTGGGCGAGGCCGACGAGGGTGGCTGCGCAAATTCCGAGACCATGCGCGACGCGGCGCGCAAGGCGGGCAAGAGCGACGTTCTCGATCGCTACGCGGAAGACTATCCCGTCGGTCCGCACGACCAGCCGCAGAGCATGTGCCCGGCTTTCGGGTCGTTGCGCGTCGGCCTCAGGATGCGGCGCACGGCGACCGTGCTTTCCGGCTCGGCCTGCTGCGTCTACGGCCTCACCTTCACCTCGCATTTCTATGGCGCCCGCCGGACCGTCGGCTACGTTCCGTTCAACTCCGAAACGCTGGTCACGGGCAAGCTGTTCGAGGACATCAAGGAAGCGGTCGAGAATCTCGCCGATCCCGCGAACTACGACGCGATCGTCGTCACCAATCTGTGCGTGCCCACTGCGAGCGGTGTTCCGCTGCGGCTGCTCAAAAAGCAGATCAACGGTGTGCGCATCATCGGAATAGACGTCCCGGGCTTCGGCATTCCAACCCATGCCGAAGCGAAGGACGTCTTGGCGGGCGCCATGCTCGCCTATGCGCGCGAGGAGGCCGCTGCCGGCCCCGTCGCAGCACCGCGCGAACGATCGGACAGGCCTACCGTGACTCTCCTGGGCGAGATGTTCCCGGCCGACCCGGTTGGCATCGGCATGATGCTGGCGCCACTGGGCCTTGCGGCAGGTCCGGTCGTTCCCACGCGCGAATGGCGCGAGCTCTACTCGGCACTGGATTGCGCGGCGGTCGCAGCCATCCATCCGTTCTACACGGCCAGTGTCCGCGAGTTCGAAGCGGCCGGTCGTTCGGTCGTCGGTTCCGCCCCGGTGGGCGCGGAGGGGACGGCGGCGTGGCTCGACGCCATCGGCTCGGCCTGCGGTATCAAACAGAGCAGCGTAGATGACGCAAAGGACCGCTTTGTCGCCGCTATCCGTGGTGCCCTCGCCGCCACCCCCATCCGGGGCAGAATCACCGTTTCGGGTTACGAAGGCTCCGAACTGCTGGTCGCGCGGCTGCTGATCGAAAGCGGCGCGGACGTGCCCTATGTCGGGACAGCCTGCCCCAAGACGCGCTGGTCTGATCCGGATCGCGAATGGCTCGAGGCGAAGGGCGTGCGCGTCAACTACCGCGCCAGCCTGGAGGACGACATCGCCGCGGTCGATGAATTCGGCCCCGACCTCGCTATCGGCACGACTCCGGTGGTCCAGCATGCCAAGCAGCGGGCAATTCCGGCGCTCTACTTCACAAACCTGATCTCGGCCCGCCCGCTGATGGGCCCGGCGGGTGCAGGCAGCCTGGCACAGGTCATCAACGGTGCGCTCGCCAACAAGGACCGCATGGCCAGGATGAGCGAGTTCTTCGACGGCGTCGGCACCGACCATGCTGCCGGTGTGTGGGAAGACACCCCGCAGGACCGCCCGCAGTTCAAGAAGAAATACGCAGCACTCAACGAAGCGGCCCGCAAGGCGGCCGAGGCGGTGGGCACATGACGCTCGTCCTCGATCACGACCGCGCCGGCGGTTACTGGGGCGCGGTCTACGTCTTCACCGCGGTCAAGGGGCTGCAGGTCGTCATCGACGGGCCGGTCGGCTGCGAGAACCTGCCGGTCACCAGCGTGCTGCATTATACCGACGGGCTGCCGCCGCACGAGCTGCCGATCGTGGTCACCGGGCTCGGCGAGGAAGAGCTCGGCAAGACCGGCACCGAGGGCGCGATGAAGCGCGCGTGGCAGACGCTCGATCCGGAGTTGCCCGCCGTGGTGGTCACCGGGTCGATCGCCGAGATGATCGGCGGCGGGGTTACGCCCGAAGGGACCAATATCAAGCGCTTCCTGCCGCGCACCATCGACGAGGATCAGTGGCAGAGCGCCGACCGCGCGCTGAGCTGGCTGTGGACCGAGTTCGGACCCAAGAAGGTGCCCGAGCGCAAGCAGCTGAAGGAGGGCGAGAAGCCC
>NZ_JBLYYF010000008.1:0-36687 GCF_048550555.1 Qipengyuania sp. | reverse complement strand
ATGCGGAGACGTGGGTGAGTGGCTGAAACCAGCTCCCTGCTAAGGAGCCATACCTGGTAACGGGTATCGAGGGTTCGAATCCCTCCGTCTCCGCCACCTCGTGCACTGTTACGCACGGATATAGCCACACCAGTGTCGATTTTTCGCTGAAATCACAGGATTTTAGACTGGTTCGGACTTTTCTAGAATCCATATCAGTCTTCGCCAGACTTTGGCAGACCATCGCTAGAATTATGGCTAACCATGGCTGGATTATTGGCTCGTGTCGGCTAAAGTTGCGAAATCATGTCCTCGCGCGCGCCGGACTTTACCTCCGGATTCGCAAATCTGGGCGCTCATGGATCTTCATCGGAACCGTCAATGGCAGGCGCTTTGAAATGGGCCTGGGCTCCGCGCTCGACGTCACCCTAGCCAAGGCTCGGGAGAAGGCGGCCGAGATGCGTCATCTAGCGCTTGAAGGTCGCGATCCCAGAGCGGAGCGTGACGAGGCGAGCATGCGGAAAGACCTCTCGCGCGAGCTCTTCCATGACTTCGTCCACGGGTCTGCTGGACTCGCGGAACGCGAACGACAGGTGGGTCACCCCCACTGCCTGCAGGCCCATGATTTCTTCGATCAGTGCGTTTCGTCCAAGCCGGGCGCCGAGCCGCATTTGCTCCTTGGGTGCATCCGGGTTGTCCTGCAGATCCAGATGCATTGCGGTCAGGACCGGTGCCTCTTCCCTGCCCGCCTGGCTTCGCGTCGTGCGCCACAGGTCAAGGCGACGCTGCGCTTGTTCCGGCGGACCGGGATAGGTGAACCAGCCATCGACGTTGTCGGCGAGCCAGTTCAGGGACTGCTGACCCATGCCGGCCATGACGATGGGTGGGCCATCCCCGACGAAAGGCCTGACAGTTACCTTGCCCTTCGCTCCTTGCAGACCGCCGCCGCGCCACAGGTGACGGATCGTCGACAAACTCTCGCGCAGACGGTCGCCGCGGCTCTCGAAGTCGATGTTCATCAGCGGATATTCGACCGGGCGATCACCCGAGGCGACACCCATGACAAAGCGATGGTTGCTGAGTTCATGCACGCTCGCCGCCATTTTCGCCAGATGGATGGGGTCGCGAAGAGGAACGACGATGGCTGCAGTGCCCAGAATTATGCGACTGGTTTTTCCGGCCAGGTAACCGAGGAGCGGAAATGGGTCGAAGACCGATCCGGCATCTCCGAAATTCGGATCGTGGACGGGCACGTCGCGGACCCACGCGGCGTCGAACCCCAGACTTTCTGCAAGCTGGACCCGCTCGGTCATACGGCTGACATCAGGCACACCGAACGGACGCCCGTCGGATGCAGCCTTCTGCCGTCCGCCGGCCGACCAGTCGTTGTCGAGGGGCAGTTCGACGCCGAAGGTCATCCGCGAAGCGAGCTTATCAAGCGCGTTCATGGACCACCTCCGTTCCGTTGGCCTTGCGCTCGAGCGAGCCACTCCAGCGGACGAGAACAATGCCGATGACGACAATCGCGGCTCCGACGAAGGGTGCGGCTTGCAGGCCCATCTGCTCCACGACGTGACCGCCCACCCATGCACCGAAAGCGATGCCAAGGTTGAAGGCGCCGATATTCATGCCCGATGCGACATCGGTCGCTTCCGGCGAAACCTCGCGCGCGATCTGGACGACATACGATTGCAGCGGAGGGACATTGCCGAACGCGAAGCCACCCCAGAAGAGCGTGACGGCGATCGCAGCCCAAGGCGAGGTTAGCCCGAATCCGAGAAGGACAAGCGATAGCGCGAGACCGGCAAAGACAATGGTCAGCGCAGGAACCGGCCCGATCCGGTCGGCAAGCTTTCCGCCGAGGATATTACCGATGGCGACCGACACGCCGTAAAGCAGGATCACAAGGCTGACCGACCCTTCGGAAAGGCCCGTGACATCGGTCAGCATCGGCGCAAGATAGGTAAAGGCGATGAAGTTGCCTCCGTATCCCACCGCCGTAATCAGGTAGACCAGCAGCAAGCGAGGAGACGTGAGGACCTGCGCTTGCTGGCGCAGGCTTGGCGGTGCGTCGCTTTTGAGGTTGGAGGGAACCAGCAAGGCGCTGGCGCCGAGGCCGATTAGAGCGAGCACGACGACGCCGAAGAACGTGGCATGCCAACCGAAGTTCTGGCCAATCCATATTCCGAGGGGCACGCCGGTAACCAGTGCTACCGTCAGGCCAAGAAACACGAGGGCGATTGCGCTCGATTCCTTGTCCTTCGGCACGAGCTTGGTCGCAATCGTTGAAGCGATCGCGAAGAAGACACCGTGTGCCAGACCCGTGAGGACGGTAGTTTCGCCGAGGCGGCAAGGAGGCTTGGCGTGGCGCCCTCGTCCCTAAGCCGTTCGGTAGCGCGACTTGAAGCGCGGCTGGGCTTCGACGTCTTCCGCCGCACGACAAGACAGGTCAGCTTGACCGAAGAGGGCGCGACAACCTTGGCGCGAGCGCGGGACCTTGTTGAGACTGCGGAGAGGTTTGCCGATCTCGGTTCTTCGCGAGGCAGGCCAGCAGGTGTAATCAACGTCAACGCGCCGGTGCCGTTTATCCTTCACGCAATCGCGCCGCGGATACACGAGTTCTGTTCGGCCTATCCGGATGTGACGGTCAGACTATCGATGACCGATACGCTGGTCGATCTCATCTCCGCTCATGCAGATGTCGCCATCCGCTTTGGCGAACTGGAGGATTCATCCCTTCTTTACCGGCATCTCGGACGGTCGGCGTGGCGACTGGTTGGTTCTCCCTCGCTGGTCGAGGCGCGCGGCGTGCCGGAGAAGGTTTCCGATCTGGAGAAATTCGAGCAGGTGGCCTTTATGAACCCCACTCGACTGAACGACCTTTGGTTCGAAGGTCGCTCGAAACCGGTCCGCCTCACACCAGCCATTCACGCCGATAATGGCGAAGCAGTTCGTGCACTCGTCCTGGCTGGTAGCGGGATCGCCCAGTTTTCTGACTACATGATCGATGCCGACATCAAGTCAGGAAGTGTAGTTTCGCTTCTGCAGGACAAGCTGCGAACCCCAGCCATTCCGGTCAGTGCTCTCTATTCTGAGCCAGCCAGCAGGCTTGGCCGAATGAAGGTGTTCCTGGACTGGCTAAGTAACGTAACTGCTGACCTCTTTGCCGGTTAGCTATATCCGGCGATTTGCGAGCGATGCACCTTCTGGCAGCTACGCGCCATATTTTACCAAGTGCAGACCTTCCACTATTGGCCCAGAATAAGCCCTTTCAGCCTAATCCTTTCGCGAGGAGGCGACCAGCAGGATGCCGACCGCGAGATCAGCGACCAAAGGCACTGCGAAAACCGGCGATGCACCACGTAGGAGCGCAACTGCAAAGATCGTCGTAGCGAAAAGCTTGAATACAACCGTCATCCACGCGGCCTGTGGACTGCCCAACTTTATCCTCAACACAACAGCCAGCACCGCGAAGGCGCCGGTCAGGTTGACGAAGAGCATTGCGTCCGGGGCGAAAGTTCCGAGAGGCCGGCCCGGAGCGATCGCTTCGCTGAGAATACGCCACAGTGCGAGATAATAGTCCGAGACGACAGGTATAGCGAAGGGCGTCAGGATGATCAGGTCCGCGATATTGGCTTGCCTGAATATGGCTGCCCGACGAGGCGGAGCCCCCTTCATCATCGGAAAGCTGCCTCGGCATTGGCGGTGTTCATGAAGTCGCGGAACAGGAGCCATTTTTCATCGGCGACGGTGATGACGTGGACGAAATCGGAAGCGATCGTCCGTCCGGTGGATCGCGCGGTGAGGTTGAGGTGACCGGTCACCACCACCTTGTCTCCCTCGCAGATGAACTCTTCGGGATCGAATTGATGGATGTCGACCGAAGTCAGCACGGTTTCGAAGAAGCTGCGACATTTGGCCTTGCCGTCGAAATAGCCCGCATAAGGGATCACTTCAGGTCCATAGAACTCGATCCTGACCCTTTCGTGGAGCGAGCTCATGATGCGATCGACATCGCCCTCGCCAAAGGCGGTGAAGACCTCCTCGGTCACTTCGCGTGGTGTCATGAAAGTATCTCCCTTGCCCGATCAGAAGCGCACGATCGCTTCGAGGCCATAAGTCCGCGGCGGGGCGAGCGGCCCGACAAACTCGGCACCATAGACGGTACCGGTCAGGATCTGGTTGGTGAAATAGGCCTCGTCGGTGAGGTTCTTGCCGAAGGCTGCAAGCGTCCATTGGCCCGATGGCGTGGTGTAGGCGACGCGCGCGTCGAGCAAGCCGTAGGAAGGCTCCGATGCCGCATCAATGTTGAAGATCGTGAAGTAGATCTTGCTCTGCCAGGTGTATGAGATACGCGCCATCAACTCGCCGCCATTGTCGAGGTTGCCGTCCCATTGCAGTGCCCCGGCGATCTTCCACTTCGGAGCACGGGGCAAGCGCAACCCGTCGAGATCGCGCAGTACGCTGCCCGGAGCCTGTGTGAGTGGCGCGGGTGACAAAGGCTCCGTCAGCTGGCCTTGAGTGAAGACGGCGTCGAGATAAGTCGCATTGGCTTCCAGCGTCAGACCGCCGCCTGCACGAACCACACTTTCAATCTCGAAACCGGTGACGCGCGCCTTGCCGACATTGCGGATGATCGGCTGGTTGGCAACGCTGTCCTGCGCCTGAAGGTTGGTATAGTCGTAGTAGAACAGCGCGCTGTTCAGTTGCACTGCGCCATCGGCGAACGCGCCCTTCATGCCCAGTTCGTAGGACCAGATCTTCTCTGGCTCGAACGGGTCCTGCTGGCTGCTTCCGATATTGTAGCCGCCACTTTTGAAACCGCGCTGAACCGTGGCGTAGATTAGCAGATCGTCAGTGGGCTCGAAATCGAGCCCGAACTTGGGCGTGAACGCCTCGAAGGTCGAAGGCCCGCGCACTGGCGCAACCAGAAAGCCGAACGGGTCGGGTTGCGCGGCGTTGCGATCATCGCTCACCGCATTGGGGAAGAAGGCGGTTTCAGGCGCGAAGCGGATGTCGGGCAGGATCAGCAGCTCGAAACGCTGTGCGCCATCGCGCTGTTCCCAGCTGTAGCGTCCGCCAAAGCGTGCGGTCAGCCTGTCGCTGATGGCGAAGTCGGCATCAGCGAACACAGCAAAGGCCTCGGTCTCCTGTTCACCGCTCAGCTGGAGTTCGCAACACAGCGGCGTTTGCGGGATCACGACGGGGAAGGTCGGAATGACGCCCGCAGCCTGCAGGTCGAGCAGGCCCTGTGTCAGGATCGGCTCCCAGAAATCACCGAAGACGTCGTTATCGATGACGTTCTCCTCGCGGAAATAACTTGCGCCCAGGATCCACGAGAAAGCGCCATCGGTGGGAGAGGAGAGCTGGACGTCTCCGGTGAACTGCCAGTGATCCTCGGCGCGCCCGACATAGGTGTTGAAGCTATCCGAGAGATCGAATTCGTTTTTGGAATCGGTAGAAGTCTCGCGGTAGGAGGCGAGCAGCTGCAGGTCGTATTCGCCGATGTACCACTTGAGATCGCCGGTCATGCCCCAGACTTCGACATCATTGTGATAGGGCGTGTCCGCAAACAGGTCGCGCGATTTGCGCTCCGTGGCGCGTCCGGTGTTCTTGATCAGGAAATAAGGAAAGGTCTGGGAGCCTTCGCGGGTCAGGTACCAGCTCGGATCGCCTTCCGCATAGCCCGCGCTGGCGTAGTAATAGACGTTCGCGCGGTCGTCGGCGCGGAAGTAATCGCCCATGAGCGTGAGTACGGCGTTAGGGCCGAGATCTGCCTCAACCGTCAGCCGCGCGGAGATGTTCTCCGCATCATCGACATCCTGCGTGCTGTCGTCGGCACGGATCACGGTGGCATAGCCACCGCGTGTCTCGGCCTGCACCGCGACGCGGGCGCGGAGCCCTTCGCTCAGAGGTCCACCGACGCCGCCGGAAAAGCGCACGAGATCATAATTGCCCAGCGTAAGCCGCGCATCGCCCTCCAGCGTCTCGCCGGGTGTCCGGGTAACGATATTGACTGCGCCGCCGGTGGCGTTGCGCCCATAAAGCGTCCCCTGCGGCCCGCGCAGCACCTCTACCCGCTCAACATCGAAGAAGGCCGGCCCGATCGCCGCACCCCGGCTCAAATAGGTACCGTTGAGATAGGCGGCAGTCGAACTGTCATTCCCTGCGATAATCGACGGTGTGCCGATCCCGCGGATGAAGATCGAAGTATCACCTTGATAGCGCGCAATTTGCACCCCGGCGGTAAGGTTGCCGACATCTTCGACCGAGGCGATCGAGCGCTCCTCCATGGCATCCCGGCCCAGCGCGGTGACCGCGAGCGGTGCATCCTGCAAAGTCCCCTCACGGCGAGTCGCCGTAACCACGATCAGACCCTCGCTGGGTTCGGCGTTTTGCGTCGCCTCCTCGATCGCCAATTCTTGCGCGAAAGCCGGAGCAGAAACCGCAGCTAGCGCCGTGATCGACACCGCTGCCAGCAGATGCTTGCTCATTCTCTCTCTCCCAATTTATCGGTCGTTGCCGACGCCTCACGTGCTGGTGAGGCTTTTTTTACGGAATGAATCTGAGGACGTTGCGGGCGAGCCCGTGGTTGAGCAGGCTCACTCCCTGCCACTCGGCCGGTTCGGCGCGTTCGATGCGCGCAAACCGTTCGCGCAGCAGCTCGGCCGTCACCTGAAGCTCAAGCTTGGCGAGCGGCGCGCCGAGGCAGCGGTGGATGCCATAGCCGAAGCTCATGTGGCGATTGAGATTGTCGCGATCGCAGTCGAACTTGCGCGGATCGGGGAAGACGGCGGGATCGTGGTTCGCTGCACCGAAGAACACCGCAACCCAATCGCCGCGCCTGATCAGCGCATTGCCGATCTGCGTATCCTGCGTTGCCACGCGAAACAGCCGCTGCGGCGGTCCGTGACGGCGCAAAGTTTCCTTGAAGATGCGGTCGAAGATTGCCGGCTCTTCGCGATAGCGCGCGAACACCCCTGCCTCATCGGCAAATACCGCAAACATATTGCCGAGATGGAAAGAGGTTGTCTCGGCTCCCGCCACGGTGACGGTCATGCAGAACAGCACGGCTTCTTCCAGCGTGAGCTTTTCGCCCTCGACCTCGGTATCGAGGAAAGCGGTCAGCAGCGGCGCAGCGGCCGAGGCGGGATCGCGGTTCTGGACGAACTCGCGCACGAAACCGTCGAAGTAGTCGAGCAGCGCGACGTTACGTTGTTGGCGCTCTTGCGGGGTCAGGTCCTCCGACAACATAAAGGCCGTCGCCCAGCCGCGTATATCGGCGGCGCGCGCCATCGGCACACCCAGCAGCGCCGCCATCACCCGCGCAGGCAGCATCGCGCAGTACTCCTGCATTACATCGACTGACGCGGACGTAGAGATAAATTCGTCCATCGTCTCTCGCGCCAGTCGCTTGGCTTCGGCATGGAAGGCGGTGATCGAACTGGGCTGAAATACCTTGGCGGCGATCTTGCGCAGCCGGGTGTGCTCGGGCCGGTCGTGGTTGACCAGCATCAGCGTCGGCGCGCTTGATTCCTCCTGAAGGCTATCGCGCGAGGAGAAGCGTTCGTGGTCATAGGCGACTTGCGACACGTGATCGAAATCAAGCACGACCCAGGCGGGCTGCGGCTCATCGACACCGGGCACAGTACCAGGAGGAAAATCGCGATAGCCGAACAGCGGGCTCGCCGCGCGCAGTTCGTCATAGACCGGGTATGGATCGGAAATCGTGGCCCTGTGGTTCAGCACCGACAGGTCGATATCTTTTGTGGCAGCTTCCACCATGTCCCCTTCCCTGTGACGTACCGCTCCGATACTGTCCAACGGACACTTTCCACGAGACAGCTTTTCTGTCAAGAGGCGGGCATAGGAATTGCGCCAGTTCAGGCTAAAAGAGGTTCATGACCAAGGCATCGCCAGCACAAGCAGTCGCGTCTCATCCTGCCTCGCCGGATTTCCTCAGGCTGTTCTATCCGTTCCACTATGTGGTGGGCGAAGCGATGGAGAAATCGCTCCAAGGTCCTGCGCTCAGTCACCATGAGGCGGTGATCTTGTGGATGATTCATTCCGAAGGCGAAAGCGGGACAAGCCTTCCGCGCAAGGAGATCGAGCGGCTGATCTGCAGCTGGTACGAGCTGGGAAGTCCCGCAGTCACCAAGGTCCTGAAGCGCATGGCGGCGCGTGAAAAGCCTCTGCTCACCATCCGCAACAGTGCGGACTCGGGCAGAGAGAAGAAGGTCTTTCTCACGCAGGAGGGCGAACAGGAAGTGGCGCTGATGATGGAGCGGGCCTCACGTACCATCGACCAGATCATCGACGGATGGGGCGAGAAGGAAATCAAGGCCGGACTGCAGTTCCTTGCGAAGGTCGTTGAGCGCGTAGAACAGTTCGACTCAAAAGCGGTTGGTTCCATCTAGCAGCGCGGCATCTGGAACTCGAGAAGAGTGCTTGAAGATCACCGAAGGTGTTGCCGCCTTGCGTCTCAAAGGAGTTTCGGCATCCTATAACTTCGATGCCAGAACCGGACTGTTCACAAACGGCCCAATAGCAGCCCTTACAACCGCCGATCTGTACTTGTGAATCCGCATTCGTCCGTCTCAGACCACGACTAAAGTTATGGCAGAGGTAGTGGCTCACCCGCCAATGGACGAATAAGTAATTGATAACTTTGCCAATTTTTCTTCCTCCGTCTCCGCCACCGGCCTGCAGTCGGACTTCCGTGCGGTGTGAAGGAACCTGCGAGTCGCCTCAAGCCGCAGGTTCGGGACTGCCAATTCGCACTGCTTGCGAGCGAGCCGCGATAATTCCTGGGGTCACAAGCCGCTCCCAGTCCGTCGCCCAGTCAGAACCAGAACCGGATACCGACGACGTAATTGGTCACACTCGGATCCTCGCCCGCGAGCCGGGCGTAGTCGGCGCTCCGGCCCAGCTTCCATTCCTGTTCTATGCCGACGTAGGGCGCGAACTCGCGGGCGATTTCGTAGCGCAGCCGTATACCCAGCTCGACCGCATCGAGCCCAGCGCCAATTCCCAGTTCGGGTACGTCCTGCGCGGACAGGTTCAGTTCGGCACGCGGCTGCAGGATCAGGCGCTGGGTGATGCGCTCGTCCAGTTCCGCCTCGACGCGTGCGGTGAGGTCTCCCTTGTTCGACAGGAAAGCGGCCGCGTCGATCTCGAATTGGTACGGGGTCAGCCCCTGAACGCCCATGACGGCATGGGTGCGTTCTGGACCCGTGAGGTCCTGCCGAACGCCTGCCTGCAAGTCCCACCACGGCCCGATCGCGTGGCTCCACAGAGCCTGGATCTCGGCGGACTCCGGCTTCTCGCCGAAGCTGCCCTCCCCCTCGCTCTTGAACCAGAACTTGTCGATGTCGCCACCGTAGTAGCCCTGCGCGTCCCACAGGTAGCCATCGTCGCCGTCCCTCGCGCGATATTCGGCGCGATCGCCCTGAAACCAGAAGACATTCATGCCTCCGTGCTCGGTGCGCAGTGCCGCGCGCGATGCGCGCATCGCATCGGCACCCCAGATCGCATCTGCGGCGCGAGGTGGTCCCGAGCCCGCAGCGGCTGGCGGCGGGCCTTGGGGGATCGGGGCCATGTCAATGGTGCCAAGATCCAGCATTCCACGATCCATCGTCGAATGGTCCATGGCCGAATGGTCCATACCGGCGTGACCAGCATGCTCGCTGCCCGGGGCATCGGCGGCAGGTTCGGCGGCCGGAGCGCAGGCCCCGTCGGCTACCGGGTGGCCCATGGCGCGGTGACGCGCGGCTTCGTTCTCGCAGTCGGTCTGGGCGGGCGATTGCGCGGACGGCATCGTGTGCCCCGAGTGATCCTGCGCAATGGCGGGCGCGGCAGTGCCCAGGAGAAGCATGGCTGCGAGCAGGCGCATCAGTCTTTCCCCACCCGCTCGAGCTCGGGCTGGTTGCCACGCGGCGCGACGGTCACGATCTGAAACATGCCTGCGTGCATGTGATAGAGCAGGTGGCAGTGAAAGGCCCAGTCGCCCTCCTCGTCCGCCGTTAGGTCGAAGGTGGCGCTGCCGCCAGGCTGGACGATGACGGTGTGCTTCTGCGGCTGCCGGTCGGCGGGTGCGCCATTGACCAGCTCGAAGAAGTGGCCGTGCAGGTGGATCGGGTGCGCCATCATGGTGTCGTTGACCAGCTTGACCCGCACCCGCTCGTTATAGGCGAAGCGGATCGGGTCGTCGGTAACGGCAGTGTATTCCTTGCCGTCGAACGACCACATGTAACGCTCCATGTTGCCGGTCAGATGGATTTCCATCTGCCGTGAGGGGCGACGCGGGTCGTCGTTCGGCGCCAACGCTACGAGATCCTTGTAGGTGAGAACCTTGTGCCCGACGCTGTCGAGACCGATGCCGGGGTCACCCATCCGGTCGACAGGATCCATCGAGACCATGTCTATGCCGGGGCCGACCTTGACCTTCGGCGGCAGTTTGGACGTGTCGCGCATGTCCATGCCGCCCATGTCCATTCCCGTCATCGGCTCGGAGGGGGTCGTATCCGATGGCATGGAATGGCCCATGGCCGAATGATCCATCCCGGCCATGTCGCCGCGGCCATGGTTCATGCCCATGTCGGCCATCGTCAGCAGCGGCGGGTCGCGCAGCGCGGGGATGCTCGCCCGCGCACCGGGGCGCGAGGCCAGGGTCGCCACCGCCATGCCCGAACGATCCATGCTCTCGGCGACGATCGTCCGGGCTTCGCCGGTCGGCTCGACCACGATATCGTATGTCTCGGCAGTGCCGATCTGGAGCTCCTCGACCTCTACCGGGCGCACGTTCTGACCGTCGGCTGCGACCACCCAGAACCTCACTCCGGGAATGCGGACGTTGAAAAAGGTCATCGCGCTGCCGTTGATGATCCGCAGCCGCACACGCTCGCCCGGATTGAACAGGAATTCCAGCCCCTCCGCCGGGCCCCGCCCGTTGGCGAGGTAGGTGTAGGTCGAACCCGTCACGTCCAGGATGTCGGTCGCCATCATCCGCATCCTGGCCCACATGCGCCGATCCTCGCCCGACAGCGGGTAGTCGTCGGTCCAGGTGTTCTGCTGGTAGTTGAAGTGGCCTTCGCCCTTCTTGAGCTTGTTCATGATCATGTGCGGATGCAGCGGGGTGAACTCGCTCAGCAGCAGGACGTAATCGCGGTCCGCTTGCACGGCGTCCGCCCCTGCGGGTTCGACCACGATCGGGCCGTAATGCCCCGCCTGCTCCTGCAGCCCCGAGTGACTATGCCACCAATAGGTTCCGCTCTGTCGCAGTGGGGGAATGTCATAGACGAATGTCTCACCCGGCTTGATCCCGGGGAAACTGACGCCAGGAACGCCATCGAACTGGAACGGCAGCAGCAGGCCGTGCCAGTGGATCGAGCTGTCGTCATCGAGCGTATTCGTGACCGCGAGGCGAACCGGCTGACCTTCTTGGAGGCGAACCAGCGGACCCGGCACGCTGCCATTGACCGCGACTGCATGCCCGCGACGCCCCTGCACCACGCGAGGTCCTTCGCCGATCGTAAGGGCAATATCGCGGCCCGACACTTCGTCGAAGCCGGGACGGATCGTGCCGCCGTGAAGGTCGGCACCGCGCGCCCAGGCGGGGATGGCAAGGGCACCGGCACCGAGCACTCCGGCTCCCAGCAGTCGGCGACGGGAAACAATCAAATCGGACATGCGTCTTGCAACTCCTCGGGCGTCCGCCGTATATACCCCCTAGGAGTATTGCAAGATACCCCGGCGGGTATGGCAGCAAACGGAGAGCAAATCGTGGCAGCAACCGGTTCCAGCATCGTCAATCGGCTTCGCCGGATCGAGGGGCAGGTGCGCGGCGTCGCGCAAATGATCGAAGACGATCGCTATTGCATCGACGTCCTCAACCAGATGCAGGCCGTGAAAGCTGCTCTCGGCCGCGCCGAGAGCGAAATCCTCAAGCGCCATGCGGCGTGCTGCGTGGCGGAAGCGATCGCCAGCGGCGATGCCGAAGAGCAGCAACGGAAATTCGGCGAACTGGTCGACCTGTTCGAAAAGGCCAAACGGTGAACTTGGCGGCGGGCTAGCCGGTGAAGCCCTCGGCGCGGTAGATTTCCTGTCCGCGCCGGAAGACGACGAGCTTCTCGAGCGTCACCGGGTGGAAAAACGCCTCGATCGCCTGACCTTCCTTCGTCCGCGCATAGACTTCGTAGCAATCGCCCTCGACCTGCATCTTGAGCAGCGTCCATTCCTCGAGCCAGACCTTTTTCTTGAGCTTTGCGATCTTCTGCCAGCCCGATTGCGGGCCGGCCTTGCAGACGATGTCGCCATCGGCATGCAGGGGCGCAGACAGGGCAATGGCGGCAGCAGCGGCGACAAGCGCCGAGGCCTTGGCGAAGCGGAGAGAGATCATGCGGCACTCCTCGAAGGGGATAAATTGCGGCTCAGCACCCAGCGCAAGGTCCAGGCGCCCAATAGCGGGACTAGGTGAACAAGGGCTGGCCCCCAACTCCAATCGAGCAGTAGCCAGTGTGCAAGCGCCAGGAGGAAGGCGGGATAGACCAGCCGCTGGAGAAGCTTCCAGCGACGGCGCAACCTGCGCATGGCGGCGTCGAAGCTGATCGCGGCGGGTATCAGCATCAGCGCGAAGGCGAGCCAGCCGGTCCAGATGCCGGGAATCGCGAATTCGTCGATCATCGCTGACAGCAGTCGCATGTCGATCACGTAGAACACGAGGTGGAGCAGCGCGTAGCAGAACGCAGCCACGCCGAGATTGCGGCGGATCGCCAGCCAGCCGCGCAGCAGGCGGTTCGGCCCGAAGGCATCGCTGAGCGGACCGGGCAGCAGCGCCAGGATCATCAGCCGCACGGCCATCTCCCCGCTCGGGTGATATAGGTCCATCGCCAGTGCCTCGCCGGCCGAAAAGCGCTGGATCATCGTCCCCGCCGGAATGGCGAGCACGAACCACAGCACGGCTCGGCGCCAGCCGATCACGGCTGTGCCCACCGCCGCAACAGATTGTGATAGACATGGATGAGACGGTTGATCTCGGGATCGTCCCCGGCCCGGTCGGGGGTCAATGCCCGGATCGACTGGTCGAGATCGTAGAGCAGGGCCCGGGCCGACGTATCGGCCACCGCACTCTGGATCCAGGTGATCGCGCAGATCCTCTGCCCGCGCGTCACCGGTGCGACCTGGTGCAGGCTGGACGAGGGATAGAGCACCATGTCGCCCGCCGCGAGCTTGACCGCCTGTGCGCCGTATTGCTCCTCGACGATCAGCTCGCCGCCATCGTAGCTGTCGGGATCCGAAAGGAAGAGCGTCGCCGAGAGGTCGCTGCGGATGGTCAGCCCAGCTTCGGGCAGCCGCATCAGCGCGGCATCGGAATGCGTCCCGTAGTGGCCGCCATCCTGGTAGAGGTTGAACACCGGTGGCCAGATCTTCTCCGCCAGCGAAGCGGAGACGAATTCGGGGTGATGGCCGAGCTTGCGCAGGATCGTATTACCCAGTTCCTGCGCCAGGGCGTCCTGCCGGTCGAGCTGGAGGTTCTGCTTGACGGCCACCGAGCGGGTACCGGCTGTCCCCGACCCGTCCTGCCAGTCGGCCGCGGCAAGCGCTCCATTGAACTGGCGCACCTCGGCATCGTCCAGGAGATTCTCGATGACGGTCAACATGCGCGTTGGGCCTTTCGATGCGAAGGTGGGGCACGGACCGAAGCCCGCGCCCCGTCCGGTCAGAACTTGCCGGTGAGCGTCAGCGTCGCCCGGCGCTCGTCGCCCTTGTAGAGGAAGTGGCCCGAACGGTAACCGGCGAGATAGTAGTCCTCGTCGGTAACGTTGGTCACGTTCACCCGGGCACCGAAGTTCTGGTTGAAGTCGACGCTTACGAATGCATCGAAGGTCCAGTAGTCGGGCACGCGATAGGTATAGACGCCGAGCGTGTCGTCAAAGCCCGCCGCGTCGTCGGGCTGGCCGGTAAACACCTCGCCCTTGTAGGTGGCAGTGCCGCCGAAGGCGATCGCATCGGTCGCCTGGTAGCGAAGCTGCCCGCTGAACTGCGTGTTGGAGAAATTGCTCAGGCGGCGTCCGATCTTGTCGGGATCGTTCGACTTGGTGATTTCCGAGTCCATCACTGTGAGCGCGGCCTGCGCCATCAGCTTGGGCGTAATGTTGCCGACGAGACCGAACTCCACACCGCGAACGCGGTTCTCACCGGTGTTGAGCGAACCGCCCGCCGAATAGTTGTCGCCGGCGGATTCGAAGACATCGCCCTTGGTGATCTGGAACGCTGCGGCGGTGAGCAGGAGGTGGTCGTCGAACAGATCGGCCTTTGCCCCCAGTTCGAAGCTCTCGGTGCTTTCCGGCCTGCCATCGCCGATGTCGGTGCCGTCGGCCACGCAGATGCCGCCATAACCGCAATTGCCGCCGAGATCGGATTCGCCGCCATTGATGTTCTTGGCGGTCCCGTAGTTGAAATAGAGATAGACTTCTTCGAGCGGCTTCACGCCGATCCCTGCATGGCCGTTCCAGAGCGTGTCGCTATAACCATAGTCGGTCACGGTGCCCCGGCTGTCGACCAGATTGGCATAGCTGAACGCATCCATGCGCACACCGCCGTGGAGCGAGAGCCATTCGGTCACGTCGATCGTGTCCATGGCATAGACCGAGAGCGTTTCGACCTGCCAGTCACTGTCGGCCTGGCCGCGGGAGATATCGCGCTGGAGCAGGCCGTGGATATTGGCATCGCCGAATAGGACGGTGCGGTTCTCGTCGGTAATGCAGAAGGCCGGTTGGGGGCCGCCACGACCATCGGTGACGCAGTTGGGCGTGCCGTTCTGGGAAATGTCGTAGGTTCCGTTGGTTACCCGCAGATTGGAATATTCGCTGCCGACGATCAGATTGTGCTTCAGGCCCGCGGTGGCGAACTCACCGATCACATTGAACTGATTGACGAAATACTGGACCTCCTGATTGCCCTGGTGGGTGCTCAGCGTGACCGGCGCGAAAGTGTCGGTGGTGGGATCGTAGGCACCGCCGCGCAGGCCGGTGAGGACATAGCCGTTGCTCGTCTCGCCATAGCGCGTCGAATTGACGATGCGGAATCCGTCGAACGGCGTGATGTAGATCCGGCCGGTGACCGTATCGACATCGGATTCGAGAAAATCGCCGTCTTGGGCATAGTTGGGTGCCGCGTGCCAGGGTTCGTAAACGGTCACATCGCCCGGACCCGTGCCGGTCGGCCGCGGAACGTAGCTGCCGAGATCGGGCGTGTCCTGCGCGGTCAGGTGGTAATAGTCGACCACCATTTCGATCACATCGCTAGGTTTGAAGGCGGCCGAAATCGCGGCGCCATAACGTTCGCGGTCGGAGAAGTTGCGGTTGGGAACCTCCTCGTAGCCGTAGAGCAGGTTGGCACGCACTGCGAGCGTGTCGGTGATCGGCAAATTGCCGTCGAGCGTCACGCGGTAATAGTCGTCGGTCCCGATGCCCGCATCGACGCGCGTGAACTGATAGTCGGTGCTTGCCTTCTTGGTGATCGAGTTCACCGCCCCGCCGGTCGAGCCGCGACCGGCGAAGCTCGAGCTGGGGCCCTTGGTGATTTCGATCTGGTCGACCGCGAAGGTCTCGCGCGTGGTCATGCCGGGATCGCGCAAGCCATCGACGAAAACGTCGCTGCGCGCCTCGTGGCCGCGGATGATGTAGCGGTCGCCGAAGGCATTGCCGTTCTCGCCGGTCCCCACGGTCACGCCGGGGACATTGTCGAGCACGTCGCGCAGGTCGGTCGCGCCCTGCTCCTCGAGCTGCTGCTCGGTCAGCACCTGGATGGTCTGCGGGGTTTCGGCGAGCGGCTTTGCCCGGCGCAGATCGCCGGAAGTCCGCGCCTTGTAGGGGACGCCCGGCTGCGCGTTGGGATTGACGTCGGCGGTGGCGTCTTCGATCGTCAACGTGTCGAGGACGACTTCGTCCTGATCGCCGGCGTCCTGCGCCTGTGCTCCACCCGCGATGAGCGCAGCCGACAGACCGATGGCCGCGACCGCAGTGCCTCGCCCGGCGCCCCGCAGGCTCATCGGGCGGATCACGCCCTTGTTCCGATCCCTCATGAAAAAGCCTTTCTATTCATCGTGTTCGTAAGGAGTAGTCGATGGGAAGCGAGATCGTGACGCTGTCCTGCTTCATCGATTTCGGGAATTTCGGCAGCGGCGCGACACGCTGCATCAGGTCGAGCGTGGCCTGGTCGAGCAGCGCATGGCCGCTCGACTGGCGGATCGAGCTGGCCGTGATGCTGCCGTCGGAGCGGACCGTGAAGCGCACGGTCACCACGCCCTGCTGGCGAGCCTTCCTCGCTTCGCTAGGGTAATGCTTCTTGCGATTGAGGTGCGCGCTGAGCAGCGCGTAGTAATCGGCTTCTTCGCGCTTGGCCTTGGGATCGTCGCCCGGCGTCGCCGCGGTTCCCGTGCCACTCGCGATAGCCGCCGTCGTCAATGCGTTGCGCGGGGGGATCGGCGCGAGGGGTCGCGCCGCGGGAGGCGCGCTCCTGGTCGCCGGCAAGGGCGGCGGTGGAGGTGCCGCGACCACTTGCTGCGGCAATGGTGCACGCACCTCCGGTGCGTCCACGCGCGGCTGCAAGGTCTCGGACGGAGGAATCTCGGGCTGCCGCTGTTCACTGGGCAGCTGCGCGAGAGCTGCGGGAGCTGGGGCCGCCAATGGCGGCAGTTCGACCAGCACGACCGGGTCTTCCTCGATCTCTCGCGGCGCCTTGCCGCCGAGGAGCAAAACGCCGACCAGCACGGCTGCATGGCCGACGGCAGCCACACCGCCTCCCACCACCCAGCTCGACTGATAGGCGCGCGAGGCCATCACCGGGCCGCTTCTGCCGATTCCGCACCCACTAGCGCGACATGGACGTAGCCTGCGGCGCGCAGCGCGTTCATCGCCTGCATGATTGCGTCGTAGGTGATCGTCTTGTCGGCGCGCAGGAACACCCGCTCCTCGCGGTCTCCAGCGGTGGCGCGCTCGATCGTCGCTCCAAGGCTGGCCAGATCCACTGCCTCCTCATTGACGAGGATGGCGCCATCTGCCTGCAGCGAAAGATAGACCGGCGCTTCGGGCTTGGCTGCCGGCTGCGCATTCGACACGGGCAGATCGACCTTGACATCGACCGTCGCCAGCGGCGCGGCGACCATGAAGATGATCAGCAGGACCAGCATCACGTCGATGAAGGGCGTGACGTTGATCTCGTGCGCGACCGCGAGATCGTCGGCGTCCGAGGCGAGCCTGAGCGCCATCGTCAGGCCTCGCCCTGCGGCAGCGTGCCGCGGCTGAGGTCTCGCGAAACGATCCGCAGGAGCGCTGCCGCGCTATCGGCAATCACGGCGCGATGCGCCGCAATCGAGCGGGCGAAATGGTTGTAGATCACCACGGCGGGAATGGCGGCAACGAGACCCAGCGCGGTCGCCAGCAGCGCCTCGGCGATCCCTGGCGCGACCACTGCGAGATTGGTCGTCTGCTCCTCGGCGATGCCGATGAAGCTGTTCATGATACCCCAGACGGTGCCGAACAGGCCGACGAACGGAGCGGTCGCGCCGATGGTGCCGAGAATGGTGACGCCTTTCGTCATCCGGCGTGCGGTTCGCGCTTCATAGCGGTCGAGCCTCGAGACCAGCCGCTCTTTCAAACCCTCCCGATCGTCGAGCGCGCCCGCCGACTGGCCGATCTCTTCGCGCGCCTCGGCGACGAGCGGATGCGCAGCGGCCGTCGCGTCGAGCTCGGCAAGCGAACGGGTCGCCATCAGCCGGTCGCGGAATTCCGCCGCGCTCTGGCGTTGGCGACCGAGTTCGAGATGCTTCGCCACGAGCACCGTCCAGGTGATGAGCGAGGCGATCAGCAGGCCGATCATGACCAGCTTCACCACCCAGTCGGCCTGCACGAACATGCCCCAAACGCTGAGGTCGGTGGGCAAGACGGAAGCCGCGGCGGGTACGGCAACGCCCCGTGCGTGGGCGCTGTGCGGGATGGCCGCGATGATGGCGACCCCGGTCATTAGGTGAAATCGAGACACGTGGTTTCGGCCCTCTTGATTCGTCCGTCGCCCGACTAGGAGATTGCAAATGCTAATGCAAGTGACTCGCAATTACTTTAGCTACGGTGGCAGGGGGGGGGCTCTACGGGGCAGACAAGAGGATAGGAGGGGATAAGGAGAGACCTGTCCCGCACCAGGCTCGACGAGTGGGTGAAAAAAAGGGGGGGGATATTCAGGCGGTCATCCCGCTCCGCGCAACACCGCCGCCCGGTTCTGCGGCGCCGGTCAGCCCAACCGCGCGAATGCGGCGACGCCGGGCGATGGGCGGCGCGGAGCACGCGCAGGCTCGACGGCCACGCCCGCGATACCCCCCAGGACGGACGACATGGCCGCGAGCCTCGCGGCATCGATGCGGTAGTAGACGAGCTTGGCCTGCTTGCGCGTGGTCACGAGCCCGGCGTTGCGCAGCACCGCCAGCTGCTGCGAGAGCGAAGGCTGCCCGATCCGTGCCGCATCGTCGATCTCTCCGACATTGCGCTCGCCACCAGCGAGCGTCTGCAGGATACGCAGCCGGACCGGGTGCGCTACGGCCTTGAGGGCATCGACCAGTTCTTCTTCCGTCATCCGGCAGCTCCCTCTCTGCCCGGACGAAGGAACCAGTCGCTCTGTCCCTCCGCTGCGAAGACATCATCCAGGCTCGCACTGGGCTGGCGCAGCAGACTCTCCCCCGGCTGCCAGTTGGCGGGCGCAAGATCAGCCCCGTCATCCACGGCCTGGAGCGCGTCGAGCGTGCGGATCATTTCCGGCGTCGAGCGACCGACATTCGCCGGATAGCAGCTCATCGCACGGATTGTGCCCTGCGGATCGATGAAGAAGGTCGTCCGCACCGTGGCGCTATCGCTGTCCTGCGGGGCGACCATGCCATAGGCCCGGGCGATAACCAGCGTCGGATCCTCGATGATCGGGAAACGGACTTCAACCCCGAACCGGTCGCGGATCATCCTGAGCCAGGCGAAATGCGAAAACAGGCTGTCGACCGATAGCGCCATCAGCGCACAATCGCGCCGTTGGAATTCCTGTGCTGCACGGGCGAGCGCAACGAACTCCGTTGTGCAGACCGGCGTGAAATCGGCCGGATGCGAGAAGAGCACCAACCAGCGCCCCCGGAAGTCGGAAAGGCGGACATCGCCGGCCGTGCTGCGCGCCGAAAAATCGGGCGCCACATCGCCGATGCGGAGACCAGCGCAGGGTGCATCGCACTCACTGCCGTCGCGAAGGGGGTGGTTCGTCATTCAGGATACATACCACTTGACTTTGACAATGCAATACATATACACACTTTATGTAATTTAATGGAGCAAGTGTCATGGGGAACGACAAACCGGTTCAACTGGCCGCCGAACAGATTGCCCGCGCCCGCGCAGACAAGACCTTGCGCCCTTCGATCGCAGGGTTCTTCGACGAGGCGACCAATACCGTCTCCTACGTGGTTCACGATCCCGAGACGAGCGAGGCGGCGATCATCGACTCGGTGCTGGACTACGAAGCCGCATCCGGGCGGACCTCCTACGGGTCGGCCGACCTCATCGTCGAATACGTCACTTCGAACAATTTGAAAGTGACCTGGCTGATCGAGACCCATGCCCATGCCGACCACATTTCGGCGGCGCCCTATCTACAGGATAAGCTCGGCGGCAAGCTCGCCATCGGGCGCCAGATCGTGCGGGTGCAGGAAGTCTTCGGAAAGCTGTTCAACGCCGGGACCGATTTCGAACGCGACGGATCGCAATTCGACAAGCTGTTCGAGGACGGCGAGACCTTCCGCCTCGGCGAGATCGAAGGCATTGCCCTCCACGTTCCCGGCCACACCCCCGCCGACATGGCTTTCATCATCGGCGACGCGGCCTTTGTGGGCGATACCATCTTCATGCCCGATTTCGGCACCGCACGGGCCGATTTTCCAGGCGGCGATGCGCGCCAGCTGTTCCGCTCGATCCGCCGCCTGCTCTCGCTCCCCGACGAGACGCGCCTGTTCCTGTGCCACGACTACAAGGCACCGGGCCGCGACGAGTACGCGTGGGAGACGACCGTCCGGCAGCAGCGCGAAGGCAATGTTCACGTCAAGGACGGGGTCACCGAGGATGAGTTCGTCGACATGCGCACTGCCCGCGACAAGACGCTGGCGATGCCCAACCTAATCATGCCTTCGGTCCAGGTGAACATCCGCGGTGGCCGTCTGCCCGCCCCCGAGGACAACGGCGTCAGCTACATCAAGATTCCGGTGAACGCCGTATGATGCTCCCCGGGTTTCCCGACGCCGCGCCGCTCGCCGGACTGGCAGGTGGCGTGCTCATCGGCCTCGCCGCTGCCGTCATGCTGCTCGGCCTTGGCCGGATCGCGGGCGTTTCCGGGCTTGCAGCCCGGGCGATCGGGATAGGGGGCAGCGGCATTGCGCGTAGCGGGGCGTGGATGTTCCTGATCGGCCTGCCGCTCGGCGCGCTGGCCGTGTCGCTTCTGGCGGGCGGGATCGAGGCACGATTCGCCAACCCAATCACCCTCGCCGTGGCGGGCCTGCTGGTCGGCATCGGGACGCGTCTCGGCAGCGGCTGCACGAGCGGGCACGGCGTCTGCGGCGTCAGCCGTCTCTCCCCACGCTCGCTAATCGCCACGCTCACCTTCATGGCCGCGGGGATCGCGACGGTCGCCATCATGAACGCCATGGGGCTGGAGGTGCTGTCATGAGGATCGCATTGCCAAGCCTGGTGTCGGGCACCCTGTTCGGTGCCGGGCTCGCCATCGGCGGAATGACCAACCCGGGGCGGGTGCGCGGCTTCCTCGACCTCTTCGGCGACTGGGATCCGACGCTGGCCTTCGTCATGGGCGGCGCCGTGATCGTCATGGCGATCGTCTGGCGCATCGTGCCGCGCATGGCCGCGCCGCTGTTCGAGGAGCAGTTCCACGTTCCCACACGCAAGGACCTCGATCCCCGGCTGATCGGCGGCGCTGCCTTATTCGGCATCGGCTGGGGGATTGCCGGCCTGTGTCCCGGACCGGGCATCGCCGCCCTGGTGATCGCGCCGCAGGCGGCGGCGATCTTCATCCTGGCCATGCTGGCCGGGATGATGATCGTTCGGCTGTTCGAGGGGGAAAGCCGATGACGATCGCCCCCGTATCGGAGCGTTTCGCGGTCGCCCCGCAGCTCCGCCCCGAAGACCTGCCCGCGCTGGCGGAAGCCGGGTACCGTACGCTCATCTGCAATCGCCCCGACGGCGAGGAAAGCTGCCAGCCGGATGCCGCCGAGATGGCGGCCGCAGCCGAAACCGCGGGTATCGCCTTCCACCACATCCCCGTGTCCGGCGGGGAATTTCCCGCCGCCGCGATCGAGGCCTTCGGGCGCGTTCGGAGCGAAGCCGAGGGCAAGGTGCTCGCCTACTGCCGCACCGGCACACGCTCGATCACGCTCGACGCCCTGGCCAACTTCGACCGGCTCGGTAGCGACACCTTGATCGAGCGTGCACGCAAGGCCGGTTACGACCTCTCCGCGCTCCGCAGCCGGCTCGGCGGTTAGCGCCGCGCCCATCCCCGAAGGAATTCCCGTGACCCAGAAGCTTACTCACGAGGTCGTCATCGTCGGCGGAGGAACCGCGGGGATCGCCACCGCTGCATCGATGCTGAAGCGCCGTCCCTCGCTCGATATCGCCATCATCGAGCCGAGCGAGACGCATTCCTACCAGCCTGGCTGGACGATGGTCGGCGGAGGCGTTTTCGACGCAGCGGTCACGCGCCGTCCGATGGCGAGTGTGATGCCCCGCCGCGCGCACTGGCTCCGGCAGGCTGCCGCCAGCTTCCAGCCCGAGAACAATCAGGTCACTCTAGCCGACGGTACGACGGTCACTTACAAGTTGTTGATCGTGGCTCCCGGGATCCGGCTCGCGTGGGAGAAGATCGCCGGTCTGGAGGATACGCTCGGGCGTAACGGCGTCACCTCCAACTACCGCTTCGATCTGGCCACTTACACGTGGGACCTGGTGCAAAATCTCCGGTCCGGACGGGCGATCTTCAGCCAGCCGCCGATGCCGATAAAATGCGCCGGGGCGCCGCAGAAGGCCATGTACCTGTCCTGCGATGCCTGGCTCGAGCGCGGTGTCCTAGACCGGATCGACGTCGAATTCCGCAACGCCGGCGGAGTCCTTTTCGGAGTTAAAGAGTACGTCCCGGCACTGATGGAATATGTCCGGAAGTACGGCATTGCACTCAAGCTCGAACAGAACCTGATCGCGGTAGACGGGCCGGGCAAGACGGCCACATTCAAGACGCCGGCGGGCGAGGAGGTTGTAGAGTTCGACATGCTCCATGTGGTGCCCCCGCAGGTGGCGCCGCAATTCGTCGCCGACAGTCCGCTCGCTCACCCCGAAAACGGTTTTGTCGATGTCGACAAATTCAGCCTGCGCCATGTCCGCTATCCCAATGTCTTCGCGGTAGGCGACGCGGGATCGACCCCCAACGCCAAGACGGCCGCCGCGGCGCGCAAGCAGGCCCCGATCGTTGCGGTCAACGCGCTCGCGGTACTCGATGGAGGCGGACCGGTCGCCGACTACGATGGCTATGGCTCGTGCCCGCTGACCGTCGAGCGCGGAAGGATTGTGCTCGCCGAATTCGGCTATGACGGCAAGCTCCTGCCAAGCTTTCCCAAATGGCTGATCGACGGCACCCGACCGCGCAAGCTGAGCTGGCTGCTCAAATCCGAAGTCCTGCCGTGGGTCTATTGGAACGGAATGCTCAAGGGCCACGAATGGCTCGTAAGGCCCGACACTAGGCCGCACCCTGGGGTCGCCGCGTGATCGACACGCTTCATCTTCTTCTGGGCGCGCTTTCCGGCGCGCTCGTCGGCTTTTCGCTCGGCCTCGTGGGCGGCGGGGGATCGATCCTCGCGGTTCCGCTGATGGTCTATCTGGTCGGTGTGCCCAATCCCCACGTGGCGATCGGAACCAGCGCCTTCGCGGTGGCCGCCAATGCTGCAACCGGGCTGATCCAGCATGCCCGGGATCACAATGTCCGCTGGCGCTGCGGTCTCATGTATGCCGGAGCCGGAGTGATCGGTGCCTTCGGCGGCTCGACGCTGGGGAAGAATTTCGACGGTCAGAAACTCCTGTTCCTGTTCGCGATCCTGATGCTTGTCGTGGGCGCACTGATGCTCCGGTCGCGCAAGGCCACGGGCACTGCGGGGGCGGCATGCAATCGCAGGAACGCCCCCAAGGTCCTCGGCTTCGGGCTCGGCACCGGGGCGTTCAGCGGGTTCTTCGGCATCGGCGGAGGCTTCCTGATCGTCCCCGGCCTGATTGCCTCGACCGACATGCTGATGATCAATGCCGTCGGTACCAGCCTCGTCGCAGTCACTGCGTTCGGCCTGACCACCGCCGCAAACTATGCGATCTCAGGCATGGTCGACTGGGTTCTCGCAGCAGTCTTCATTCTCGGCGGCGTGGCGGGCGGATTCTTCGGCACGCAGCTGGCCAAGCGGCTGTCTGGAGGAGGTCAGCTGAAAACGGTGTTTGCGGCGCTCATCTTCGTGGTCGCGCTGTACATGCTGTGGAAGAGCTGGATGGCGCTGTGACCCGGTGCTCGACGAGTGGCGAGTTTCGGATCGCTCGCTACGATTTGCTGGGTTTGATCCGAACCGATGACAATTATTGGGCGGCGAAACTTCGCCAGAGCAAACTGGCCCCGATCGCTCGAGAAGAAACCATGAAACGATTGCCCAAGCCTCTTTGGAAGATGGGCAAAATCACAACCTTCTCCTTCGCGTAGCTTTGCCTTTTGAAGGAGTTAGTGATAGCGGAAGGGGTGTCACTTTCGGGAGCAAGGATGGATCGAGCCACTCTATCGAAGCAGGAGCGTCGAGCTGGTCCAGCCCTCCGCATGCTTAGACGCGGCCATCCGAGCTAGGATTGAGGGCCGGTGACCTTCGACTCCACACTGCCCTCCGGGTTCGACCAAGCGAAGGCCCGGGTCGCAATTGTCGATGACGAATCCGACGTGAGGCAGGCGCTTGTCCGCGGGCTCGAAAAGCACGGTTTTCTCTGCCGCCCCTTCCGCAGCGGCGTCGATTTTCTGGAGAGCCTGGAATTCGAGCTACCCGATTGCATCGTGCTCGATACGCAGATGCCCGAGATGGACGGGCTGACTGTCCTCGGCCAGCTCCCGACCGAAACCTTGGCAATTCCGGTCATCATGCTGACCTCCCAAGGGGAGATCGGCCTTGCCGCGAAGGCCATGAGAAGCGGCGCCGCCGATTTCGCCGAGAAACCGGTCTCCATCACACAGTTTGCCGGGAAGATCGGCGAGCATATCGCCCACTCGGCGGAGCTGCGACGCCATCTCGCCGAAATCGAGCAGAGCAAATCGCTGATGGCTCGCCTGACGCCGCGCGAAAGCGAGATTGCCGCCCGGGTCGTAGACGGGAGCAGCAACAAGCAAATCGCACGCGACCTCGGAATCAGTCCGCGCACGGTAGAGGTTCACCGCGCCAATATCTTCAAGAAGCTGGACGTCCGCAACGCGGTCGAATTCGCCCTGATCTTCGAAAAGGCGCAACTCTCGGCCCGATCATTCGTACGCTGAACACCTGTCGGCCTAGCCTTGGCTGCGCGCCAATTCCCTCTGCCCAGCGCCGTCGAGCCATTCCAGCTGCTCGAGAATGACCGGCGTCACATCGCGGTGGGCATTGTGGCCGATGAATAGGTCCATATGGCCATAGCCGGGCACGATACGCTGTTGGTAAAGTTCACGCCCGTTCCTGCCTTGCAGCCAGACGCGCGTGCGCTGCCCGCTTTCGGGGTAGAATATCTGGTTGGTCGCCCCCGAGAGAAAGCTGATCGGAAGCGCGAGGCGGCGAGCCGCATTGTCGGAGGTGTAGATCGCCTTCCCTTCGGCATCGACCGCCAGACCCTTGTGCATGATCTGCTGCAGCTGCTCGAAAGGCTTGAGTGACACGCGGCTGAACATGCTGCCGAGCGCAAGATGGGTGTTGTGCCCGAGCTGGTCGTGGTCCCAGCTCGGCCCGAACACGCCGAAGACGCGCCGACAGGTGGGGTTCTTGCAGGCCTGCCCATCCGGCATGGGGATCTGATAGGCGATGGCGTCGATCTCGTAATCGGCGTCGGTCCCCTGGCTGACGAAGTCGAGATGACCGTCGAGCAGGGATATCTGTCCGAGCGCCCCGGCGACGCCGAGATCGGACTTCATGTAGTTGAGCCAGTCGGTCACCGGATGCAGCGTTAGCTGCGAGGAGATCAGCGAGCGGACGCCCGAGACCCAGCCCGCACCGATCCCCATCAGGAGGCTCATCGAGCCCACGCAATGCGCGATCGCCTGGACGCTCTCGGCACCCGAAGCAGCACGGATCTTGGCGATCGCTACGGGCCAGTCATGACGGGCGATGTCGTCGATGGTGAATTCGGGAGGATGCTCCGTGTCGTTGCCTGCATCGGCGCTGGCGCGATAGTCGAACAGCCAGACGTCATAGCCCTGTGCCACGAGGCTCTCGGCGAGGTTTTCCTCGACCGTGGGTGTCGCGAAGCTCGAGGCGCGGACCGAGAAGCCGGGTGCGAGCACCACTGGCCCGCGTGCGCCGCCGCGATAGCGCGTGAGGCCGATGTTCACGCCGTCTCCGGTAGGTACGACATGGCTTTCCGCGGGCGGCAGGCGCAAGTCTCGCGCCACCAGCCTGGCCGCATCCTTGCCCGCGAAATCGTTGAGCGTCGCCAGCATCCCGCCATAGGCGCGGAACACGGTCATGGCGAAGAAGCCCGCGTATTTGGCGGTGAAATAGGTTTCGATCGCCTTCTTCGCGCGCGGGATCAGATTGACCACATGGCCCACCAGCGTACCTGCATCGTGGACGGTGATCGTGGTCAGCTGGCGCATGAATTCATCGATGCCGAGCTTGAGCACGCCGCGGCCGATCAGCTCACCTTGCGAATCCTCGCCGTGACGCAGCGTGACGAAGAGCGTGGTGAGATCGGTCCACGGGTCCGACTTGCCGCGTTGCTCGAGCGTCTTGAAGCCATGGAAATGGATCGGACCATCGGGCCCTTCCAGCACCATGTCATAGAGCATCTTCCAGCTCTCGGCCTTGTCCGGATCGGCCACGAGCAGGCGGAACGTGCCCTCGCGCACGGTGAGAGGCGCCGATGAGATCGCGCTGAGAGTCACCGTGCCCGTGATGCGCGAGCGGTGCTCCTTCTCCTCGATCATGCGGTGGAGGTTGTCGGTGGTGACCGTCAGCAGGAAGCTGCAGGTGTTGCCTTCGGTCCGACCCCAGGCATCGCCATTGGCGTAGTCGTCGCGGATGCGCTCGACATGGCCGCAAGGGCGGTGATGGCAGCCGGTCGCGCTGATGTGGCCGGCCATGGTCTCGGTAAAGGAGAGGCCGGGACTCATCGCCTCGGGATGATCCTTGACCAGCTGGCGGATGACCGCCTTGCCCTTGTCCACCGCGCCGCCTTCGAAATGCATCGCGGCCTCCTCGATCCCGCGCGAGACGGGGTCGATCGCGTGGCCCGCGACCCATTTGGCGACGCTCAGGCGCAGCGCATCGCCGCGCGTGGCGAGGGCGGGTGCCGGCGCGGGTTCTTCGGCGGGTTCGGGTGCGGGAAGCGGCCCCTCCGCGCCGAGCCTGTAGTCGATCCTCCACCCCTGACGCTGCGCCAGTTTCTCGATCGCGCGTTCGGCCACCGCTGTGATGGTCAGGAGCGGATTGACGCCGACCGCGCCGGGTAGTGCCGCACCGTCGCAGACATAGAGACCGTCGTGGACCTCCGCCCCTTCGCGGCCGGCGAAAACGCGGCAGGCGTCGTCGACCACGCCATGCACGGCATCGTCGCCCATTCCGCAGCCACCGATCGGGTGGACGGTGATCAGCTTCTTGCCGAAGGGGTCGCCCCACAGCGGATCGGAGAAATACTGCGCGTCGATCGCCTGCGCGGCTTCGCGCATCTTGTCGTCGTCGCGGCGGAAGGTGCGCTGCTTGCCCGCGGTGGGCCAGTGGATCGCGATGCGATCGTCTTCGAGAGCCAGTTGGCCACCGGAATCGTCGACGCTCATCACGAGATAGGTCTGCGTCCGTGCCATCGGGCCCTTGTAAGCCCATTCGGCGATGCTGGCGGGATCGGTCTGCACCGCCTCCCCCATCGCCTTGGCATCCATCAGCCGCGGCTTGACCTGGTCCATGCCGAAGCGGGTGAAGCCATCCGCCAGGGCTTCGCCGAAGAAGAAGGCAGGAGCGAGCGCGGTGGCGATGATGCCCGGGGCGACCCCTTCCTCGATTACCAGCCCCTTGGTCGCGTCTCCGGTCGAACGCATGTCGATCACGCCGGTGATGCAGGGCCCGGGATAGGCGTCCATGGCAACCTGCGAGGCGCCGACGCCGATCGCGTAGAGCGGCTTTGCGGTCAGCTCGTCGCCCTGCTTCTCGGCCTTGAGATAGCTGTCGTAGGCGAAGCCCAGTGCGTCGCCATTGCCCGAGAAATTCTCGCCCAGCCGGTCGGAAAGCGCCAAGCCCTTCTCGCGCGAACGCAGCAGGATCTCGGTCGAACCGAGCGCGCCGGCGCCGAGGACGACGTGATCGGCAGTGATGCTCGAGGGGCCCTGCGGCGCATCCTTGCCATTGGGCTCGAGATGAACCCGCCAGGCTTCGCCCTCGCGTTCGATCCACAGCACCTTGGCTTGGGTGAAGATCTCCGCGCCATGGTTCGCGGCATCCGGCAGGTAGTTCATCAGGGTGGTGTTCTTCGCGCCGATATTGCAGCCCGAAACACAGTCGCCGCAATTGGTGCAGGCGGGCTGCGGCACGCCGAACCTGTTGAGCTTGTCCTCGAAGGTGACGTTGATCGGCGTCCTGTAGAAACGCTGCCCCATCGCCTTCGCCGAATGTTCGAGCGCCTCGAGCTTGCCGAGCGCTGGATAGCTTTCGGGATAGGGATTGGGTGCGAGCATTTCGCGCGCGCGTTCGTAATAGGCATCGATCTCGCCCGGATGGTCGCGGAACGCCGCCGGCCAGTGCGCCTGGTCGAGCAGCCGCTTGTCGAGTTCGAGCGAGACGTTGGCGTTGATCAGCGAGGTTCCGCCGAGACCGCAGCCGACCAGCGCATACTGGTCGTCGTTCACATGCACTTCGAACAGCGCATCGGGCTCGCCGATGCGGCCGCCCCTGACGTTGATCTGCATCGCGCCCTGCGCGTCGGCGATCTTGTTCGGGTATTCCCCGGGCAGCAGCTCCTTGCCGCGTTCGAGCACGCAGACATCTTGACCTGCGCGGGCCAGGCGCGAGGCCGCGACACCCGCGCCATAGCCCGAGCCGATGACGAGTACGGTATAGTGCGATTTGGCCTGGTCGAGGCCCTTTGCGATGCGCTTCTGCATGGTCATTCTGCCGCCTCCCGCAGCGCTTCGTTCGATCGGTCGAGCATCTTACGAACCTTCACATCGGCTTCGTGCTGGATGCGACCGTGGACGATGGCGGAGAAATCGGCCCAGACGTCGGCGGCGCGTTCGACCGCCTCGCCCGCTTCCTTGGCAAGGCGCGACACGCGCCCGCTGCCCTCGACGCGGACCGGCGCCATGGTGCCATCGGTCGGATCGTTGAACAGCCGCAGCGAGGCGACTTCGAGCTCGTCGGAGACGAGCATTGCCGCACAGCCCTGCACCGGCATCAGCGTCGGCTCGTCGAGCACCCAGCCGCCGGTATTGAAGATGCCGACCGGCAGATCGTAACCCTCGACCATCAGCTCGTCCTGGAACGGCTTGTGCGTATGGCCGAAGACGAAGTTCATCTCGCGCGGCAGCTCGCCCAGTTCCTCGCGCAATTGCGCGGCCAGGGGCGTGCCCAGATACCAGCCGATATCGTCGATCTCCGCCGCGCCGAGCACATGGCCGTAGCCGTCGCGCTGGCGCTCCGCGCCACGCCCGGCGGTCGCATCGACACCCGCGCGGATGAGGTTGTCGAGCGTTATGCCGTATTTCAGCTGCATCTGGGGATTGATCCCGAGCCTGGAATTCAGCCCGCCGGTGATGCGCCGCGCGATGCTCTCGGCGAAATCATGGCTCGCCCCGGCGCTCAGCATGGTTTCGTAGAGCGAGCCAGCCTCTCCGCCGATCTCGCCCGCACTACCGAGATCCGACCACAGGAAATCGATCCACGGGCCGTTCTCGGCCTCGAGCTGGCGCATGGTGGCGGGCCGCGCCTCGCCATTTTCGAGGAAGCCGCGCAGATTGGACAATGCACGGTACATGCCATCGAGATAGTGCCCGTGGTGCATCACCACCGCGCGGCCCGTCGCTTTGTCTGCCAAACCCCAGTTGGGATAGGCGATCCGCACACTCGCGCCGACGAGGTGCGGGCGGTGCGCGATCAGCGATTCCATCAGCCGGCAGCTATGCGCCGGGCGCCCGATGATCGGGGTGATGTGTTCGAGATCGCGCGGAATTTCGCCCGCCTGCAGCGAGCTGATGAAGCCGTGATCCTGCGCCATGCGCCACAAATGGTGATCGTGATTGCCCGCGACATAGACGATCTCGCGGCTGAACAGCTCGCGGCCGTCCTTCGGGAAGAAGGCGTCGAGCAGCTGGAGGAAGCTGTTCGACACGTCGCCGAAGGGGGAAAGGCCGAGATCAAGCGCATCGCCGAGCAGCACGAGTTGCGGTTTCTCGTCATCGCGCAGAGTCGCTCGCAGGCCTTCGGCGAAGGCGGACAGGACCCGGGATGGGCCATCGATGATCTCGCTCGCTGCGTTCACATGCGTCAGCAGGCTGTCGCGCGCGCCGAGGTGGAGGTCCGACAGGACGATCTGGGCAATGCTCATGCGTTCGTCTCCAGGCAGGCGTAGAAGGCATCGCGCACGATCTTCTCGCGAGGATCGTCCCATTTGCCTGTGCCGAGCTGGTTGGTGATCCAGGCGTAGGCGACCCCGTCCTCGGGGTCGGCGAAGGCGAGGGAGCCGCCCACCGCGAAGCTGCCGAAGGCGCTGCGCGTGCGGGCGTATTCCCACTCGTCGAAAGGTTTCTCGAAGCCGCAGGAATAGTACATGTCGGCGGTGAGGACCTGGTCCTCGAGGCCTTTGCGGGGATAGGGATGGCCCTTCGAGAGCGTCGCCATGACTTCGGGGGTGATGCCGAGCTTCTCCCCGCCCTCGGCAAAGACCCGATAGAGCGCCGCGAGACCGCGCGCCGAGGCCATTCCGCCGGCAGCACC
Organism: Qipengyuania sp.; assembly: GCF_048550555.1. Lineage (GTDB taxonomy): Bacteria > Pseudomonadota > Alphaproteobacteria > Sphingomonadales > Sphingomonadaceae > Qipengyuania. Next base: position 6,455 of record NZ_JBLYYF010000008.1, on the reverse strand, counting down.
CTGCCCCGCGCGCCAGAACTCTTCGCAATCGAGCGCGCCCGGCCCTTCGAGGATCAGCGGATTGTTGAGCGTACGGAAGGCGAGCGTACCCGGGAGGCACATCTTGAAGGTGAGCGGCCAGGGCATCGTGGTGTGGTGGATGAAGAGGTCCTGCAGTCCGAACCCGTCGATCCGCGCGATGCGGCTGCGATCGAAGCTTTCGGGCAGTCCGATGAAGACATCCACGCCGACCGGTCCGGCCACTTCCTCGGCGAAGAACTGCGGAAGGCGGCGGCGTTGCGGGTCGCGGCGGTGGATCAGCTCGCTGGCGATCCAGCCGAGCGTATAGGCGTGGTTGCCACTATGATCGCCGGGCGTCCAGTTCGGCTTCTGCGCGGCGATGGCGGCGCAGATCGCGTCCTCATCCGCAAGATTCTCGAGCGTCAGCTTGAAATCGATCGCGGCGAGCCCCGCCTGTTCGGACAGCGCTTCGCCCACGGTCACTGCGCCCTTTCCATGGGCGGCGAATTCAGGCCAGATATCGGCGACCGGCTCGTCGTAGGCGAAGAGGCTGCGCGACACCGCCACCGCAGCCGCCATGCCGGTGAGGCCCTTGGTCAGCGAATAGACCAGAGCGATGTCGTCGCCCTGCCACTCGCTGGTCCGGGCTTTGTCCTGCCAGCCGCCCTGAAGGTCGACCACGGTCTCTTCGCGATGGATGATAGTGCAGGCCGCCCCCAGAGCGGCGCCCGACCGGATCGCGGCGGCAAAGGCATGCGCCACCGGCTCGTAACCGCGGGCAACGCTGCCGCGCACGCCCTGCCCGGAATCGGAAACCTCTCGAAGATCCTTCGCGAGTCGATGATGTGCATTCCGCATTCGCGCCCCCAAGCCATGCGCCGGCCGCTGCCGCGCGCCCGGAAGCACGGGTTAAAGAAGAATGGTTAAGATCGAATTGGGAAGATTACCGAACCTTCGACGTCCCGGACGCCCCGGCATCGCGGCGTGGAGCGCCGCATCTCCTTCCTCCAGCCGGTGCGCGCAACCTTGCTCGCGGACCGGCGCACCATCGCACCGACGGGCATCTGCGGCGGCCACGATGCACGGACGGTGCGCGCGAGGAACTGGGGGCTACCGGATGGGCCGAGACGCAGCCCGGCGATGCCTTCGTGATCCTCACTGGCGGAGGGGGCTCGGCCCCGCCCCGCCGGGACTAGGAGAAATTATCAGACGGCCGCGTCGCGCTTGACCGTGATGACCTGCGGATAGGTGAATTCCTTCAGGCCATCGACGCCGTATTCGGCACCGAAGCCCGACTGCTTGTGCCCACCGAAGGGTGTGAAGGGCGAAAGCTGCATGAATTCGTTGATCCATACCGTGCCGGTTTCGAGCTGTTCGGCGATCTCGACGCCCTTGTCGGTGTCCTTCGTCCAGACCGCGCCGGCAAGGCCGTATTCCGAATTGTTCGCGCGTTCGATGACCTCGTCGATCGTGTCGAACTTGAGCAGCGGCATGACCGGCCCGAACTGTTCTTCGGCTACGATCCGCGCGTCTTCGGGCGGGTTGTCGAGGATCGTGATCGGCACGTAATAGCCGGTGCCCGACGGGTCCTTGTCGCCCCCGGTGAGGAACTTGTAGCCATTGTCCTTGGCGTCCTGGATCAGTTCGAGCACGCGCTCGTACTGCTTCTTGTTCTGGATCGGACCGACGCCGGTGCCCTGCTGCGAACCGTCACCCACGACCACGGTCTTGGCGTATTCGGCGATCGCCTTGCTGAGATCGTCGTAGATGTCCTTGTGGATGTAGACGCGCTTGGCCGCGATGCAGACCTGGCCGGCGTTGGAGAAGCTCGACCAGAACAGCTGTTCGGCAACCTTGTCGACATCGGCATCGGGCAGCACGATCGAGGCGTCGTTGCCGCCGAGTTCGAGCGTGATGCGCTTGAGATCGCCGGACGCACCTTCCATGATCTTCTTGCCCGTAGCAGTCGAGCCGGTGAAGGTGATCTTGTCGATGTCGGGATGCTCGGTGATCATCGGGCCGAGGTGATCCTCGCCGGTGATGATGTTGACCGTGCCGGCGGGTACAACGTCCTTGATCAACTCTGCAATCCGCAGCGTGGTCAGCGGCGTAAAGGGCGAGGGTTTGAGCACGATGGTGCAGCCTGCGACCAGTGCGGGGACGATCTTCTGGATCGCCATCATGACCGGGAAGTTCCACGGCACGATCCCGCCCACGACCCCCACCGGCACGCGGCGGGTTCTCGACAGGCGGGTGTCGTCGTCCTGGTTGATCACGTCGTCTAGCGTCAGCGTCGACTGCGCGGCGGCGAGGCCGGCGGCGCCGTAGATTTCCTGCTGCGCCTGCTGGTGCGGCTTGCCCTGCTCGCTGGTCAGCAGGCGATACAGTTCGTCGGCATTGTCCTTGATCGCGGCGGCGATGCCCTGGACGACCTGCTGGCGTTCTTCCTGGCTCGTCTTTTTCCAGCTCTTGAACGCCCATCGCGCGGCGGCGACCGCACGGTCGAGTTCGTCCTTGCCGCAGGCGGGGACGCGGCCGACGACCTGCTCGTTGGCCGGGTTCAGCACATCGAGCCACTCGCCATTGTCGACCATCTCGCCATCGATCAGGTTCTTGTAGTCGGTCATCGTCTCTCTCCTCCGGGGGATTCGCCTCTCCTGCACACACTGTCGAGATTCGTTGCTCGATGCAACGGGCCTTGCGGTACAGCGGCAAATTGGTGAGAGAGGTGGCGAGAGGAGAGCGCGTGCAGACTTTCGACACCGAAGCCGTCGACTGGCCGGATGCCGCCCCGGCGCTGCGCGAACAGGTGCGCGCGCTGGTGGCGGAGCATGGCGAGCGCGACCCGGTCGAACGCGCGAACAGCTGGACCAAAGCCGATCCCGAATTCAGCCGTCGGCTCGGCGAGGCCGGCCTGCTCGGCATGACCTGGCCCAAGGAATACGGCGGCCACGAACGCAGCCAGCTCGAACGCTATGTGGTGATCGAGGAACTGCTCGCGGCGGGTGCCCCGGTGGGCGCGCACTGGATCGCCGACCGGCAGAGCGGGCCGCTGCTGCTCCGGCTGGGAAATGAAGAGCTGAAGCGCCGCTGGGTGCCCGCGATCGCGCGCGGCGAGGCCTTCGCCTGCATCGGGCTGAGCGAACCGGGATCCGGATCGGACCTCGCCTCGGTGCGCACTGCGGCGCGGCGCGACGGCGACCACTGGGTGCTCAACGGGCAGAAGGTCTGGACCACCGGCGCGCATGTCAGCCACTTCATGATCGCGCTGGTGCGCAGCGAGGCGGGGAGCGAGCGACAGCAGGGCCTCTCGCAATTCGTCATCCCGATGGACACGCCAGGCGTGACCGTGAAACCGATCGTCGACCTCACCGGAGCGCATGAATTCAACGAGGTGTTCTTCGAGGACGTGCGCCTGCCCGCCTCCGCCCTGCTCGGCACCGAGGGGGAAGGCTGGAAGCAGGCGACAGCCGAGCTGTCGCTCGAACGTTCCGGCCCCGAGCGGTATCTTTCGTCGATGGTGCTGTTCCTCGAGCTGGTGCGCCATGCGGAAAAGTACGAAGATTCGACGTTACAGGAGCTTGTCGGTCGCCTCGCCGCGGAGGCCTGGACGCTGCGGCTGATGAGCGCCTCGGTCGCGGCCAAACTGGCACGCGGCGAAGACCCCGCCCTGGAGGCGACTATCGTCAAGGATCTGGGCAATTCATACGAGCAAGCGATCCCACAATTGGTTCAATCGGTGGTCGATTTCGGCGAAGCCGATACCGAGGTCCTGCGCGCCGTCTGCTTCTACCTGCTGCAGGTCAGCCCGAGTTTTTCGCTGCGCGGCGGGACGCGCGAGATCATCCGGGGGATCATCGCGCGGGGGCTGGGCCTGAGATGAGCGATACCCGCCGCATGCTGGCCGAGATGGCCGATCAGCTGTTCTCCGAGCTGGGTCCCGGCGCCAGTGAAGAGCGCGACCTGCCGCGCCTCGAGGAACTAGGCCTGCCGCTGCTGCTGGTACCGGAGGACGAGGGCGGTTTCGGCGGCGACTGGATCGATGCGCTGACGGTGTTCCGCCTCGCGGGCTATCACGCGCTGGGGATCGACCTTCCCCCGCTGATCGTGGCGAAGGTCGCCGAGGGTGAGCGCTTCGATGCGCTGATGGCCTTCGCCCGCACCGCGCAGATCGCGGGGGCGCTCGATGCCGCGCTCGCGCTGTCGGTCGGCTACGTCAACGAGCGGCAGCAGTTCGGCCGCCCGCTGGGCAAGTTCCAGGCGGTCCAGCAGTCGCTGGCGAGCTTCGCCTGCGAGGCGGCGGCGGCGAACTGCGCGGCGATGGGTGCGGCGCAGGCGCTCGGGCGCGGTTCCGCCGAGTTCGAGATCGCGGCGGCTAAACTGCGCGCCAATTCCGCGGTCGAAGTCGGGACCACCGTGGCGCATCAGGTCCATGGCGCGATCGGGTTCACGCAGGAATATGCGCTCCACCAGCTGACCCGGCGGCTGTGGCAGTGGCGCAGCGAATACGGCAACGATGCCCATTGGAGCCGCCGCCTCGGCAGCGCGGTGATCGCACGCGGGGCCGAGGCCTTCTGGCCCGACCTTACCGCGCGGACCGACTAGGCCAGCGCCAGCACGCCGGTGAGGATGTTGCGCACGAGGTCGACCTGCCCGCGCGCGCCGGTCTTGGCGTAGATCCGCTTCGAGTAGTAGCGCGCCGTCTCGACCGTCAGGCCATGCTCCTCGGCCGCCTCGGCGATCGACAGCCCCTGCGCCAGCGACCAGGCGAGCCGCGCCTCGGCCGGGGTCAGGTCGAACAGGTCGACGAGCTGTTCGTGGCGATCGGCGGAGGAGGAGCGGTCGCCGCGCAAATAGATCACCGCCACCGCCTTGCTGTCGCCGGCGAGCGCCTCGATCCGCATCGGCGCGACGAGGATGTCGATCCACGGGTCGTGGCTAAGGTTTATCGCTCGCGGGCGGTGGCGGCGGTCGCCGGCCATGGCCTTGACGATGGCGGTCAACTGCCGGTCGATGGCGGGGGCAGACGGGAACAGGCGATCGTAGGGGCCGCGCCGCAGGGCTCCGGCCCGCTCGAGGAAGCGTTCGGCCTGCGCATCGAGATCGACGATCCGGCAACGCTCGTCGACCGCGATCCAGCCGAAATTCATCCGTCGCACGGCCTCGGCGCTGACCGAGGCGCGGCCCCGCTCGCGCTCGATCGCCGCGAGCACCTGCAACGCCACCCGCAGATGCGGCACCAGCGCGGAGAGGAGGCTGGCGATCTCCGCGCCGGGAATTTGCGGCGCCATCACCGCGAGGGTGAGGTGTAGCCCGTCGCCGCCGATCCGCACGGCGCGCAGTCCGGTTGCGGCCCCGTCGAGCTCCTCGCCCGCATAGACGCGCCCTTCACGCATCGCCGCCTCGGGCATGATCACGGGGACGCCCTCGCCGAGCGCGATCCGCCCGCCCTGGTCGGCGCTGTCGAGCAGGATCGCGACACCCGCCGCCTCGCACACGCGCAGCAGCTGGCGCAGGAAAGTGCGCCACATCGGCTGCTCGAACATGCCCGAATGGAGCGGCACGAGCAGCTCCGCCTCGCCGAGATTGGGAATGCGCATGCAAGTTCTTCTACCACCTCCCATTTGGGAGGTCCATCGCTGCCGCGCGCACCTATGTCTCGGCGAATACTTGCGGAGCCCATTGATGACCGACGCCAAGACCCTCACCCATCTCCAGCGCCTCGAGGCCGAGAGCATCCACATCATGCGCGAAGTCGCCGCCGAGGCCGACAAGCCGGTTATGCTCTATTCGATCGGCAAGGACAGCGCGGTGATGCTGCACCTCGCCAAGAAGGCCTTCTATCCCTCGCCCCCGCCCTTCCCGCTGATGCATGTCGACACGACCTGGAAGTTCCAGGACATGTACGCGTTGCGCGAGAAGGCGGCGAAGGACGCCGGGATGGAACTGCTGGTCCACCGCAACCCCGAGGCGGCCGAGCGCGGGATCAACCCCTTTGACCACGGTCCGCTGCACACCGACATGTGGAAGACCGAAGGTCTCAAGCAGGCGCTGGACAAATACGGCTTCGACGCGGCCTTCGGCGGCGCGCGCCGCGACGAGGAAAAGAGCCGCGCCAAGGAGCGCATTTTCTCCTTCCGCACCGCGACGCACGGCTGGGATCCGAAGAACCAGCGCCCCGAGCTGTGGAACCTCTACAACGCCCGCAAGAAGAAGGGCGAGAGCATCCGCGTCTTCCCGCTGTCCAACTGGACCGAACTCGACATCTGGCAGTACATCATGGCCGAGAACATCGAGATCGTGCCGCTCTATTTCAGCGCCCCGCGGCCGACCTACGAATATGAGGGCGGCCTGTTCATGGCCGACGATATCGACCGGCTCGAAAAGGTCATGGGCTATCGCCCCGAGATCACCGAGCGTTCGATCCGCTTCCGCACGCTGGGCTGCTTCCCGCT
>NZ_JBLYYF010000007.1:0-66088 GCF_048550555.1 Qipengyuania sp. | reverse complement strand
TGGCCGACGATATCGACCGGCTCGAAAAGGTCATGGGCTATCGCCCCGAGATCACCGAGCGTTCGATCCGCTTCCGCACGCTGGGCTGCTTCCCGCTGACCGGTGCCGTCGAAAGCGAGGCGGCAACCCTGCAGGAGGTCGTCCAGGAAATGCTTCTCACCACCACCAGCGAGCGGCAGGGCCGCGTGATCGACAAGGACGCGGGCGACGCGTCGATGGAGAAGAAGAAGCAGGAGGGCTACTTCTGATGACCGACCCTATCTACAAGACCGACGCGCTCATCGCCGAGGATATCGAGGCCTATCTCGAGCAGCACCAGAACAAGTCGATGTTGCGCTTCATCACCTGCGGCAGCGTGGACGATGGCAAGTCGACCCTGATCGGGCGCCTGCTCTACGATTCGAAGATGATCTTCGAGGACCAGCTGGCCGCGCTCGAGAACGACAGCAAGAAGGTCGGCACCCAGGGTCAGGAAATCGACTTCGCGCTGCTGGTCGACGGGCTTGCCGCCGAACGCGAACAGGGCATCACGATCGACGTCGCCTATCGCTTTTTCGCGACCGAGAAGCGCAAGTTCATCGTCGCCGACTGCCCGGGCCACGAACAGTATACGCGCAACATGGTGACCGGCGCATCGACCGCCGATTGCGCCGTGATCCTGATCGATGCGCGCAAGGGCGTGCTGGTGCAGACCAAGCGCCACAGCTTCCTGTGCCACCAGCTGGGCATCAAGAACCTGGTGCTGGCGGTGAACAAGATGGACCTGATCGACTACGATCGGGCCAAGTTCGACGCGATCGTCGCCGACTACGCGCATTTCGCCGAAAGCATCGGCATCGAGGGCTTCACCGCGATCCCGATGTCGGGCCTCGCCGGCGACAACATCACCACCCGTTCGGACAACACCCCCTGGTTCGACGGCCCGGTACTGATCGACCATCTCGAACAGCTCGAGGTGAACAATACCGCCAACCAGGCGAAGCCGTTCCGCATGCCGGTCCAGTGGGTCAACCGCCCAAATCTCGACTTCCGCGGTTTCTCGGGCCAGATCGCCACCGGCACGGTCAAGCCGGGCGACCAGCTGCGCTCGCTGCCCTCGGGCAAGACCAGCAAGGTGAAATCGATCGTCACCATGGACGGCGATCTCGACGAGGCGGTTGCCGGCCAGTCGGTCACGATCACGCTCGAGGACGAGATCGACTGCTCGCGCGGCGACGTGCTGGCCACCGCCGACGCGCCGCCGGAGGTGGCCGACCAGTTCGAAAGCACGATCGTGTGGATGGACGACGAGCCGCTCGTCGTCGGCCGGGCCTACTGGCTCAAGCTGGGCACGCAGACGGTCAGTGTGACGATCGCCCATCCGAAATTCGAGATCGACGTCAACACGATGGAGCACCTCGCCTCGCAGACGCTCCATCTCAACCAGATCGGGGTGTGCGAAATCACCACCGACAAGCGCGTGGTGTTCGATCCCTACACGGAAAACCGCGCGCTGGGCGGGTTCATCCTGATCGACAAGATCACCAACCACACGGTCGGTGCGGGGATGCTGCATTTCAGCCTCCGCCGCAGCCAGAACGTCCACTGGCAGCCGACCGACATCACACGCGACCATCACGCCGGGATGAAGAACCAGACCCCGCGGGTGCTGTGGTTCACCGGCCTGTCGGGTTCGGGCAAGTCGACCATCGCCAATGAAGTCGAAAAGAAGCTGGCGATCATGAACCGCCACACCTTCCTGCTCGACGGCGACAACGTCCGCCACGGGCTCAACAAGGACTTGGGCTTCACCGAGAGCGACCGGATCGAGAACATCCGCCGCGTCGGCGAGGTCTGCAAGCTGATGACCGACGCGGGCCTGATCGTGCTCACCGCCTTCATCAGCCCGTTCCGGGCCGACCGTCAGCTGGTGCGCGAGATGATCGATGCGGGCGAGTTCATCGAGATCCATGTCGACACGCCGCTCGAAGTGGCCGAGGCGCGCGACGTGAAGGGCCTCTACAAAAAGGCCCGCGAGGGCAAGCTGAAGAACTTCACCGGTATCGACAGCCCTTATGAAGCGCCGGAAAACCCGGAAATCCGCGTCAACACGGTCGAAATGACCCCGCAGCAGGCGGCCGACTACATCATCGGCCAGATTCTCCCGCTGAAATGAGAAAACAGGGGCGCGCCAGCGCGCGCCCCTGTCACTCCGCCCCCGGCGCCTCGAATTACTTACGCAGCGGCGCGCCGCCATCGCCGACGATGGCGAAGGCCGACCAGTAGAAGGGATGCGAGGTTTCCTTGCCGTCCATCAGCCGCGCCTGCGACCTCCGCATCGCCTCGGCGAGCTCGACCCCCTCGCCCGCGGCGAAGAAGCCGTCGATCAGCCGGTTGGTGGCGTCGTAATCGTCGGGGATCGGCCAGTGGCTCGCCACCACGGTCCTCCCGCCCGCACCGACGAAGGCGCGGACCAGCCCGTCGAGCGCGAAGCCCCCGCCCGAGACGCCCGCCTCCCGCGTGGCGCCGAGCGTGGCCGCACCGGCTGTGTCGCAGGCCGACAGGATCACCAGATCGGCATCGATCTTGAGGTCGAAAATCTCGGCAAAGGACAGCAGGCCGTCGGACTGGTCATCCCCGAAGGAGGTGAGCAGCGCGGGGCGCGGCGGGCATTCGGGCTGCGGCGCGGTGACCAGGCCATGGGTCGCGAAGTGGAGGATGCGGTACTGGTTGAGGTCCTCCATCCCGAGCAGGGCCGTATCGGTGAAGGTATCGCCGGTGACGATCCTTTCATCCGTGGAATTCGCCCCAAGGCTGCGCGACGCGGTATAGAGCTCGTCCGCCTTGATCGGATAGTCCCAGACCGCCGGCGCCCAGAGGCAATCCTCGCCCCCGGCAAGCGCCGAACGCGTGCCGAGCGTGCCCCGGTCCCCGCTGATCGGCGTGTTCTCGCCGAAGCCGATATATTCGCGCGTCGCTCCCGATCGCGGCGCCTTGCGGACGTCGCGGAAGGCCGAGGGCGAGACGGTGGTGGTGATGTTGACCTGCCGGCCGAGCCAGCTGGTTCCGGTGAAGTCGTATTCGTCGCCCTCGCGCGCGACGCGCTCGACATAGCGTTCGACGCTGTCGTCGTCGGTCACCAGCAGGTTCGCCGGCAGGCGCAGCATGGCCCCGTCGGGTTCGAACACCAGATGCTTCAGGGCCTTCACCTCGGCATCGACAGGGTCGAGCAGCGCCTTGTAGAGCGCGCGCGACTTCTCGATGTCGAAGGGGAAGGTCAGCGTCTCGCCATTCTCGACATAGGCGATCGTCGCGCGCAGATCGTCGACTTCGGCCTCGAGCGCGTTCGGATCGATCCCGACACGATAGGCACGCGCCATCTCGGGGGTGGCGAAAACGGCGAAGGTCGCGCCGTCGAGCGTCGCCAGCTTGAGGTAGCCCTCGCCCGGCCTGAGCGTTTCCTGCAGTTCGCCGAGCGTGACGCGGCCGTCGGACACGGCCCGGAAACGCGGATATTCGCCGAGCTTGTTCTGGATCGACAATTGCTCCGCTTCGAGCTTTTCGAGCGTCGCCTGCTGCGCCGCGAGGCGTTCCGCAACCAGCGGATCTCCAACAGCCTGGCCTTCGAGCAGGGCGATGCGATTGCGCACCTGCTCGACCGAGCGGCCGATGTTGACCGCCTTGCGGAACAGCTGCGAGGCCTCGTCGCTGCCCCCCGACAGTTCGCGGGCGAGCACCGCCTGTGTCTGCGCGAGTCCCGGCCGCTGGAGCAGCTGGCTGGCAAGGAACATGTCGCCGGCGGCCTCGCTCTCGGCCAGCCCGGCTTCGCCGAGGAGGTCGAAATAGGGCACCAGCAGGCGGCGCAAGGCGGGGGCGGGCTTGCCCTGCGCCTTCTCGACCAGGTCGCGATAGGTGGCGAGCGCTTCGTCCTTGCGCCCGCTGCGCGCGAGGAAGCCGGCCAGCTGCGCCTTGCTGCTGAGCAGCGCCGGCGAGTCCGGGTAATTGACCTCGAGCAGGCCGATCGCCTGGCCGTGATAGGCTTGGGCAGCGGTGGCATCGCCCTTGCGCTCGGCGAGGTCGGCGAGTTCGCCGAGCACCTGCGCGCGCAGCCAAAGGATCGAGCGCACGGTCCCGTTGCGAACACCCGCGAGCGTGCCGTCGGCGGCGCTCAGATGGCTTTCCGCCTCGGTCCCCCGTCCGAGCAGGCGCAGCGCCGTCGCCTTGAGATATTCGGTCTGGCCGTCGAGCAGGTCGGCCCGCTCGAGCGGGGTCAGCCCGCCGATGCTGTCGAGCGCGCTCGCCTGCTCGGCCGACAGCCGCGCCGCCAGCGCGTCCGAAATCTCGAGCTCGGCCAGCGCGTCGCCCGGCCCCGTCCCCGCGGGCAGGGGGCGTTCGAGGATGTCGAGCGCGGTCTGCGGCGCACCCGCGTTGAGCGCGTCGAGCGCCTCGTAATTGCGCAACATGCGCGCCATGACGGGATCACTGGCGACTTGTCCGCGCACGCTCGAAAAGCCGCGCGCCGCCTCGGCGTAATTGCCCAGATTGGACTGCAGCAGCGCAGCATTGAGCCGCGCCTCGAGAGCATTGCCGCCCTCCCCGGTCGCGGCCGTCTCGGCGAAGAACTCGGCCGCCTCGGCGAAATCGCCGCTGTTGCTGCGCCGATAGGCCTCGGCGATCACCGCATCGGCGGCCAGCGCCCGCGCCTGCGCCCGGGCGAAGGCGGCCGCATCGCCGGTCTCGGTGAGCGGGATCTCGACATCGCCCTGGACCGGATGGTCGTTGACCAGCGTCGCCAGCCCCAGCCGAACGGCGTCGGCGTAGGCAGCGATGGCCTCGCCGGCGTAGAGCTTGCCGCCGAGCTGGCCGGCCACCAGCACCCGGCGCGTGCCGAGGTCCTCATCGGTGCAGGAATAGCTCGTGCTGCCGGCAAGCGCATCGGGCACCGCCCCGGTGTCGCCCGCATTGCAGCTGGCCGAGGGGAGGAAACGCGCGGTGGCCTCGCCCGCCGGCAGGTCCCGCAGCACCCACAGCGTACCGACCGGCGCGGCCGCATCGCGGCAGACGATGGTATAGCCGCGGTCGAACAGGCCCCCGCCCGGCTGCGGCGGCAGGATCTGCGCCTCGCACAGCCCGTTGGCCCCGATCGCGAAGGTATCGGCATAGCTGACCGGGCGGTCCTGCCCCTGAGCGGGCAGGGCCTGGAACGGAAGCGCCAAGAGTGCCGCCGCGAAGGCGGCGAGGGATTTTCTGCGCATCACTGGTCTCCCTCTTCCTCGTCATCTTCGCCCGGGTCTTCCTCTCCGGCACCGTAAAGCGCGATATCGCCGCCGCTGGTCACCGGATCGTCTATCGAGTCTGCCTGGACGACCAGCGATGCGCTCAGCAGGGCCGGGAAGTCGGAGCCGAATTCGACATTGCTGTCCTGCTCGCTCTGCTCCACCGGGGCGGCGGCGATCGGCTCGGTGGTGGTCACCGCCGCGGCGGGTGCTTCCTCCTCGACCTCGTCGAGGACCTCTTCGCGCTCGTCCGGCGGCTCGGGCATCTCGGTGGCCGCGCATGCACCGCTGTTGATGTTGCAATCGTTGAATTGCGACCCTTCGGCATAGGTGGTGACGAAATTGTCGTCCTGCTCTTCGGTGTTGAACTCGATCAGCTTGAAGAAGTCCTCGCCGGTCACGAAGGTGCCGTCCGCGTTGAGCTTGCGCCCATAGGCGACGACGTCGAGCGGGGTGCTCTGCGGGTCCTGCGAATTCTCGTCGTAATAGCCGCCACCGATCGTCAGCCCCCCGGTTACCGTTATGCCACCCGGATTTGCGCTGGTCCCCGTATTGCGCACCAGCAGGCTGTCTCCGATGGTCAGGAAGATATCGCCTGCCCGCAGATAGCCGAGCGGGTCGGCGCTTCCCGCCGCCGCGGTGGCCAGCAGTTCGTCGCGGCCCTCGAAGGCGGAGTTTTCGCGCAGGCGGTCGATCGTGTTCGCATCGGCCATCCAGAAATCGCCTCCGTAAAAGGAGAATATCCCCGTCGGATTGCCCTGCGGACCGACAATCCCGATCCCGCCCGGGGTCACGATCTCGAGACGTTGCGCATAGATGCCGAGCCTGTCGGTCGCCGCGGCGTCGACATAGGACAGCACGCCCTCGACGCGGACGACACCCCCGGCCTCGATGAAGACGCTGGAAGTCCCGTCGTCGAGCGAGCCTGCGATGGTCATGTCGCGGATGAGGATATCGTCCGATGCCATGCCGTCGAAGGAGGATGCGAAATAGGCCGCGCCGGCCTCGATCCGTTCGAGTTCCGCCTGCGTCAGCGTGTAGCCTGCGCCCTCGCTATTCCCGCCCAGGATGGTCGTGCCCGAATTGCCGACCACACTGAGACCGAGGTACTCCGCCCCGATGCGCGCACCCGAGAGAATGTCGAGATCGCGCGATCGGATGAACACCTCGCGCCCGCCGAAACCGATGTGCCCGTCATTGTCGCCTACGAAACGCACCGTACCTTGCGAGGTCACGTAGATCTGTGCCGTAGGCGCATTGACCGTCGGTCCGCCGAAAATGCCTCCATCGGCGCTCGAGAACGTCAGGTCGCCCGAGATATCGAAAACGGCCGCGTCGTTGATCAGGATCGAGCCGCCGCTCGTCCGCACGAAGGCATCGGCCCCGCCCTGCGCCCCGAAGGCGCTGGCCGCGAGCGAGGATATCTGCATCGTGCCGCCCGAGGCGTCGAGACCGATCAGGCCGCCGAAGTCGTCGCCATCCGCCTCGAGCCGGGCATTGCCGATCGAGAGCGATCCGGCCGAATCGACCACCAGGGACGCCGATCCCCCCACAGCCTGTGCTGTCGCGCCCGTCGTTGCCGAAGCATCGAGTTGCAAAGATCCGATCGAGCTCGTGCCCGCTGCCGAGGTGCGGAACGCGAGATCGCCCCCCCGCGCCGTTCCGGTACCCGAGAAGGCCGTTGCATTGAGTGCCAGTTCGGGTGCGCTCAGGGTCGACCCGATGACCGCGAGGTTGATCGAACCGCCCTGTGCATCGCCATCGGCCTCGGTCCCCGTGCCGCCCGTGGCATTGCTGTCGATCGTCAGGTTCGAAACGCCTGTCGGATCGCCGTAGATGTCGACCACGCTGCCGTTGATCGCACGGACAAGGGCCGCGCCGCCGGTGGCCGATCCGCCTATCACGCCGTCGCCGCCAAAGGCCGACACATCGAAGAGGCTGCCCGACACGAGCGAGACCTGCGAATTATCCGCCTGCAGGGTCAGAGTGCCGCCGAAGGCATCCCCGCCGATGCCCTGCGCCGAAGTGCCGCCGCGGGCATAGGCGTTGACGAAGAGCTGGGCGTTGAGCGTCGAATCCTGGACCTGGATAATGACGTTGTCGCCCGTCGCGCTGCCGCCTTGTTCGATCCCGTCACCGCCGAACACGGGATCGCCCAGGCCGATCAGCGCGGTGCCATCGCTTGACGGGACGACATCGACGTTCGCGCCGTTCGACAGGACGACATAGATGTTGCCGCCCACGGCGTCCCCGCCGATCCTCCCGGAGCCGCCCGTGGCGCCGGCGAAGAACAGGCCCCGTCCGACAAAGGTAACATCGGCATTGTCGACAAGCAGGAAGGCCGAACCACCGGTCGCATCGCCACCGATGCCGGATCCCGAACCGTTGCCGCCGACCGCGCCCGAGCCTCCGCCGATCATGGACACGGTCATCGATCCGCCATTGGTGGCGGAGAAAATGCGCGTACCCCCGAACGCATTGCCGCCGGAGATATCGAGGGCGCCGTTCAGGCTGTTGCCGCCTTGAGCAAAAACACTCGCCAGCATGTCGCCCGAGGTGAAAGTCCCGCCATTGGCGAGCACCTCGATCGTGCCGCTCACGCCGTCGCCACCCCGACCTCCGTCCACGGCCGAGCCGCCGCCGTAGCCGCGCGCGACGAGGGAAGTATAGCCGATCGAGTCCGGGTTTGTCGGGTCGACTGTCGACGGTAGCGCGATGGTGCTCCCCGCTCCGGCCACGATGAAAACGTCGCCACCCGTCCCAAGGCCACCGATGCCGCTGCCCCCATTCGCGTTTCCACCGATCCCGTTGGCGGCAAACATGCCGCCCCGGTTTATGGTGTCGATATGGCGCAAGCTGCGCTCGTTGAGCACCTCTACCCGGCTGCCGCTGTCGATCGCGGTCACCGCGACGACGCCGCCGAAGCCGTCACCGCCTCCGGCAGTCGGGCCCGTTCCGCCCAGACCGCCGGCGGAAGCCTGGATCGACCAGAAACTGAGCGAACCGCCACCGGACGCGGAAATGCCGATGGCCCCGCCCCGGCCGCTGCCGCCCCGGCCTGCACCATTGATGACGCCGCCGCCGATGCCTTGGGCCTGCATGTAGAGCAGCTCGTTGAACGCGATGGTACCACCGCGGCTTTCGACCGTGATCGCGCCGCCCTGGGCGTCGGCGCCGTCGCCGTTGATGCCCGAGCCCCCGGTGGCGCCGGCTTGCCAGAAGCTCTCGCGCTCGACCACGAGGCTGCCGCCCGTCCCGACAAGGATCGAGCCTTCGCCGCCGGTGGCCGCTCCGGCGACCGCCCCATCGCCACCCCTGCCGCCGGCATCGCCGTAAAGACTGCCCGCCGTCAACGCGCTGACGCCACCCAGATCGACTTGCGCGGTTCCGCCCTGGGCCCCGCCGCCATGGCTTCCCGATCCGCCGACCGCGTAAGAGCTCAGGGAGAGGGTTCCGCCGACCATCGAGGTCGCCGAGCCGGTCGAGGTGAACCGCGCCACCCCGCCCGTGCCGAAGCCTCCGAACCCGGCCGAAGACGTGCCGCCCAAACCGAGTGCGTTCAGACGAGAGTCGCCGGTGACGTTCAGTGTTCCATCGGTGTCGATCGAGATCTCGCCGCCGATGCCGTCACCGCCGTCGCCCGTCGTCGCGTCACCGCCGGTCCCGGTGGTGCTGCCGTAGAGGCTGGAGGCGCTGAGAGTTCCAGAAACCACGCCGATCCCGGCCTGGCCACCTGTGCCGAGGCCCCCGGTCGACCCGTAACCGCCCCTACCATCCGCGACCGTGGAAACATCCGCCGCATCGACCCGCGATTGGACGGCGAAGGTCCCCGCGAAGCCACCCGTGCCGTCGCCGCCGGCGCCCAGTCCGGTGCCGCCGGTTCCGCCCTGGCCGCCAAGGCCGTTGGCCGAGAGGGAAAGCGAATGGAAACTCGCCTGGCCGTTGCGGAGCGAACCGTCCCCGCGACCGCTGAAGGTCCCGGCCTGCGTAGTCCCGCCGGTGCCATCGCCGCCGCGTCCGCCCGCCTGGCCGGTCCCGCCGACCCCGCCGGTGCCGCCGATCCCGCCGGAATCGAGAGTGGTGAACCCGCCGATGGTGAGTGTCGCATTGTCGCGTCCGGCAAGCGCGAAGGCGCCGCCCGTTCCCGGCGCGCCCTGATAGGTTCCGCCGGTTCCGTCGCCACCCTCGCCGGCTGCGATCGAGCCGCCATCGCCCGCACCGCCGGTGCCGCCGTAGCCGCCGGCATAGGCGGAGGCATTCCCGCCAATCGTCAGGCTGGCCGACTGGGTCTGCGAACCGTCGGCCTGGACATAGGAGGTGCCGCCGAGCGCATTGCCGCCGTTGCCGCCGAAGCCGACAGTGGCGTCGCCGCCGAAGGCCTGGGCGGAAAGATAGGCGCTGCCGTCTACGGCGATGCTGCCGTAGATCGCATAGACCCCGGCGTTGCCGCCGGTGGCATCGCCGCCCGTATGACCATCGCCCCCGAAAGCGTTGGCCTGCATATTGGCATCGCCGGTCAGGTGAATGACGCCGGTGTCGATGGTCTCGATGAGCGACACCCCGCCCTGGGCATCCCCGCCCCGGCCGCTCGCGCCGAGGCCGCCGCCCGCCAACCCATGGGCGGCGCCCGACACGCCGGCCAGTTCGATGGTCCCGGTTCCCAGAGCAAATACCTGGGCGTTGCCGCCCGACGCATCGCCACCCGAAGCGCCCTGCCCGCCGAAACCGCGGACGAAGAGGTTCGACTGCCCGGCGATCGTCAGGCTGCCACCGTTCGACTGGATGTTCGCGAAGCCGCCCGTCCCGACGCCCCCGAAGTCCGTGCCCGAGCCGAGACCGAACGCGGCAGCGCCCTCGCCTCCGATGCCTTCGGCGGACAGCAGGACGTCGCTGCCGAAATTGAGCGTGCCCCCGCTCGCCAGAAGCTGGACCCTGCCGCCCATCCCCAAGCCGCCGTCGAAGACCCCGAGCGAGCCGTCGGCGTCGCCGCCGAAGCCGGAAGCGCGCAGCGTGGCGGCGCCGAGGACGTTGATGATCCCCCCGCTCTGGGCGATGATTTCACTGGTCCCGCCGATGCCCCGGCGCCCCGCCAGCCCGTTGCCGAATGCCTGCGTGTCCATGCGCAAGGTGCTGCCGAGGCTGATCGTGCCGGCGTTGCGCGCGAGCAGGCGGGTGGTTCCGCCGAAACTGTCGCCCAGCGTTCCGGTACCGAAGAAATCGTTGCCCTCGGCGCGCAGCCAGACGTCTCCATCGATCGAGAGCGTGCCGCCATTGGCGTCGAGGTAGACCTGGCCGCCGGTGGTGTCACCATTGTTCTGGGTAGGCGTCGCGTCGGCGAAGAGGCCCCCGCCGATCGCCAGGGTCGAGCCGTTGCGGGCCAACAGGTTGATGGTCCCGCCCACGACATCGCCCGTCCCGAGGATCGTGCCCTGGGAATGGAGTTCGACTTCGCCCGCGATCGTCAGGTCGTTGCCCGATCCGGCGGTCAGCGCGATCGATCGCGCAGCATGGGCGATCAGCCCGTCGGCGAAATCGATCGCACCGTCATCCGAATTGACCCTGAACGAGCCGGTCGCCCCGGCAAAGACGCTCGAGGAGAAATTCGAAGATCCCAGGAGCAGGATCGTTTCATCGAGCGCGTTGCTGTCGACCGCGCCGGTCGAGACCGACCGGCCGAAGACGTCGTAGCCGGCCGACAGGATGATATCGCCATTGTCGATCCCGGCCGTCGCCGCCGGGTCGAAGCCCAGGTTGCCGCGCAGCAGCATGGTGATCGGGTCGGTAGCGGCCTTGGCGACCGCGTAGATCAGGTGGTTGTCGCCCGATCCGGTGCTCGACGGGCCGCCCGTCGTGCCGTTATGATCGAACGGGCTGGCCACGCTGGTCCCGACGGGTATCTGTATGTTGAACAGCCCGTTGGCGTAGGACAGGTTGACCTGTTCGCCGACGATATAGGCCGACGAGCCGTTGATGTAGGCATTGCCGCGCATGGCGATCTGCGGCGCGGCCACGGCAAAATAGCTCCCTTCGCCGGGCGCGCCGATCTGGGCCCCGCTGGAGATCGTGACGCCGGCAGTTGCCCCCGATGCGCCGGCCAGCAGCAGCGTTCCCCCTGCTGCGTAGCTATCGAAACTGTCGAGATCTGGATCGAGCGTGGTCAGCAGGAGCTGCCCGACATCGAACACGGCGTTGGCGCCCACGATGATCCCGGTGGGCGAGTAGAAGGCGACCATCCCGCCGTTCGAGAAATTGCCGCTTCCGTCCTGCAGGCGCGAGATCACCGAGCCCTGAAAGACGACGACGTTGCCGTTGGTGGAGGGCAGGATGCGGTTGAGCACGGCGAAGCCGCCCTGGCCCGGACCGTCCTGGAAATAGGCCGTGTTCCCGTTCGGCAGGAAGGTCAGCGCATTGCCGAAATTGTCTTCGTAGATGGTCCAGTCGAGCACCGCGGAGGAGGAGGTGATCGTGATGGTATCGACGTTGGAGACCGAGCGGTCGACATTCCCGCTGCCGCGGACGAACACCGGCGTGCCGTTGAAGGCGTCGGCCTGCGCGGGTGCGGGAAGCGCGAGCGCGGCGGCCATGGCGAGGCCCGCCCCGCCAAGGAGCAGCGACGCACGGCGGTTTATCGAACGGACCATGTCAGAACCTCCAGGGAAGCAGGCGCGTGGTGAGCGAGAAGAGGACGCGCACATCGCCGCGGTCGGCGGCAAGATCGGGTTTTTCGAGCGGGACGGCGACCGCGACATCGGCTTGCAGCGCGCTGCCATAGGCGAAGCGCAGGCCGGCCCCGGCCGACCACAGGCGATCGGGATTGAGCGGCGAACGGCTCGGATCCTCGTTCCAGGCCCAGGCCATGTCGGTGAACAGATAGCCTTCCCAGGCAGTCGCGTTCGGTCCCGTTGGCGCGGTCGAGCCGTAACCGATCTCGAAGGAGAGCGCGTAGCCGTTGTCGCCCAGGACGCTGCCCGGATCGTAGCCGCGGCCGATCGAATAGTTGCCGGCGGCGAATTCCTCGAACGCGGGCAGCGGATCGCCGGTGAACTGCGCGCTCATCCCGAGCGAGAAGCGCAGGTCGGGGATCGGGCGATAGTCGGCCTCCCCCTCGATCCGGACCAGCAGCGGGGTGGGGTCGGCCTCGATCCGGTTCGGCGCGACGCCGGCGGCGATACAGGCCAATGCAGCGGTGCGGCAGTCGGGACTGGCATCGAAGATATCGATCCCCTGGCGCAGCTCGACCGAGCTGCGCGCCCAGAGCTGGGGGGCGAAGGCGCTGTAGCCGCCCGTCCCCGCGACGCTCGCGGGATCGACATAGTCCGATTCCAGCCGCAGGAAGGCGGTGCGGACCCGGTCGCGGGTCAGCCGCAGATCGTTGACGGTCAGATCCTGGTCGACATAGTCGAGCCCGCCGCTCAGGACATGGGTGACGCTGCGGCTGCGCAGGATCGGATAGGCCAGCCCCGCCGTGGCGAACAGCGTCTCCGATTTCACGTCGAGCCCGGGCAGGTCGAGATCGGGATCGGTCCAGCTGTAGGTGAACTGGCCGAACATCCTCAGCCCGTCGGCTCCCAGCGCGAAGTCGTGGCCCAGCTGGATCGTCTGCTGCTCGTCGAAATCGATTGTCGAGAACAGCGCCAGACTGGTACGGTCGCCGAGCCCCGTCAGGTCGTAGACCTCGCCGCGCAGCAGCCCGCCGAACCGGCCGAGCGACTTCGAGCCGAGGTTCTGGAAGTTGAAATCGAGCGCACCGCGCCTGCGTACGACGGCGATGTCGCCAACCAGGTCCCCGGGTTCGCCACCCGAGGCGGGGCGCAGCGAGAGGCGCACGTCGACCCCGGGCAGATCGTCGGCCAGCAAGAGGTAGCGTTCGGCCCGGCGGGTGTTGAACACCTCGTCCTGCGTCAGCGGTTCGAGATAGCCCGCCACCAGCTGTTCCGAAGGTCCGGCATCGCCGCGCACGCGCAGCGCGGTGACCCGGCCGAAGACGATGCGCATTTCGGCATCGCCGTTGGACAGGCGCTGCGCCGGGATTTCGACCGTCGCGAGATAACCCGCCTGCTGCAGCCGCTGGTTGGCGGCGGCGCGGACGTCGCACAGCACCGAGATCGGCAGTTCGCGACCGAGATAGTCCTGATAGGCCCCCGTCAGCGCGACGTCGGGCGCCTTCTCGGCTCCGACGAAGCGCACGGAGCTGAGCGTCACCTTGATATCGGCAAGGTCGGGCGCATCGAGCGCGCAGGGCGCACGCTCCATACCCCCGTCGATGGTCAGCGTGGTATCGGGCCGCACCGGCTCGCGCGCCTGCGGCGGCGCCAGTTCACTGCGGCTCGGCACCGACTGGGCCTGCGCCGCGGCGGGAAGCCCGAAGGCCATTACACCCGCGAGCAGGCTTGCCCGCGCGGTGCGCAATGCGGCGCCATGGCCGCGGATGATATGCGTGTTGATTCGCTGGCCAAAGCCCATTCGGATCGCCCCCTCAACAACGCGCTCTTGCGCGTTTGCCGATGTTTACAGCGATCCGGCGAACCCGTGAAATCGGGTTTCTTCTCAATTGCTAGAAGCTTGCCTAACACCGTCTTGACGACGTTGTCATGTATATTTCCGACTCCGGCCGCAAAATCTCGCTCCCCGAGCTTGGGGCTGCATCAGCATCGGTTGCTCGATCACTCGTCGTCGGGGGCCTGCGCGGTCGGCACGTTGGAGGTGCCGATCTGGATGGTGCCCCCATCTTCGACGATTTCATACGAGCCGTCGCTCGTCGTTCCGCTTACATCGACGATGAGATCGCCGATATCGATCAGGGCACCCGAACGCGCAACGAGGCTGGCGGATCCGCCTTCACCCGTGCCCGACCCCGTGTTGACGGCGCTCGCATCGAGCACGAGCGCGACCGCGCTGGCCGTACCGCCATTCAGCGCCTCGACCGAGACAGTGCCCCCGGTTGCACTGCTGCCGGATGAAGTGGCACCAGCAGTGAATTCGGCCGCCTGCATCGCCACGGTAGCATTGTCGACCAGCAACGAGACCTCTCCGCCTGCAGCATCGCCCCCACCGGCCGGACCTCCCTTGCCCGTCGCACCGGCGTCGAGCCTCGTCGAGCCGGCAATCGAGAGCTGACCTGCATTGCTCACGGTCACATCGATCGATCCTCCGTTTGCTGCCCCACCCGATGCATCGCGCGAAACTCCGCCGCTCGCGGTCGCAGTCACGTCGAGGTCACCCGGGCTTGAGCTGTTGCCGATCGTGAAACTGCCTGTCGAACGGATGGCCACCGTTCCGCCCGTCGCGATCCCGCCATTTCCGGTCGTGCCGAATGCACCCGATCCGTTGGCGTAAATCAATGCGGAGTTCGCATCGAGAGAGCCGGAAATGACATCGATGGTCGCGCTTCCGCCGGTGCCGTCGCCCCCGGAGGCGCCGCGATTGCCGGATCCGGTTGCGCGGATCTCGATCGCTCCAGCGTCGACATGACCTCCGTCGACGACAAGCTGAGCCGTGCCGCCGATACCGTTTCCGCCTCGCTCGCTTTCGCCATCCCGGAAGCCGGAGCCGTTGACATTGATGGAGGTCAGGCCCGTTGAGACTTCGCCATTGCCAATCGAGCCATCGCCCAGCCCTGCGAAGGTCCCTACGATCGCTGTTCCGCCTGTACCAGTACCATTGAAACCTTCGCCACGAGCGAAGGCTTGAATTTTCTCTGCGCTAATCATCCCGGTATCGCGACCAGCGAGCACCTTGATCGTCCCACCCGTCGCGTTGCGTCCCAATGCATTGGCGAACAACTGCGCATCCTCGCCGATCGTGATCGTCGCAGGGTTGGTCAGGGAACCGTCGGCCTGGATAAAGGCAATCCCGGCTTGCGCCTCGCCCCATTTGGCCATTTGTTCAGCCCTACAGCATGCGCGCGGCTGAGCGCTCGCCAGCAGGGTGACCCGATGGTCGACGTCGATCGTTCCACCGAAAGCGTGGAGGCCCGCTCCCACCGAGGTGGCCAATCCTCCATTCGTACCGACGCCACCATGACCTTGCGAATCCATGTAGAAATTGGTCGCATGGATCAGCGCGGTGTCATACGTCGCGACCAGCGCTTCGCCGCCCGCGCCCGTGCCACCATAACCTCCCTCCCGGACAGCTTCGCCACCGAAAGCCCAGTTTTCGATGCTACCTCCTCCGAGGGTTAGCACGCTCGCCCCGGAACCCACGATCGTGGCCTTGCCCCCATAGGCGGCTCCGCCATCGGCGCCATTTCCGGCAATCGCGATTGTATCGATGTTGAAGTCGAAGGATATCGATCCGTCGTGCGCGGTGACAAGGACCGTCCCTCCCCGGGCGGTTCCGCCGCGATCGATGGCATCACCTGGGACGTAGCCATTTTTCTGGCTGACGCCGCTGCCGCTTGTAGCTCGCGCCGACAACGTCACCCTGTCGCCGGCGGAAATAGAGCCTCCATCGGCCTCTACCCTGATGTACCCGCCGATACCATTACGTCCGTTGAGCAGTCCGAGCTCCCGGCTCCCGCTGCTCCCATATCCGCCAGCAAAGGCGCTGATTAACTCCGCAACATTGATCGTCCCGCCACCTTCGGCCGCAATGACTATGCTGCCTCCCAGCCCATCGCGGGCGCGCCCATCGCTGCCTGAGCCTTGCGCCCTAAGAAGAAGATCCGTGCCCACATCGATCGTGCCGGAATTTTTCGCCACAACCTTGGCGAAGCCGCCGTAGCTGTGTCCGCCATCTACCCAATATACTCCGTTGGCCGCATAAACGAGGTTGGCATCGGCCTGGAGTTCGAGCCGTTTTCCGGTTTGGAAAGTGCCACCGTCCGCGAGGACGATCGCGCTGCCGCCGGTCGTATCTCCGGTGCTGTAGGTCGCTCGGGCATCCGCGTCGTAGCTGCCGGCCACGGAAATGGTAGCGCCGCTTAGCGCTTCCGAGCGTACTTTCCCCCCGAAGCTGTTTCCGCCCGCGTCGACATAACCATAAGAAGTCAGGCCCGGGCTGCCGCCGATCAGCAGGTCATTGCCGCTTTGCGCCAGCAGCAAGATACCCCGAGCAGCCCAGGCGTCGAGGGTCGCGCGGAAGTTGATTGAGCCATGGTTGGTATTCGCAGTGAACCATCCCGTCGCGGCAATCTTCGTACGCGATTTGAACAGCGCCTTGCGCACGACGCGGATCGTTTCCTCCGGCGCGTCATGGGCGACCGGGCCCACACTCATCGTCCGACCATGCACGTCGTAGCCCGCGGACAGGATGACTTCGCCGTTGTGGACGCCAGCGGTCACCACCGGGTCGAAGCCCAGATTGCCGCCGAACAGCATCGCGATCGGATTGCCCTGCCCCTTGCCGACGGCGTAGATCATGTGGTTCTCGCCGGTCGAGGTGCGCGCCGGGCCGCCGGTCGAACCCGCGTGCCACATCGCGTTGTCCACCGCGGTCCCGACCGGAATCTCGATATCGAACAGGCCGTCGTCATAGCTGACATTGACCTGCTCGCCCGCGATATAGGCGGTCGAGCCGTTGACATAGGCCGTGCCGTTCATCGCCACGCGGGGGGCGGCGACGATGAAGGAACTGTCCTTGCGCGGAGCCGTGATCTGCGCACCGCCTGCGATGCGCACGCCCGCCGTCTGTCCGGACGAGCCGGCCAGTTCCAGAGTGCCGCCGTCGAGGTAGCTGTCGAAACTGTCGAGGTCGGGTGCCAGCGTCGTGAGCAGGAGGTGCCCGACGTCGAACACGGCCGAATTGCCGATCAGCAAGCCATTGGGCGAGTAGAAGGCAACAGTTCCGCCACGCGAGCTATCGCCGGAACCGTAATTCACCCTCGAAATGACTGTGCCGTCGATGATCGCGACGTCACCATTGCTCGACGGCAGGATGCGATTGAGCACGGCGAAATCGGTGGTCCCCGACGCGGAGCGCAGGTTCTGGAAGATCGCCGTATTGCCGCGCGGAAGGAACGTCTTGGCCTTGCCCGAACCATCCTCGAACGGAGACCAGTCGATCACGGTCGTTCTTGTCGAGACGGTAATCGTATCAGTCTTGGCCACCGAGCGGTCGATCGTGGCACTGCCCCGAACCACCGAGGGCGTACCATTGAAAGCCTGCGCCTGCGCGGCCGAGGGCATGAGCAGCGCAGCCGCCATGGTAAGGCCAGCGCCCGATAGCAGCAGCGAGTTGGAGCGGGTCATGGTGTGTTCTCCGGGGCCACAAATGGCCGGAAATGGGCGAGAGGAGGAGCAACCTCGTGGCCGCGTTGTGGGTCCGATTTGCCGATATTCGCCCGAAAAGACCGCACCGCCCATTCGAATCACCCTCCCGCCCGCGCAGCGCGCGGCCGTCCGATCGACGATTTCCTGCGATCCGGAGAACCCGTTCTGTCGGGCTTCTTCCCAATACTTGGGCGTAGGCCTAACACATTGAAAAGCGGAAGGCCATCACACAGCTTAAGGATAAAGAAGTGAGTGGTGCCGCTTACAGGACTCGAACCTGTGACCCCATCATTACGAATGATGTGCTCTACCAACTGAGCTAAAGCGGCACTCGTCGCCGACAAGCGAGAAGTGGAGGCCCGAGCCGGAATCGAACCGGCGTGCAAGGATTTGCAGTCCTCTGCGTAACCACTCCGCCATCGGGCCTCGCCCGCCCTCTCGGACAGGAAGCGGCGCACTAGCGATTCTCCGGGACAAAGGCAATCGCCTCGTAGCCCCTTCCGTAACGTCAGTCTGGACGCGTGGCCACGGAGCGGCAATGACCCGTTGCATGAGCATTGCCAATCTCCTCGACCCGATCACCGCAGACGGCGGCCGGACGCGCTTTTCGGGCCTCGATGGCTGGATGCAGGGGCGCACGCTCTATGGCGGTGCCTCGGCGCTGATCGCCTATACCGCCGCCGCCCGCGCCTTCCGCGATCTGCCCCCGCTGCGCGCCGCCCAGGTCGCCTTCGTCGCGCCGACCGGGCCCGAGGTCGAATTGCGGCGCGAGATCGTCCGCCAGGGTCGCAATGTTGCGCAGGTGCGCAGCGAGATCTGGTGCGAGGGCGCGTGCACACTGACCGCCTTCTGGCTTTTCGGGACCGAGCGCGAGGCCAATGCCGAGCACGAGGCCGCGCCGGTATCCGACTGGCCCGGCGGCCCGGAGCAGGCCGAACCCGCGATGCACGGCAAGGGGCCGGCCTTCATCCAGAACAATTTCGAGCTCCGCCGCGCGCAGGACCTGCAGGGTCCCGGCGAACCGGTGGTGCGCCGCTGGGCGCGACTGACCGAGCGCGAGGGGCTCGATCCCGTCAGCGAGCTGATTCTGCTGGGCGACGTGCTGCCGCCGGGCGCGATGCGCGCGATGCAGCGGCAGGGCCCGATCAGCTCGATCAACTGGAGTTTCAACCTGCTCGAGCCCGCGCCCGAAACGCGCGACGGCTGGTGGCTGTCGGAGAACGCCAGCCAGCATGCGGCGCATGGCTATTCCTCCGAGCGGCTGCGGCTGTGGAACGCCGAGGGCAGGCAGGTGCTCGACGGGATGCAATGCGTCGCGGTGTTCGGCTGAGGCGATCCGGGCGACAATCGGGCGACGAAGGCGACACGTCGTCGCCCGTGGCGTAGTTTCACAAACCCCTGTTATCGCTCGAAAATCCTCCGGGTACGGAAAGG
Source organism: Qipengyuania sp. (assembly GCF_048550555.1). Lineage (GTDB taxonomy): Bacteria > Pseudomonadota > Alphaproteobacteria > Sphingomonadales > Sphingomonadaceae > Qipengyuania. The sequence continues at coordinate 47,190 of NZ_JBLYYF010000007.1, read as the reverse complement.
CGGCACCGCGCGCGGCGCCCCCCGCCCCCTACTCGTCTTCGCCCTCGGCCTCGTCGCGCGCATCGCGTTCCTCCTCGGCATCGTCCAGCCAATGCGCGGGCCCCCGCTCGACCCGGTCCGCGAGCGCCGCGAGATCGCCCGTCGCATAGGCCGCCTCGGGCAGGAAATCGTATTTCGGCTTGCGCACCAGATCGCGCCGCAGGGCGAGCAGCGCCAGCGTCAGCCGCTCGTCATACTTGCGCGAGGTGCCGACCAGTTCGCCATTGTAATAATGCGGGACCTCGACCCCGTTCAGCGCCCGGTCGAGCGCCGCTTCGGCCAGCACGTCGAAGCGCGTGGCGAAGGCTGCCTCCCACGCCATGTCGAACGGCGTCCCGCGCAGCCGCGCGCGCAGCTTGTAGGCCGACTGCCGCCCCATCCCCACCGCCCTGGCCGCGGCAGAGACATTATGCGTCGCCGCCAGCTCGCGCAGGAAGGCCGCCTGCCGCGCGGGCGTCCAGCCGTCGTGGCGGGCCGGATCGGCTGTTTGGGGGAGAATCGCGGGCGCGGCGTCGTCACCGGCCTGCGCGAACGAAGCGGGGTGCGGTTGGTCTGTCATCCGAAAGGATAAGGCAGATTTGGCGCGTGTAGGAAAGGGGGTTCGGATAAACGTGTCCGTGGATCGATTATTTGCAGCCTTCGCTCGTCCACTTTTGGGTGGAAAGCGGAAGTTGAGTAAGTCATCCGCCCCAGTCGATTGCCCTCGCAGACATGACAGGTTCCAAGCCGACGCCGAGCCAAAGGTTGGCCTTAGTCGCTTGTTCAACGATGCAGTTCAATGCTCGATTGTTTTCCTTCACGAGAGGGACGCGGGTTGCGTCAACGCCATCTGAACCAAAACCCGGCATCATCTCAAAGGAACGTGCTCCACAGTCGCGGGCAATCTCGGCACCTCGCCACACGACCGCCCCCCGCGCCGTGTTTTGCGATTGCCAATCTTCCGCCACCCTTAGAAACCAAGCGTCCTCAGCCGGTGCACTGCGCGTCGCTAAATGTGCGCTTACAGTGATGATCGAACTACACGCCGCTCCAGCAGCAAACCATATCAAGCGAAGGCGATTCATCGGCGCGTTAGATAGGGTTACGGCAATGTCCGCAATGGCGTCGTCAACTGACGGTCCGCATCTGGCGCATCGTCACCTCGGTGAAAGCGTCGTTAGATGGGTGGTTATCTGACATTCCGTTCGTTACGGTTTTAAGATGCGCCGCACGATCATAGCATTGGCCGCCGCTGCCGTCGCTTCCGGCTGTGCCACGGTGTCTTCTGAGACTGTTGAAAACAGAACCTTGTCCTACGGGTGCAGCGATATTGTCGCCATCGGAAGACTTGAGAACGGGACTTACAAAGCCTCCCACTCTGCCGATGACCTTATCGGCCATGGATGGATCAACGCGACGCTTCATGTGCGAAGGGTAGTCAGCGGAGGAGCCGTCCCCACCAACTTAGCGGTAAGGTATTATGCGCACACCTACATCCGGGACGACCGCGACTTCATGTTCGTCTTGACGCCAGTCGATGGGGGTTTCGAGATCGCAACAGCACAGTTGATGCACGCGAGGCCCCGCGCTGTGCGCGACTGCCCCTAATGTCCGCAAAGGGGTCGTTAGCGGACTTCGACCTCCTCACCCGAACTTCGGTGCGCGCTTCTGCATCTCCGCCATCACCGCCTCGACCTGGTTCGGCGTGCGGATGATGCCGTCCTGTTCGACGCTCTCGGCCAGCAGGATGGCGTCCTCGCCTTCCTCGTGCATGACCTTGAACAGGCGTTTTGCGCCGCGGATGGCATCGGGGTTCTTGTTCGCGATGGTCTCGGCGAGAGACGTGGCGCGCGCGTGGGGATCGTCCTCGACCATGGTGGCAAAGCCGAGGCCGAACGCTTCCTCGCCAGAGAATTCGCGGTTGGTATAGGTCAGCTCGCGCAAGATATCGTCGCGCACCAGGCCGCGCCACAGCGCATAGCCGCCCATGTCGGGGACCAGCCCCCATTTCATCTCCATCACCGCCATGCGGGTCTGCGGGTGGACCACGCGGATATCGGCGCCGCTGGCGATCTGCAGCCCGCCGCCGAAGCAGACGCCGTGCACCGCGGCGATCACCGGGACGGGGCATTTGCGCCAGGTCATCGCGGCTTCCTGCGCGCGGTTGGCATTGCCATGGGTGCGCTCGGCGAGCTTGGCCTGCGGACTCGATCCGCCCGCCGCCATGCTCGACAGATCGAGCCCGGCGCAGAAGGCGCGCCCCTCGCCCGAGAGCACTGCGACCCGCAGCCCCTGCATCGTGCGCAGCGCCTCGCCCGCTTCGAGGATCGCCTCGAACTGCGCCGGGTCGAGCGCGTTCATCTTGTCGCCGCGGGTGAAACGTACCTGCGCGACGCCGTTGTCGCCCAGATCGATGGAAACGCGGTCGTTGAAATTCATGGAACTGCCTCTCGCCCAGGGAATGCCTTATCCCCTTCGTAGCTCACAGGCGGGACAAGTCCAGTTGCTCCGCCGCCCGGCTCACGCGGGCAACTTGGAGCGGCGAGGCGGTAGCCGCCAAGCGGATCTGTTTCGACCAGCCAGGCGCAGCGCGCGACATGGAGCTTGGCACGCAGGCGCGAGACATGGACATCGAGCGAGTTGGTTTCGGGAATGTGATCGAGCCGCCACACGTCACGCAGCAGCTGCCTTCGCCCCACCCTGACGCCCGGAGTTTCGGCGAGCCGCCAGAGAAGCGCGAATTCGCGCGGGTGAAGACCGAGCCAGCGCCCGGCCACGCGCCCGTCGCGATGGAACAGGTCGAGCGTCACCGGCCCGGCCTCGAGGCGGCGAGGCAAAGCGCGGGCCCGGGAGGCGAGGCGGGCGATCCGCGCGCCGAGTTCGACGAAGCCGACCCCGCTGCCGATCGCATCGCCGAGCCCCTGGTCGAGCAGCCGGGCCCGCTCGCCCGCATCGTTCACCCCGACCGCCACGATCCGGCCGCGCCGCGGCAGCTCGCACCAGTCGGCCGGCCGGCTCGCCGCGCGCCAGTCGAGCATCACGGGGAGGCCGTGGACCGCGTCCGTTGCAGCCGGTGCGTGCCGCATCGACCAGTCCGCCAAGCGGAGATCCCACCGGACTGGAACATCCGGGCTGCTGGACAACCACAGGAACTCCGCTCCCCCCAACGAATCGCCCCTCGGTTCTGCGCAGTGTCACCGAGATTAAGTGAAGGGAATCGTTTGGAAACCGTATCGGCGGGAGATGCTACCGATATGGATGCAATAGGACCGCTAGCCGCCTGCGTGCTCGGCGAGGAAGCGTTTGACGTTGCGCGCCGCCTGGCGGATGCGCTGCTCGTTCTCGACCATGGCGATGCGCACGAAGCCCTCGCCCTCCTCGCCGAAGCCGACCCCCGCAGCCACCGCGACACCGGCGTGTTCGAGCAACTGCTTGGAGAACTCCAGGCTGCCCATCTCCTCGAACCCGGGCGGCAGCTTGGCCCAGGTGAACATGCTGGCGGGCGGGTTGGGGATGGGCCACCCGGCACGGGTGAAGCTTTCGACCATCACGTCGCGGCGGTTCTGGTAGCGCAGGCGGTTCTGCTCGACCACGTCCTGCGGACCGTTCAGCGCGGCGCAGGCGGCCGCCTGGATCGGGGTGAAGGCGCCGTAGTCGAGATAGGACTTCACCCGCGTCAGCGCGGCGACCAGTTCGCGGTTGCCGACACAGAAGCCGATGCGCCAGCCGGCCATCGAGAAGGTCTTCGACATCGAGGTGAATTCGACCGCCACGTCCTTGGCACCCGGCACTTCGAGGATCGAGCGGGTCGGCTTGCCGTCGTAATAGAGTTCGGAATAGGCGAGGTCGGACAGGACCCAGACCCTGTTCTCGCGCGCCCAGTCGACCAGCCGTTCGTAGAAGGCGAGATCGACCGTCTCGGCGGTGGGATTGCTCGGATAGTTGACCACCAGCACGGTCGGACGCGGGACGGTATAGGCCATCGCGTTGTCGAGCGCCTTCCAGTAGCGCTCGTCGGGCGTGGTCGGCACCGAGCGGATCGTGGCGCCCGCGATGATGAAGCCGTAGGTGTGGATCGGATAGGCGGGGCTGGGCGCGAGGATGACGTCGCCCGGGGCGCTGATCGCGGTCGCCATCGACGACAGGCCTTCCTTCGAACCCATCGTCACCACCACCTCGCGCTCGGGATCGAGATCGACGTTGAAGCGGCGGCCGTAATAGTTGGCCTGCGCCTTGCGCAGTCCGGGAATGCCCTTCGATTGCGAATAGCCATGCGCCGTCGGCTTGGCCGCGACTTCGCACAATTTGTCGATCACATGCTGCGGCGGCGGCTGGTCGGGATTGCCCATGCCGAGGTCGATGATGTCGCGCCCCGCCTGCCGCGCGGCATGCCGCATCGCGTTGACTTCGGCGATGACATAGGGAGGCATGCGCTTGATACGGTAGAAATCGTCGGACATTCGCTCTCTTTCGGGCGTTGGATGAGTCACACTGATTACCCATTCACCGGGCAGGTGCCAACGGGACGGATGCATCGGGACACGCAATCTCCTATTGTTTCCCCAAGAGGCGCTTGGCACCAAGCAGGAACGATGATGACCGACGACGGCCCCGACCCCTTCACCAACATGTTCGAAGCCCCGGCCAAGCTGGCGCGTGCGCTGTTCGCGCCGATGGCCGAAGCGACCGCGGGCACGCCGCTGTCCCCCGAGGACATGCGCCACTGGGCCGAGGTCGGGGCGAAGCTGCAGGGCATGTGGCTGCAATACCAGACGGAACAGCTGGCCGATCCGCAGGCGCTGGCGCCGTGGTTCGATCCGGCGCGCTGGATGCAGCTGGCGCAGGACTGGTACCGGCAGATGCCGCTGGCCGATCCCGCGCAGCAGCAGGCGCTGATGCAGGATGGCATGGCGCTGTGGCAGCAGGTGATGGGCCAGTATACGCTCGGCGCCGACGGCCAGCCGGAAGCAAAGGGCGAGGCCGACTTGCCGCGCCGCGACCGCCGTTTCGCCGATCCGCGCTGGCGCGCGCACCCGGCCCATGCGCTGATCCACCAGACCTACCTCTTCCTCGCCGAGCGCGTCGCCGAGATGGTCGACCGGATGGAGGGCCTGTCGGAGGACAAGCGCGAGCAGCTGCGCTTCACCACGCGCACCGTCACCGACGCGGCGAGCCCGGCGAATTTCCCGTTGCTCAACCCGGTGGTGATGGAACGGACGCTCGAGACCAGGGGCGAGAACCTCGTCAAGGGCATGGAGCACCTGCTGGCCGACCTGCGGCGCGGGCAGCTGAGCCATACCGATGCGAGCGCCTTCACGCTGGGAGAGAACATCGCGGTGACGCCGGGCAAGGTGGTCCACGAAACGCCGCTCTACCAGCTGATCCAGTATTCGCCCTCGACCGAGGAGGTGATGGAGACGCCGCTGGTGATCTTCCCGCCATGGATCAACCGCTTCTACATCCTCGACCTCAACCCGAAGAAGAGCTTCGTCAAATGGGCAGTCGCCCAGGGCGTGACCGTGTTCATGGTCAGCTGGAAGTCGGCCGATGCGAGCATGCGGGACGTGGTGTGGGATGATTACGTCCGCGCGCAGATCGACGCGATCGACCACATCCGCGCGCGGCTCGACGTGCCGAGCGTGCATGCGATCGGCTATTGCGTCGCGGGGACCACGCTCGCCGCCACGCTCGCGCTGCTCCACCGCCGCGGCGAGCAGGACAAGGTCAGGAGCGCGACCTTCTTCACCGCGCAGGTCGATTTCGAGAAGGCGGGCGAGCTGCTCAATTTCGTCGACGACGGCCAGCTCGGCATGGTCAAGGCGCTGAGCGCCGACGGCTATCTCGACGGGCGCTACATGGCGGCGACCTTCAACCTGCTGCGCGGCACCGACCTGATCTGGAACTACGTCGTCAACAACTACCTGCTGGGCGAGGACTATCCTGCCTTCGACCTGCTCCACTGGAACGGCGACGTCACCAACCTGCCCGCCAAGTGGCACGAGCAGTATCTGCGCGACCTCTATCGCGACAACCGGCTGGTCGAACCCGACGCGTTGAGCGTGGACGACACGCCGATCGATCTCGGCCTCGTCGAAACGCCGACCTATGTCCAGGCGGGCAAGGAGGACCATATCGCGCCCGCCGAAAGCGTGTGGAAGATCCGCGACCACTTCAAGGGCCCGATCAAATTCGTGCTCGCGGGCTCGGGCCACATCGCCGGCGTGGTCAATCCGCCCGAGGCGAACAAATACCAGTACTGGCTCAACGATGGCGACGCCCATACGCTGGCCCAGTTCCGCGAGGGCGCCGTCGAGCACCCCGGCAGCTGGTGGCCCGACTGGATCGAATGGCTGCGCGCCCAGGACGGCGCGCGTGTCGCCGTCACGGGCAAGCGCAAGCCCGGCGGGAAGGGCGACAGGACGATCGAGGACGCTCCCGGCCGCTACGTCGCCACGCGCTGACACGCCTGTTGGAGAAATGCATGAAAATTCGCCGAGCCACGATGCTTGCCGTCGCCGGGATCCTGATCGCTGCCACCACCGCCCGGGCGGACGAGATCGAACTGCGCGATAGCGTCTTCTTCGAGTTCGAATTCGAAGCGCGCATGACCGCCGATATCGCGCTGGCCGATGTCGACGGAGACGGCGATCTCGATGTGCTCGCCGCGAACGGACGCCACTGGGCGCAGCCGGATTTCGTCTATCTCAACAATGGCGACGGCCGGCTGCTCGAAGCCCTCCCGATCGGGCGCGGCCCGTCGGCGAGTTATCGCGTCCAGCCGGGCGATTACGACGGCGATGGCGACATCGACATCGTGGTCGTGCGCGACCTGCTTGCGGCGGTCGTTCTGGTCAATGACGGCAAGGGGAATTTCGCCGAGGCCGGCACACTCGAGGGTAGCGGAGGCTCCGCGCGCAATGCGGTCGGCCTCGATGCCAATGGCGATGGGCGCCCGGACATCGCCATCGCGCGACGCCGGGGCCCGGACCTGCTGTTCCTCGGCCTCGGGGACATGCGGTTTTCGCCCGCGATCGAACTGACGGGCACCGACGGCCCCTCGACCGGGATGGCCACCGGCGATTTCGACGGTGACGGCGATACCGACATCGCGATCGCCCGGCGCGAGGGTGCGGCGAGCCTGGTCCTGCTCAACGATGGGACGGGGAACTTCTCCGCCACCCCCCTCGCCGGGACCCAAGGCGACAATCGCCAGCTCGTTGCAGCCGATATGGATGGCGACGGCGATGCCGACATCGTGCTCGGCCGCGACGATGGGGCGGTCGCCCTTCTTGCCAATCGGGGCGACGGGAGCTTCGCCGCCCCGCGCCCCATCGCCGCGGGCACGCAGCCCGTGCAGTCGATGGCGGCGGTGGATTTCGACGGCGACGGCCGGGTCGATCTCGCGCTCGGCACCGAAGGTAGCAACGCCGTCCTGCATAATCGCGGCGAAGCGGGCTTTGCCTATACCGAGCTCGAGGAGGAGCATGCCGACACCTACGGCATTGCGGTTGGCGACATCGACGGCGACGGCCGCCCCGATCTCGCCATCGCCAATTCCGAAGCAGCCAACAAGATCATGCTCAACCGCACTCAAGGCGAAGAGCGCTGACCCTCAAGTCATTGGCTGGACAAGGGTTTTTCATTTATTGTGCACTGCACAAAAATCGCTTGACTTCGCACCTGCAATGCCTATTTTGTGCAGTGCAGCAAAACGAGGTTTCCCATGTCCGAGAGCAAGATCGACGCCGCCGCCGAGAAGGCTTTCGCCGAGGCAGCGGAAAAGAAGACCGCCGAGGCGGTGAACGTGAAGAAGGTCGAGCAGGCCGTCGACGCGGACGCCACGGCTCCGGTTAAGGCCGAGACCGTCGCCAAGGCCGTCGCCGCGGAACCGAAGAAGGTTCGGGCCAAGAAGGCCGCGCCGAAGAAGGCCCTCGCCAAGAAAGCCGCACCGGCCACCAAGCCGACTGTGGCGAAAAAGACCAAGTCGGCCCCCAAGAAGGCCGCTCCGACCAAGGCGGAAGCCGCCAAGACCACTCCGATTTCCCAGTTGAAGGACACCATCATGGCCACTGCCAAGAAGACCACAACCACCGATTACACCGCCAAGGCCAAGGAACTGGCTGCCGACATGCAGACCCGCGCCAAGGCCGCCTATGACAAGGGCACCGAGATGACCAAGGACGCCGTCGAATTCCAGAAGGGCAACATCGAAGCCCTCGTCGCTTCGGGCAAGATCCTCGCCGCCGGCATGCAGGACATGGGCCGCACCTATGTCGAAGAAGCCAAGTCGGCTGCCGAGACCGTCCAGGACGACGTCAAGAAGTTCACCGCGATCAAGTCGCCGACCGAACTGTTCCAGCTGCAGGGCGAAATCGCCCGCCGCAACTTCGACACGCTGGTCGCGACCACCTCGAAGAACGCGGAAGCCATGCTCAAGCTCGCGAACGAAGCTTTCGCGCCGGTTTCGACCCGCATGAGCCTGGCCGCCGAGAAGGTCCGCACGGCCGCCTGAGGCGAATTACAGCTTCAATCCGCCGGGCACTCTCTCCTCTCTCCCTCGCCCGGCGAATTGGACACCGTGGGCCGGATGGTTTCGTGCCATCCGGCCCTTTTTTTCGTCTTCTCGCCACCCCGCCGCCCGGGGCAGCGCTGCTGGCGCCTTGCGATTTGGCCGAGCGTTACGATAATGGGCCCTGAAATGTCCCAGATTCCGACTCCCCTCCATATCCTCGCCACCGATGGCGACGACGATGCGCGCGACGGCGAAGGCCAGGTCGGCATCGCCACCAAGACCCGCGCCAAGCCCAAGAAGCCGAGCCAGTACAAGGTGCTGTTGCTGAACGACGACTACACCCCGATGGAATTCGTGGTGATCGTGCTGAAGCGCTTCTTCCGCATGGACATGGAGGAAGCGACGCGGGTGATGCTGCACGTCCACCAGAAGGGCGTCGGCGTCTGCGGCATCTTTCCCTACGAAGTCGCCGAGACCAAGGTCCACCAGGTGATGGATTTCGCCCGCCAGAACCAGCACCCGTTGCAGTGCACGCTGGAAAAGGCCTGAGCGCCTGCCCTTGAGCCGCTTCCACAAGGGGCATGACCTGCGCCGAAAAGCGCGCTAGGGGCAGCGGCGGAGACAATCTACCGGCGGCACCTTGTTCAAGTTCATTCCCAGCATCGATCGGTATATCTTCCGGCTCGTGATCGTGCCGATGCTGGCCGTGTTCGCCATCGCCGCATCGCTGCTGGTGCTCGACAAGATGCTGCGGCTGTTCGATTTCGTCGCGGTCGAAGGCGGCCCGGTGGGCGTCGTGTTCAAGATGCTGATCGCGCTGGTACCCGAATACGCCAGCCTCGCCATCCCGCTCGGCCTGCTGCTCGGCATATTGCTCGCCTTCCGCAAGCTCGCCACCAGCAGCGAGCTCGACGTGTTCCGTGCGGTCGGGCTCGGCTACGGGCGGCTCCTGCGCGTGCCCTTCGCGATCACCGCCGTGCTGATGGTGATCAACATCGCCCTGGTGTTCTTCATCCAGCCTGTCAGTCGCTATTACTACGAGCAGATGGAATACGAGCTGCGCTCGGGCGCGCTCGGGGCCTCGATCAAGGTCGGCGAATTCACCACGCTGGCCGATCGCATGGCGCTGAGGATCGAGCAGAGCGAGGACGACGGGCGGCGCCTCAAGGGCATCTTCGCGCGCGTCGCCAACGACAAGGGCCAGGTGCTGTCGATCTCGGCCAAGGAAGGCGCGTTCCTCGCCACCACCGACAATCCCGACACGATCATCCTGCGGCTGACCGACGGCACGATCGTCCAGGATACCGGCAGCCAGACCCCGCGCGTGCTCACCTTCACCCGCCACGACCTGCCGATCGACCTGCCCAAGATCGAGCAGTTCCGCGCCCGCGGCGATGCCGAACGCGAATACATCCTGCCCGAACTGCTGCGCATCGGCTGGAGCGCCACCCAGTCCGACGAGAAGCGCGACGCCAGCCAGGCGAGCTTCAACTTCCGCCTCGTCGAAGTGGTCATGATGGCGCTGATGCCGCTGCTGGCCGTGGCGCTGGGCATTCCGCCCAAGCGATCGACCAGCGCGCTGGGCGTGTTCCTCTCGATCGTGATGGTGGTCGCCTATCACAAGGTCAATCAGTACGGCGAAGACATCGCCGCGCTGGGCCGGGTCGATGCGATCCTCGCGCTGTGGGGGCCGTTCCTGCTGTTCGCCGCGCTCATCACATGGATGTACTGGCGCGTCGCCCACGTGCCCGGCGGGCAGGCGATCGGCGCCCTGGAAATCTGGTTCGGCAAGATGACCAAGCGCGTCGGCAAGCTGTTTCGCCGCCGGCGACTGACGATAGACCTCGCGGCCGCCGAATAACAGGAATTCCATGCAGCTCGACTTCTTCCCCTCGCGCACGCTGACGCTCTATCTGGCCAGAATCTTCGTCGCGCGGATCGCGGCCATGCTGTTCGTGCTGGTGCTGGTGCTGCTGATGCTCGACCTGCTCTCGACCAGCGGCGAAATCCTCGCCGTTCCGGGCAATGGACAGGGACAGCTGCTGACCTATGCCGGGCTCCGCATCCCGCAGCTGATCGCGCGTTTCATGCCCTATTCGGTGTTGCTGGCGACGCTGATCACGCTGGTCACGCTCAACCAGAACAGCGAGGTCATCGCGATGAAGGCGGCGGGGCTTTCCGCCCACCAGGTGCTGGCGCCGCTGCTGCTGACCGCAGGGCTGGTCTCGCTCGTCAGCTTCGGTTTCAACGAGCGCGTCGTCACCCGCGCCACCGAAACGCTCAAGGCCTGGGAAGCGGTCGATTACGGACCGATCCCGACCGAGAGCCGGGTGCGCACGAACATCTATCTGAGTGACGAGGGCAACATCCTCACCGCCGCTTATCTGGCCGGCCGGGGCGAGGCGATCGCCATGCGCAAGGTCACCTGGTACCGCCGCAATGCCGACGGGATGATCGTCGAGCAGATCGCCGCCGACAGCGCGCGCTATGCCAATCCCGGCTGGAAGCTGGAAGGGATCACCCGTTTCAGCGTCCAGAGTGCGATCACCGACAAGCCCCGCTCGCTCGTGGTGGGCGAAGCGCTAACCCCCGACCAGATCGACCTCGCCAAGATCGATCCCGATGCCGAACCCTTCTGGACCCTGACCGGGTCGATCGCCGAATTCGAACGCGCCGGGCGCCGTACCGCGGAACTGCGGGCGAAATGGTGGCACAAGATCTCCGGGCCGCTGTCGGCCTTCCTCATGCCGCTGCTCGGCGCGGTGGCCGCCTTCGGTCTCGCGCGATCCGGCCAGCTGTTCGTCCGCGCGGTCATCGGCATGGCCCTGGGCTTCGCCTATTTCGTGGTCGACAACGCCGCGCTCGCGATGGGCAGCTTCGGGGGCTATCCCCCGTTCCTCGCCGCATGGGCCCCGTTCTTCCTGTTCCTGCTCATCGGCGAGACGGTGCTGGTCCGCACCGAGGAATGAGCGGGTTCTCGATCCGCCTCGCACGGGTGGCGGATGCCCGGCACCTCCCCGCCATCGAACTCGCCGCAGGACAGCTCTTCCGTTCGATCGAAGGGCTCGCCGGCGTGGCCGGCATGCATGCCCTCCCCGAAGACGAGCAGGCGGCCCTCATCCGCAAGGGCCATTCGCTGGTCGCTGAATCGCAGGAGCGGCTGGTCGGGTTCATCTCGACAGAGCCCTTCCGTCGCGAGCTGCATATCCGCGAGTTTTCGGTGCATCCCGCAATGCAGCGGCAAGGCGTGGGGTCCGTTCTCCTGCGCGCGCTCGCCATCGATGCACGCAACAGCGGGTTTGCCGCACTCACCCTCACCACATTCGCCGATGTGCCGTGGAACGCACCCTTCTACGCGCGACATGGCTTCGAGACGATCGCCGATCTCGAGGCCCACCCACGGCTGGAGGCCGATATCGAGCAGGAGGTCGCCCATGGCCTGCCGCGCGAGCGGCGCTGCGCGATGATCCGCTTCCTCGACTGAACGACTTTCCGGGAACCTCCCCCGACGCGGGCTGTTCTTGCCACAATGTTGCCACAAAGGAGACGTGACATGACCAAGTTCGCCCTTCCCGCGCTCGCCGCCGCTCTCGCGCTCGCCGCCTGCGGCGAAGCCGATGCGCCCGAAACCGCCGACACCGCGGCGACCGACAGCGCCGACACCACGGTGATCACGCCGACCGCCACCGAAACCGTCGTCCCCGACGAACCGACCGACACCGCTACCGAGGGCAGCAGCGTCACCATCGACGGCGGGGACGTCGATGCGACCGTCGGCGAAGACGGCGTGAAGGCCGACATCAACGTCGACTGACCGGAATGAGTTTACCCGGCCCATTGCCGGGTGAAATGCGAAAGGCCGCTCCCACCCACCGAGGGGAGCGGCCTTTTTGTCGTCCGGTGGGGGCGTCAGCCGCGCGGACGCATGGTGCTGCGCGCGATCCGCGCGACGAGCACCGCCATCCCCGGGTGGTTGGCCCCGTGATAGCTCGACTCCGCCTCCAGCTCGGCGACCAGCCGGCGATGCGCTTCGGGCAGCGAGTGATAAGGCATCGAGGGCATAAGGTGATGGAGCGCGTGGTAGCGCAGCCCCACCGGTGCCCACAGTTCCGCAATACGACCGGGCGGCGGCACGTTGACGCTGTCGAGGAACTGCGCGGTGACGGTCATCGCCTCGCCCTCGTTTTCCCACAGATGCGCGACCAGCGTGCGCAGCTGGTTGAGCAGCGCAACCACCGAAGCGACCGCGAAGGCGACGAGCAAAGGCTTCCAGCCGAAGGCGAAGACGCTGCCGATCAGCGCCCAGCTCCACAGCATGCCGCCGAGTTCCTGCAGCAGGACGCGCCGCGTCAGGTCGCCTTCCGGCGGGCGGCGGCGGAATTCGGGATTGATCGCCAGCGCGCTCAGCCGCTGCCAGGTCAGGCGGCGGATCGGCGGGATGATGGCTCCGAGCGGAACGAGCACGGCGAAGCGCAGCAGCAGCGCGGCGGGCGCGAGCAGCGCGATCAGCACGAATGCGGGCAGGCTCCACGGCTTCATCAGCGCCAGCGGGAGATATTCGGGATCCTCGATGGTCCCGTATTGCGTGCGCTTGTGGTGCAGCGTGTGGACCTGTTCATACATGAAGGACGGGGTCAGCATGGGAATGCCGACAAACGCGTTCCAAGCAGCGCGGAAGCCCGGCAGCGCGCCGTTGCGGAAATGCGAGATCTCGTGGATGAACAGCAACGCGCGATAGAGCGCGAGCACCGAAAGCGCCGCCAGCGCGACGGCCACGGGAACGCCGTCGACCAGAATCGCGCCCGCCAGCGCGGCATAGCCGGCCAGCGCCGAACCGATCATGTCGGGCCAGTAGATATCCGCGCGATGCGCCGCGATATCCTTGGTCAGGTCGCGCGCGGCGCGCAGCATCGCCTTGTCGTCGGGGATCTGGGCGTGCCAGCCCGAACCCGCGTCGCGACGCGAGACGATGTCGACAGCCGGAATCGGTTTCTGTTGCACATTCATGGTCGAATTTCCTGGGAGGCCCCTAGCCGAAAACATGCGCGCGATACAGCGCGCGCTGTCGATCATAGTGATCGCGGTCCCGCGTTTCCTTGACAAAGATCAGCTAGCGCACACAGGGCTAACCCGAACTGAACGAAGGTAATGCGCGAATGTCCGAAGCACATGTGGTGGTCGAGCCGGTCCGCGGCAAGAAGGGACGCGCCGAATTCGTCGACCTCGGCCGCACCTTTGCCGCGCGCGAGCCGCATTGGGTGCCGCAACTGCGCTCCGAACAGCTCGAACTGGTCGATTCCGACCGCAATCCCTTCTTCGGCCACGCCTCGCACCAGCTCTTCATCGCCCGCCGCGGTGGCCGGGCGGTGGGCCGGGTCTCGGCCCATATCGACCATCTCGCGCTCGAACTGCCGCGCGAACAGGGCTTCGGCCCCGGCGCGGGCATGTTCGGCTATTTCGATGCCGAGGACGAGGGCGTCGCGCATGCGCTGCTCGCCAAGGCCGAAGAATGGCTGCGCAGCCAGGGCATGACCCGCGCCATCGGCCCGATCTCGATGTCCATCTGGGAAGAGCCGGGCCTGCTGGTGAAGGGGCAGGACCACGATCCGATGATCATGATGGGCCACCACCCGGCAGCCTACCAGGGCTGGATCGAAAGCGCCGGATATGCACGCGCCAAGACGCTGCTGACCTACGACCTCGACGTGACCCACGACTTCCCGCCGCTGATCCGCCGCATCGTGCAATCGGGACAGCGCAACGAACGGATCAGGGTGCGGCCGGTGGACAAGCGTCGCTGGGACGAAGAGGTCGAGGTGATCCTCACCATCCTCAACGATGCCTGGTCCAACAATTGGGGCTTCGTGCCCTTCACCCCGCAGGAAATCGCCTATGCGGGGAAGAAGCTGAAACCGATCATCCACGAGGAGATCAACCTCGTCGCCGAACTCGACGGTCGCCCGGTCGCCTTCATGCTGACCTTCCCGGACGTCAACGGCGTGCTGCGCAAGGTCGATGGCAAGCTGCTGCCTTTCGGCTGGTTCCACCTGCTGCGCTGGATGCGCAAGCCCATGGGTAGCGATATGCGCGTGCCCTTGATGGGCGTGCTCAGGGAATTGCACAATTCGCGCCTCGCCAGCCAGCTCGCCTTCATGATGATCAGCCAGATCCGCGACACCGCTACGCGCCTTTACGGCACGCGACGCGCGGAAATCGGATGGATTCTCGACGACAATCAGGGGATGAAGGCGATCGCCGACACGATCGAGAGCACGGTCAATCGCGAATACGCGATCTACGAGCGGCCGCTGGCGCAGGCCTGACCCGATCGGGTTGTCGCAATTCGGCAACGCCGCACGGACGAACCGCGCGGGGCGGGAACTGCGGGAGCAGCCGCCCCGTTGGCAAGTGAGACGGCGGATTGTTCGCCGGGGCCTCGCGAGAACCTATGACGCAGCATCCAAAATCCACCGCGCGCGCGCAATTGCCGGCCCATGTGCTCGTGGTGGAGGACGACGCCGTCCTCGGGCTGACCATCGAGCAGGCGCTGCTCGATGCCGGGGTCGCCCGGGTCGCTCTGTCGCCCTCGACCGAGGAGGCGCTGCGCCTCCTGCGCGAAGAGCGGCCCGAGGCGATCGTGCTCGACGTCCATCTCGCCGATCGCGACGATGGCTGGGCGATAGCCGAACTGGTTCGCACGCTCGGCCCCGACAGCCCGCGGATCATCTTTTCCACCGGCGCGCCGCAGGACATCCCAGAGGACATCGCCGCGCTCGGCGATATCCTCGAGAAGCCCTATGACGCGGCGGTCCTGATAGATCTGCTGCGGCAGCCGAGGCGCCGCGGGATCATGTCGCGCCTGCGCGGCGCGCTGCGCTAGACACAGCAGAAAACCCCACCGATCAGCGCGCGTGCGCTCCCACGCTGGCCGCGCACTCACTCTCCGAAGCACAGAAAAAAGGCCTCCGTTGCGGAACAACGGAGGCCTTTCGGGATCGTATCACCAGCCGCTTGGACGGGAGGGGGGGGTCTCGGCGGTGACATAGGGAATACGCGCCGCAAGAAATAGGGTTCCCAAGGGGTCGCACTTTTTTCGATCCCGGGAGAAAACCCTTTCAAATGAAAGGCCTGCACCTGTCGGCCTGGTAATCGAACTGCGCGTATTCGGCGGCGCGCGCGAGGTCCGGAACGTGGATCGTACGCGATTTCCACTCGACCAGCCCCTCCCGCTCGAGCTGGCGCAGCGTGCGGTTGGTATGCACCAGCGACAGGCCGAGCATGTCCGCGATCTGCGCCTGGGTGATAGGCAGCGACACGATGTTCCGATCATCGGCGAGACAGGTCGCCTGCGCCCGATCGAGCAGCCACACCGCAAGATAGGCGAGCCGCTCGCGCGCGCTCCGCTGCCCGAGCGAGACGATATGCCCCTCGAGCGCGGTTTCCTCCTTCGCCGCCAGCCAGGTGATGTCGTAGCCCAGTCGCGGATGGGTTGAAATGAGTTCGACGAAATCATTGCGCCGGAAGCGGCACAGGCGGGCGTCGATCAGCGCCGCGACCGCATGGCTCGACGGCTCGTCGAATGCCCCCTGCAGGCCGACGAGATCGCCGGGGAACATGAAGTTGACGATCTGCCGCCGCCCGTCGTCGAGCGAACGCGACCGGATCAGGACGCCGTCGAGCACGGTATAGAGCCGATCGTGTGCCGCGCCTTCATCGATCAGTACATCGCCCCGCTCGAGCCCTATTTCGCCATCCTTGAAGCCCTGCATATAGGCAAGCTGGCGCTCCTCGAGCGAACGCAGGCCGGGACATGCCTGCAACGGGCAGTTGGCACAGGCGACCGGATCGTCAATTTCGTACAAGGCTGTCCCCCTCGGAAGAAGGCGGGGATGCCCCCGAAAAGGCGCGATTGTCAAACGCTTCGCTTGCGACGCCGTGGATTGGAACCTAACCCTTTCGAGGACGTTAGAAGCGCGCACCTTAAGGAAGGGGTCTAAATGTCGCTTGGTGATCAAATTGCCCGTAACCTGCCGTATTTGCGTCGCTATGCGCGCGCGCTGACCGGTTCGCAGGCTACGGGAGACGCATTCGTCCGTGCCACGCTCGAAGCCGCGCTGGCGGATAGCGAACTCAAACAGTCGCTCGAAGGCGGGCGCGTTCCGCTCTACCGTGCCTTCAACAAGGTTTGGTCGAGTGCCTATATGGATATTCCCGAAACCGCCGGCGGTGACGGCCACGAGAGCGCGGCCCATGACCGCCTCAAGTCGGTCACGCCGCTCAACCGTCAGGCCCTGCTGCTGACCACGCTCGAGGATTTCACCTCCGAGCAGGCGGGCGAGATCATGGACATGTCGGCCGACGAAATCGAGCAGCTGGCGCAGGAAGCGGTGGCGGAGATCGACAAGGAATCGGCCACCAGCGTCCTCATCATCGAGGACGAGCCGCTGATTTCGATGCAACTCGAAGACCTCGTCACCTCGCTCGGCCACGATGTTTGCGGCACCGCAGCCACCCGCACCCAGGCGCAGGAAGTGGTCGCCGACAAGACCCCGGGCCTCGTGCTTGCCGACATCCAGCTGGCCGACGGCTCATCGGGCCTCGATGCGGTCGACGATATTCTGGCGATCAGCAGCGTGCCGGTGATCTTCATCACCGCCTATCCCGAACGGCTGCTGACCGGCGACCGTCCCGAGCCGACCTATCTCGTGACCAAGCCGTTTCAGGAACAGACCGTACGCGCGGCCATCAGCCAGGCGCTGTTCTTCGGTTCGAGCCGCCCGCTCGGCTGAGCGCGGTCGGGCATTTTCGGAAAGGAACGACCCGGGCCGCGAGGCCCGGGTTTTTTCTTGCCCGCGCCGTCAGTGGCCGCGGCCGCCGGGACCCTTGCGGCGCAGCTCAAACTCGCTCGGCTGGCGTACCGGGACCAGCAGGATGCACCGCACGCCTTCGGGCAG
This sequence comes from Qipengyuania sp., assembly GCF_048550555.1. Classification (GTDB taxonomy): domain Bacteria; phylum Pseudomonadota; class Alphaproteobacteria; order Sphingomonadales; family Sphingomonadaceae; genus Qipengyuania. The sequence continues at coordinate 29,706 of NZ_JBLYYF010000007.1, read as the reverse complement.
GAAGTCGAGCTCGACCGGGTGCCGCAGTTCGTGCGCGACGATCTTTTCGATCAGGTCGGTTCCGAACCCGCGCCGCTGCGGCTTGGTCACGGCTGGCCCACCGCTCTCGATCCACTCGATCCGGGCAAGCGTATCGTTGACCTGGGTCCAGCTTACCGCAACGCTTCCCCCCGGCACGCTGAGCGAGCCGTACTTCGCGGCATTGGTCGACAGTTCGTGGATGGCGAGTCCGAGCGACAGCGCATCGTTGGGGGCGAGTTCGGTATGCGGACCGATCAGGTCGAGCGTGTGAGCCTCATCGGTGGCATAGGGGGACAGCTCGACCTCGACCACCGAGCGGATCGGCGTGGTTCCCCAGTCCGATTGGGTCAGCAGATCGTGCGTCGCGGAGAGGGCGCGGATGCGACCGTCGAGACCCTCGGCGAATTCGTCCAGGCTATTGGACCGGCGCCGCGTCAGCGAAACGATCGACAGCACGTTGGCAAGCGTGTTCTTCACCCTGTGGTTGAGTTCGCGGGTCAGCGAATTGCGGATCGAGTTCTGCTCCTCGAACCAGTTGATCGCTCTCCGGTCTTCGAGCGACTGCTGGGTCAGGAGCCGCGAGACCAGCATCAGCAGGCTGGCCACCGCGAGGCCGAACAGCAGAGTGATCATCGACATCGAGGACAACCCTTCGGCGCGCGTCGATTGCACCTCGAGTATCATCCGCCGGTTGGCCAGCTGGAGCTCGCGCTTCACCGCCCGCCTTCCGTCGACCCATCCCTCGCTCTGCGCCAGGATCGACTGCGCGGCCGCCTCGCCATCCGTCAGCCGCGCCCCGACGACGTCGTAACTGACCAGTTCCCCGGCCGAGGCGAGAAACTGCGAGGCGTTGAACGGGCTGTAGACGAAGCCCTTGAGCCTGCGCGTGCGATTGAGGCCTTCATAGACCGGCATGTAGATGAGAAAGCCCGCCGAATCGCCCCCGCCCTCCTGAACCAGGACGATCGGGCCACTGGCGGTCGGCCGGTCGTCGCTGGCCGCAAGATCCATCGCTGCGCGGCGGACCGGTTCGGAGTACATGTCGTAGCCGAGCGCGCGCCGGTTGCGGACGGTGTCGGGCTGGAGATAGAGAATCGGCGCGAGCGTATCGCGGGGCTGTTCCTCGAGACTGGGGGTGACCCGCTTCTTCTCGACCCGGCCCTCGCCGAGACGCGCTTCGAACTCGCCAATTTCGTCGGCTTGAATGATCGGCGCCCAGCCGATCCCCTCGGCCCCGCGGTAATTGGCGTCGAGCCGCAACTCGGAAACGAACCGGCGGAACAGGTCGGGTGTCACCTGATCCTGCGTCGCCAGCAGGGCCGCACCGGCGCGTAAATAAGCGGAACTGGTATAGGCACGGCGCTCGATGGCGGAGGTCATCGACTGAGCCTTGCGCGCGACATCGGCCGCATCTCGCTGCTCTTCGCCGCGCTCGACGGCGAACACGCTGAGCACGGTGATCGCGCTAACCAATACGAATATCAGCACCGGAATTCCGCGCGGATAATCGATCAACCAACGCCTGCGGCGCCATTTGCGTTGGAGTTTTTCGCTTTCCAGCCTTCTGCCCCTGACGATTTGCCCGCCTCTTGGTATGCCATACTATGCCGCGCGCCGGGTTTGGTTCCGATCCGCGAATGCGGGAACCGCATCTGATCCCGCGCGTTGTGCAAAGCACATTCCGGGATCGATCTTCTCGCCAGCGCGTCCGATGACAGTGGCGAGAAACCTAAAAGGGTACAATTTTTCAAGCCATGAAATCCGACACGCCGAAAAATCCGCAGCGGTCGACCGCGGGCGGCCCGCCGCCAGCTTCCGCGTCACACAGCAAGGAAGGCCACAGCAAGGAAGGCGAGCCCGAATGGGCCAACGGGCTGCGGCAACTCTACGATTCGGTGGTCGATGAGCCGCTTCCCGACACATTCCGCAACCTGCTCGCCCAGTTGGATGCCAAAGACTGATGTCGGACGAGCAACGGACGGCCGCCGAAAAGGCCGATTTCAAGCGCGAGTTGACCGAAGTGGTCCCGCATCTGCGCGCCTTCGCGCGCGGGCTCTGCGGACGTGCCGACATGGCCGACGACCTGGTCCAGGAAACCTTGCTCAAGGCGTGGGCGGCGCAGGACCGGTTCCAGCCGGGCACCAGCATGCGCGCCTGGACCTTCGTCATCCTGCGCAACGCCTATCTCACCGACATGCGTCGCAACCGCTTCCGCGGCGAATATGACGAGACCGTCGCCGAGCGCGTGCTCACCGCACCCGCAGGGCAGGAAGAACCGATCCATCTTTCCGACATGCACCGGGCCTTGCTGACCCTGCCGCCCGAGCGGCGCGAGGCGCTCTTGCTGGTGGGGGCCGGCGGCTTTTCCTACGAGGAAGCGGCGACGATCTGCGGCTGTGCCGTGGGCACCATCAAGAGCCGCGTCGGTCGTGCCAGAGCTGCGCTCAACACGATGCTGACGGAGGGCAACATCCCGCGGCGCTCGATCGACGATCACGCCGCGCATCGCGCGATCCTGGAGGAGCTCGACGAGGTTGCCGCAGGCCAGGGCTCCGGTCGGGGGTAGAAATTCTACCCCCCGGCACCGCTTGTCTCGTTTCGCCGTGAAGGGCAGATAGACGCTGATGAGCGATCGCGAGAGACCCCTGCAGAGCGCCCCGCCGCCGCCGACGCGGCGGCCGAGCCGGCTCGCCTTCGCCGAGCAGGAACTGCGGCTCATTTCCTCGCTGGTCCTGCTGATCGGGCTGGGGCTGTTCTTCGCCCTGCCCTTCGTGTTGTCGATCGGTTCGGTCGTGTTCCTGCCGGTCGTGACCGCGGTCGTGCTGACGGTGATTCTGTCCCCCTTGGCGGACAAGCTGAACGGCTGGGGCCTGCCCAATGCGCTCGCCTCGATCGCCGCGCTGCTGTTCTTCTTCGCCGTGCTGCTGCTCGCGCTCGCGCTCATCCTCCAGCCGGCGGTCGCGCTGTTCGACGACGTGCCGACCATGGTGCGCCAGGTCATGCAACGCTTCGGCGAGGTGCGCGCGCAGTTCGCCTGGATCGCCGCGATCAACGAACAGCTCGCCACGCTGATGAAGAACGACGGCGCGCGCGAGGTGGTGCTCGCCGCGCCGAGCCTGCTCGAACAGGTAGCCTTCGCGACCCCGAGCGTGATCCTCGAAATCGTCCTCACGCTGCTGATGGCCTATTTCATGATCGAGGCGCGCGTGCGGCTGCGCCAGCGCCTGCTGTTCGGTCGCGCCAGCTTCGGCACCAGCATCAAGGCCGCGCGGGTGATCCGCGAGGTACAGGACCGGGTCGCCGCCTATATTCTCACCGTCGGCTGGATCAATGCGCTCGTCGGCGTGGTGGTCGCGTTCGGCGCCTGGGCGCTGGGCGTGGATGCGCCGATCATGTGGGGCGGTCTCGCCGCGCTGCTCAATTTCCTGCCCTATGTCGGTCCGATCGTGATGATCGCCCTGCTCGGCCTGTTCGGTATCGGGACTGCCGACACCATCGTCATCGGCCTCGTCCCCGCCCTGGCCTATCTCGCATTGCATACGATCGAAGCGAACCTCATCACTCCCTCGATCCTTGGCGCGCGGTTCACCATGAACCCGGTGATGATCCTTATCGCGCTGTCCTATTTCACCTGGATCTGGGGCGTCTTCGGAGCGCTGCTCTCGGTCCCGATCCTGCTGATGCTGACCGCGCTGTTCGATCATGTCGGGCGGCCCAATCTGGTCGGCTTCGTGTTCGGCGAACCGCTGTTCGCGACCAATCCCTTCGACGAACCGTCCGAAACCCAAACGGGCGCATAGAAAACCCGCCGCCATTGCTGGCGACGGGTCTTCGAACGTCAGCTTCGGAACTGCTCAGGCCGGATAGGCCCAGGTGGTCCCGCGGGCCAGGTTCTCGCTGGCGAACTTCCAGTTGAGCTTGCCGTTGACGGCATCGAGATAGGCCGGGCGCGCATTCTGGTGGTCGAGGTAGTAGGCGTGTTCCCACAGGTCGATCACGAGCAGCGGGTTCACCCCGTCCTGATCGGCCAGCGTGTCGCCATCATGGGTTTCCGCAATGGTCAGCTCGCCATTCTTGACCGCTAGCCACACCCAGCCGCTGGCGAAATGGCCGGCGCCGCTTTCGGCCAGCTTCTTCTTGAGGTCGTCGACCGAACCGAAGGCGCTCTCGATCATGCTCTTGAGCTCGTCGGAGGCGGTGGTTTCCTCGGGCGCCATCGAATGCCAGTAGAAGCCGTGGTTCCAGCTCTGCGCCGAATTGTTGAACAGTCCCTGGTTGCTGTCGCGCGCCGCCGCAATCACGTCTTCCAGGCTCTTGTTCTCGAGGTCGGTCCCCTCGATCGCGGCGTTGGTCTTGTCGATATAGGCCTTGTGGTGCTTGCCGTGGTGGAACGAGAGCGTCTTGGCCGACACGGCGGGTTCGAGTGCGGTGTCGTCGTAAGGCAGGTCGATCAGCTCAAAAGCCATGGATAGTCCCCTCTGGGTTCGTGTGAAAAGATTCCGTACTCGCGTCCCTAACGCGCCGCGTGACGCGAGGTTGCACATAGCGGCGATATTGTAAGCGAAAAGGGGCCCGACGGACTTTTATTCGTCGCCCAACCGCGCCATGGGGGGCGAGCACAAAGGAGAGTCCCGTCAATGGCTCGCAAATTCTTCGGTACCGACGGCATTCGCGGCCGCACCAATGAGGGGGTCATGACCGCCGGCATGGCGATGCGCGTGGGGCAGGCGGCCGGCACGCATTTCCTGCGCGGTGGGCATCGCCACCGGGTGGTGATCGGCAAGGATACGCGCCTGTCGGGATACATGATGGAAAGCGCGCTGGTGGCCGGTTTCACCAGTGTGGGCATGGACGTGATCATGACCGGACCCCTGCCCACGCCGGCGATCGCCATGCTCACGCGCGAGATGCGCGCCGATCTGGGGGTGATGATCTCGGCCAGCCACAACCCGTTCGAAGACAATGGCATCAAGCTGTTCGGTCCCGACGGTTTCAAGCTGTCCGACGAGGCGGAGCTGGCGATCGAGCGGCTGCTCGAGCAGGAGCCGCTGCTGGTCGAATCCGACCGGATCGGCCGTGCCCGCCGTATCGACGATGCCCGAGGCCGCTATCTCCATGCGGTCAAGCAGTCGGTCGCTTCGGATATTCGCTTCGACGGGCTCAAGGTGGTGCTCGATTGCGCCAATGGCGCCGCCTACCAGGTGGCACCCAGCGCGATCTGGGAACTGGGCGCCGAGGTGATCGCCATGGGCGTCACTCCCGACGGAACCAATATCAACCGCGAGGTCGGCTCGACCGCGCTCGACGCGATCAAGGCGCGCGTGGTTGCCGAAGGCGCCGACATCGGCATCGCGCTCGACGGCGATGCCGACCGGCTGATCGTCATCGACGAGAAGGGCGAGACGGTCGATGGCGACCAGATCATGGCCCTCATCGCCTCACGCCTGCACGAGCAGGGCCTGCTGACCGGCGGGGGCGTGGTCGCCACGGTGATGTCCAATCTCGGGCTCGAACGCTATCTCTCCGGCCGCGGGCTGACGCTCGAACGCGCCAAGGTCGGCGACCGCTATGTCCTCGAACGGATGAAGGAAGGCGGCTTCAATGTCGGCGGCGAGCAATCGGGCCACATGATCCTGCTCGATCACGGGACCACGGGCGACGGCACCGTCGCGGCGCTGCGCGTGCTCGCCAGCCTCGTCCGCTCCGACCGCCCCGCTAGCGAGCTGCTTCACGTCTTCGACCGGGTGCCGCAGCTGCTCAAGAACGTGCGCTATGCGGGCGGCGCGCCACTCGAGGCGGACAGCGTAAAGCAGGTGATCGCCGAGGCAGGGAGGGAGCTCGAAGGCAAGGGACGGTTGGTCATCCGCCCGTCGGGCACCGAACCGGTCATCCGCGTGATGGCAGAGGGCGACGACGCGGCGCAGGTCGAGGCCCTGGTCGACCGGATCTGCGACGCGGTAATGGAAGCCGCCTGATGCTCGAAATGCGCCCCGACTGCGAACGTTGTGGAACCGACCTGCCGGCCGAGGCGCCGGGAGCCTTCATCTGCAGCTTCGAATGCACCTTCTGCGCGAGCTGCGCCGAGCGTCTCGACGACAGCTGCCCCAATTGCGGCGGCGAGCTGATGGACCGCCCGACGCGGAGCAAGAAGCTGCAGGAAAAATTCCCGCCGAGCGCCACGCGGAAATTCGAGGGGTGAGCGACACCTTCGCCCCGCCGCGCATCCTTTCGATCGCCGGCTCGGACAGCTCGGGCGGCGCGGGTATCCAGGCGGACATCAAGACCATCACCATGCTCGGCGGCTATGCCATGACCGCGATTACCGCCGTCACCGCCCAGAACACGCGCGGAGTCCAGGCGGTGGAAGCGCTCAGCCCGCAATTCGTGATCGACCAGGTCGACAGCTGCCTGTCGGACATCGGCGCCGATGCGATCAAGATCGGCATGCTCGGGTCGAGCAGGACCGCGCAAATGCTGGCGGAGAGGCTCGACACTTTCGCCGGCCCCATCGTGTTCGATCCCGTGATGGTCGCCACCAGCGGCTCGGTGCTCGCGGATCCGGACACCGTGGCAGGATTCGCCGCGCTGATGCGGGTCGCCACCATCGTCACACCCAACCTGCCCGAGCTCGAAGCCCTCACCGGACGGGAGAGTCTCGCAGACGAGGACGTCTTCGCGGCGGCACAAGAGCTGGCCGAGCGTCACGGTGTGCAGGTGCTCGCGAAAGGGGGGCATGCGGGCGACGAAACGCAGGTCGTCGACCGCGTGGCTTCACCCGGCGGGCGGCTCGGCAGTTTCGCCCATGCGCGGATCGCCACGCCGCACACCCACGGCACCGGCTGCACGCTGTCCGCGGCACTGGCCACGCTGCTCGGTCATCGCCAGCCGATGACGCATGCGATCCGCATCGCGCGCGCCTTCACCTTCGCGGCGATCGAGAACGCCCCAGGCTTCGGCGAAGGCTCGGGACCGCTCGGGCACCAGGCGGTGCGGCGGCTGGAGCCCGCCGAAGAAACCTAGCGTTCGAGCTTGTAGAAGGCGCTGATGTGCTCCCAGGCCTCCTCCGCGGTCTCGCACCAGCGGAAGAGCTCAAGATCCTTCCTCGAGATCGTGCCTTCGTCGGCCAGGGCGTCGAAGTCGATTACCCGCGTCCAGAACTCCTTGCCGAACAGCAGGATCGGCATGGGCTTCATCTTGCCCGTCTGGATCAGCGTCAGCAGTTCGAAGAATTCGTCGAAGGTCCCGAAACCGCCCGGGAACACAGCCACCGCGCGCGCGCGCAAGAGGAAGTGCATCTTGCGCAGCGCGAAATAGTGGAAGTTAAGCGACAGATAGGGTGTCACATACTGGTTCGGGGCCTGCTCGTGCGGCAGAATGATATTGAGCCCGATGCTTTCGGCTCCCGAATCGCTGGCCCCCTTGTTGGCCGCCTCCATGATCGACGGGCCGCCACCCGAGCAGACGACGAACTGGCGCTTGCCGTCCTCGATGATCGATTTGTCGCTCGCGATCCGCGCGAGCTTGTAGGCTTCGGTGTAATACTTGCTCTTCTTGACGAGGTTCTCGACCACGCGGCGCTCGTCCTCCGGCAGGTCCCTGGCGCCTTCGAGCGCAGTCTCGGCGGACTCGGGCGGGGGAATGCGCGCCGAGCCATAGACGACCAGCGTCGAGCCCACGCCGGCCTCGTCGAGCAGCATTTCGGGCTTGAGCAGTTCGAGCTGGAAACGCACCGGCCGCAATTCGTCGCGCAGCAGGAAATCGGTGTCCTGATAGGCCAGCTTGTAGGCCGGATGCGCGGTCTGCGGGGTCTGGTTCTTCAGCGATTTTTCGAACTGGGCCTCTTGGTCGGCCGGGTAGAACTTGCGATCCGAAAGGTCGCGTTCGCTTTTCTTGTCGGTCATGCCCGCCCGATAGGGCCGGCACGGGCGGCGCACAAGCGCCCACGGAAAAGGAAATGGCAGGGGTGACAGGATTCGAACCCGTGGCCCTCGGTTTTGGAGACCGATGCTCTACCAGCTGAGCTACACCCCTGCAGGAGGGCGCGCATTAGTATGGCCTTCCGCGCTTGGCAAGGCGCATATCGCTCCACCCGATCCGGTGATATATCCCGTCACCGATGCATGCCCCCGCAACCACCCGCATTCCGGTCGACCTGCTGCTCCGCGCCTATCGCGGCGGCGTCTTCCCCATGGCCGACCATCGCGGCGATCCCGAGGTCTATTGGGTCGAGCCGCGCGAACGCGCGATTATCCCGCTCGGCGGCTTCCGTCTCTCGAAGAGCCTCAGGAAAGTGCTGCGGCAAGACCGGTTCCGCGTCACCTGCGACGCCGACTTCGCAGGCGTGATCGCCGAATGCGCAGCCCCGCGCGAGGAACACGCCGAGAGCTGGATCAGCGACCGCATCGAGGCAAGCTACCTGGGGCTTCATCAGGCCGGTCACGCGCACTCGATCGAGTGCTGGCAGGGCAGCGAGCTGGTCGGCGGCCTCTACGGCGTCGCCTTCGACCGGGTGTTCTGCGGCGAGAGCATGTTCAGCCGCACCACCGATGCGAGCAAGATCGCGCTCGCCTGGCTCGTCGCCGCAATGCGCAGCGCAGGATATGCGCTGCTCGACTGCCAGTTCATGACCGATCATCTGGCGCGGATGGGCGCGGTGGCGATTCCGCAGGCCCGCTACATGGAGCTGCTCAACGCTGCCGGCGGCTATCCTGCGGCGTCACTACCCGAATCGGTGGCGCGATTCGGCGCGTCCTCATCCCCCGGGAAGGCCATCGCACAGTCCTTGACCCAGACGTCGTAGATCGGGTGTTCGACCACGTTGAGGCTGGGCGAGTTCTTGAACAGCCAGCCCGAAAAAACCTTGCGGAACGTGTCCTCGGCCCCGCGCTCCTTGACCAGCAACTGCACGAAAGCACCGGTTTCTTTGGGCATTTCCCAGGGCGCGGTGCGCTCGCAGGCCTGGAGGCGGACGATCACGTCGCCGACGCGCTGCTGCTCGCCCGGTTTGAGCTCGAGATCCTGGCTGACGTTGTTGCGCTTGTTCAGCAGCCCCAGCGTCGCAACCCGCTCGGCCATCGGCGTGCCTATCCCCGCTTCGGCGGCAGGCTGGGCGGGCAATGCCGATTGCTGCAGGTCTTCCGGAATCGCGGTGGCCACCGCATCGGCAGGCTCTTCGGCCTCCTTCTCGCAGGCCGCGAGCAGCGTCAAAGGGACGAGGAGGGCGAGCGCCCCGCGCATCGTCACGCCTCGGGCGACCAGGCTTCGTAATCGCCCGTCGCACTGGCGCGTCGGCCACCGCGCTCGAGCGCACCGGCGGGGCGATAGGCGCCAGCCGTGCCGGTGGCATTGGGCGTATAGTCGGCCTCCCAGATGCGCGCGGGCGGAAGGTGGCTTTCGGGAATGTCGTCGAAAGCGCCGTGCAGCCAGCCATGCCATTCGCTCGGCACGCGGCTGGCGTCGTTCGCACCTTCGTAGATCACCCAGCGCCGCTCGCGACCGTCGCCGGTCTTCTTCTTCGAGCGGTAGTACTTGTTGCCCTGCGCGTCGGTGCCGACGTGCTCGCCATTGCGCGACGACCACAGGAGCGTGCCGATCGTGGCACCGTCCCACCAGGTGAAAATCTTGCCGAGGAAGCTCATGGCCGCGCGGTTAGCGGATTCGCACGCGCGGGCCAAGACTGTTCGACACTTACCATTCGACGCGGTCGCCCGGCTCGATGCCCAGTTCCTCGGCCCGGCCGCCGCGCAATTCGAGCACGCCGAGCACATTCCCCACCGAATAGACCGGATCGAGCGAATAGGGCTCCGCCATCGCGGCGATATTGCTGATCGTGTTGTCCGGCCCGATGAAGATGATGTCGAGCGGCAGCGGCGTGTTGCGCATCCAGAAGCTCTGCGCGGTGGTGCCGTCATAAGGGAAGATCATCCCCTCGAAATCGCCCAGCTCGGTGCGGAACATGAGGCCGCGCGCCTGCGCTTCGCGGGTCTCGGCCACTTCGACGCGGAAGCCGATCTTCTCTGTGCCGCTGGTCACGGTCAGGGGAATGATCTCCAGTCCGGAGACAGGGTGCACGTCCGGAGCGGCGGTTTCGGCGGCTTTCACCGATTGCCCGGCCGGCGACTCGGCCTGCGTTTGCGGAGAACAGGCGAGCAATGCCGCCAGTCCGGCGAGTACGCCGATGCCTTTCAGGGCGATCCGTCCGGTGCTTCTGCGACCCATTCTTCGAGCTCCTCGATAGTGCGCGCTTCGATCACGCGCCTGGCGTGGCCGAACTCATGGCCCGCCCGGACCATGGCGGCAAGCCGCTTTTCCCTGAGCTTGCGCACCTCCTCGGGCGCCCCGCCCAGCGCCTGTCCGAAGGGGCCGAAGCGGCGCCTGCGCGCGAGCACCAGCACCGCCCGGCGCTTCGCCCCCTCCCCCGGTTCGAGATCGTGGCGCAGGCCCTCCCCGATCCCGGCGGCGCGGAGGGTCTGCTCCACCCGCCGCGCGCCGTAGCCCCGCGCCGTCAGTTCGGACGCGCGCGCCCGGCCATAGGCCTCGTCGTCGATATAGCCCTTCTCGGCGTATCTCGCGACCAGCCCCTCGACATCCGCCTCTTCCCCCTCAACGTAACCGCGTTCGCGCAATTTGCGCTCCAGATAGGTCCTCAACTTGCCCGTGCTGGTCGCGAAACGCGCGACGTAAGCCAGCGCCAGTTCCTCGAGTCGCGTGCGGTCGAGCGGTTTTGCGCGGCGACGAATGCGCCCGGATGTTGCACGTTCATCATCCATGGGCCATATTCCTGCCACAGTCCTTTAAGAATGGGAAACGCGGGAGAACGCGCGACCTTACGGTTCGCGCGACATATCGAGCAATGAGGGAGGCCGCAGGGCCCCAGCTATTCACGGGTATCGCCGAACATTATGACCGACGCCGCACTGATGCCGACGCCGAACGATTGCGACCTACCGCGTCGCCGCTCGGACTTCGCGACCTTCAACGAAGCCATCGACTACGCTGCGCGCAGCGCCAAGGGGCTCAACTTCCACGATATGCGCGGGATGCTCGAACGCGTCTATCCCTATGCGCAAATGCGTGAGGACGCGCTCGACGCGGCTCGTCGGCTTGTCGCGATGGGCATCGAAAAGGAAGACCGCGTTGCGCTGGTCGCCGATACAAGTCCCGAATTTGCCGCGCTTTTCTGCGGTTGCACCTTGATGGGCGCCTGGCCCGTTCCGCTGCCGCTGCCGACCACTTTCGGCGGCAAGGAAAGCTATATCGACCAGCTTTCGGTCCAGCTGCAGAGCTCGGATCCGAAGATCCTCATCTACCCGGGCGAGATCGCCGAGATGGCCAAGGCCGCTGCCGACCGGCAGGGCTGCGGCGGCGAAAGCTGGGCCGAGTTCGCCGAGCGCCCCGCCCCCGACTGCGACCTTCCCGAAGCCCGGCCCGACGACATCTGCTATCTGCAATATTCGAGTGGGTCCACGCGCTTCCCGACCGGGGTGGCGGTGACGCACGAGGCGCTGCTGCACAATTTGCGCGGCCATGCCGAATCGATGAACATCGGCATGAACGACCGCGTGATCAGCTGGCTGCCGTGGTATCACGACATGGGGCTGGTCGGCTGCTTCCTCTCGCTGATCGCGAACCAGGTCTCGGTCGACTATCTCAAGACCGAGCATTTCGCGCGCCGTCCGCTTGCCTGGCTCGACCTCATCAGCCGCAACCAGGGCACCACGCTCAGCTATTCGCCGACCTTCGGCTACGACATCTGCGCGCGCCGAATTTCCAGCCAGAGCCATGTCGCCGAACGCTTCGACCTGTCGCGCTGGCGCGTGGCGGGCAATGGCGCCGACATGATCCGGCCCGACGTGATGCAGAATTTCGTCAACGCCTTCGCCGATGCCGGCTTCCAGGCGAGTAGCTTCAATCCCAGCTACGGCCTCGCCGAAGCGACGCTGGCGGTGACCGTCATGCCTCCGGGCGAAGGGATCCGCGTCGAGCTGGTCGAGGAGGAGCGCCTGTCGGGCCGCCCGCGCGATCTGTCGAAGCCCGCGCGCTATCGCGCCATCGTCAATTGCGGCAAGCCGATCCCGGGCATGGAGGTCGAGATCCGCGGCGAAAACAGCGCGCTCAAGGGCGACCACCAGATCGGCAAGGTCTGGTGCCGCGGCAAGAGCGTGATGCATTCCTATTTCCGCAATCAGGAAGCCACCGACGACTGCCTCGTCGATGGTTGGCTCGATACCGGCGACATGGGCTACATGGCCGACGGCTATCTGTTCATCGTCGGCCGGGCCAAGGACATGATCATCATCAATGGGAAGAACCTGTGGCCGCAGGACATCGAATGGGCGGTCGAGCAATTGCCAGGATTCAACCATGGCGACATCGCGGCCTTTTCGATCGATACCGAGAGCGGAGAGGAAGCCCCGGCGGTGCTCGTCCACTGCCGCGTCTCCGACCCCGAGGAGCGGATCCGGCTGCGCGACCAGATCGCCGACAAGGTCCGCGGCGTCACCGGCATGAGCTGCGTGGTCGAACTGGTCCCGCCGCGCACGCTGCCGCGTACCAGCTCGGGCAAGCTCAGCCGCGCCAAGGCCAAGAAGCTCTACCTCGCCGGCGAAATCCAGCCGCTGGACCTCGCCGCCTGATCGCAATCGCGAGGCGTCAGCCCCAGGGCCGGTGCAGCGGACATTGCAACAGTCGCCGCAGATGCTAGTCAGGTTCGTCGATTTTCCCGGAACCCGAAGGCGTGTCGGGAATTTCACGAAAAGTCGTGCGGGTCGCTACGCAGGCTGAAACGTAAATTCCGAGATGTCGCACCCCCTCCCCGGCAAGCGTGTCCTGATTGTCGAAGACAATCCGATCATTGCATATGATATCAGCGATCTGATCGAGGACACCGGCGCCGAGCCGGTGGGGCCCGCGCTCGATCTCGCGTCGGGCATGCGCCTGGTCACCGAGAACCACCTCGACGCCGCGCTGCTCGATATCGATCTGGGCGGCGAGTATGTCTGGCCGATCGCCGAGGCGCTCGATCGCCACGCGGTGCCCTATGCTTTCGTCAGCGCCCAGTGCAGTGCGGACCTGATGCCGGAAAGCTTCCGTTCGCGCCCCTGCATCTACAAGCCGGCCAAGCCCAGCGACATCATCGATGCCTTGATGGGGTTCGCAGCGAGCCCGAAGGACGCGGGATAGCCCCGGCGAATTCGGATCGGCATCGGGCTCGAGAGCCTCAAGCTGTTATCACAACTACCGAAGTCCGGAGGGCGCGGCTCGCGAGGGCCGATAATTGCCTTGCCCCGCCCCCGGTCCAGGCGGCATGATCGAGCGATAGGACGACACCGTGCTTGAAGATCGTGTATTGCAACCCTAATACAGGATCAGAGCCGCCTGGAGAGACAGCCACCCATGAGCGAAACGAAAACGCAGACCGCAACCGAGACCGCCCTCGATCTCACCCCGCCCGATCCGGTGCCCGAGGTGAAGCCCGAGAAGGCCGCGGGTCTGGTGCCCGTGTCGGACGAGGTGAAGAGCAAGCTCGAAACCAAGGTCGACGGTTTCGTGGCCGATCTCATTGCCGAGGATGCGAATTCGCCCGAATTCGGCAAGAAGGTCGACCAGCTGACCAATATGGGACGCAAGGAAATCATGGCCGCGGCGGGCATGTCGAACCGTTTCCTCGACCGCCCGGTGCGCGCGATGGACAAGGACGAAGGCGTCGGCGCCAATCTGGCCGAGCTGCGCCGCGTGGTCGAGGACCTCGACCCGGGCAAGCGCGGCAAGCTGTCGGGCACGCGCAAATTCCTCGGCATCATCCCCTTCGGCAACAAGCTGACCAACTATTTCCGCAGCTACCAGAGCGCGCAGACGCACATCCAGTCGATCCTCAACAACCTCGCCAGCGGCAAGGACGAGCTGATCATGGACAATGCCGCGATCGACGTGGAGCGGCAGAAGCTGTGGGAGGCGATGGGCAATCTGGAGCAGATGATCCATATCTCCAACACGCTCGACGCCAAGCTCGAGGACAAGGCCGCAGAGCTCGACGCGACCGACCCGGCCAAGGCCAAGGCGGTGCGCGAGACCGCGCTGTTCTATGTCCGCCAGCGGACGCAGGACCTGCTGACCCAGATGGCGGTGAGCGTACAGGGCTATCTCGCGCTCGACCTGGTCAAGAAGAACAATGTCGAACTGGTGAAGGGTGTCGACCGCGCCAGCACCACCACCGTGGGCGCGCTGCGCACTGCGGTGACCGTTGCGGAGGCGATGACCAACCAGCGGCTCGTGCTGGGCCAGATCACCGCACTGAACGAAACCACGGCGGGGATCATCGATTCGACCAGCACGCTGCTGCGCGACCAGACGGGCAAGATCCACGAGCAGGCCGCGGCTTCGACCATCCCGCTCGAAACGCTGCAGCGCGCCTTCCAGAACATCTACGACACGATGGACGAGGTCGACAGTTTCAAGCTGCGCGCGCTCGACAGCATGAAACAGACGGTCACGCTGCTCAGCAACGAGGTCGAAAAGTCGAAGGGCTATATCGCTCGCGCAGAGGGCCAGTCACAGGCGCAGAAGCAGGTTTCCGAATCGAGCCTGCTGAGCATCGAGGGCTGAGGGTAACCGCGTGAACGACCTCACCCGAGACAGCGACCGCATCCTCGCCGAGAGCAGGGCGCTGGTGCGCGACAACCGTGAAGGCGGTCGTCATCGCCGCGCGCCCTCGATCGGCGCAGGCTCTGCCAAGGTGAAGCGCGATCATCTGATGAAGAAGGTCCGCAACGTGGCGATCGCGCTGTTCGCACTGTGGGTCGGCATGGGCGTGCTCGGCCTCATCGTCGACGGAATCGGCTTCGTCGGGATCATGGCGCTGGTCGTGGCCAGCGTGGTGGCGGTCGGCGTGCTCGGAAATTATCCGAAGATGCGAACCCCCAAGCGCGCCGACATCAACAAGGGCAATGTCCAGCAGCTGGTCAGCCGGACCGAGCTGTGGCTCGAGGCGCAGCGCCCCGCGCTGCCGGCCCCTGCCGCCAGAATCGTCGACGACATGGGCGTCCAGCTCGACGCGCTGGGCCTTCAACTGGAAGGGCTGGATCAGAACCACCCCAAGGCGCGCGAGGTGCGCAGCCTGGTGGGCGAGCAGCTGCCCGAGATGATCGACAGCTATCGGCGCATCCCGGCGCATCTGCGCACGGAAGAGCGCGCCGGCTCGACCCCCGACCGGCAACTCACCGACAGCCTCGACAAGATCAGCGGCGAGATCGATTCGATCACGCGCCAACTCGCCGAAGGCTCGCTCGACGATCTCGCGATCAAGCATCGCTATCTCGACTATAAATTCGGCAGCGGCGCCGAGACCAGTCCGCAACTGGAGCACAAGAGCTGATGCGCGTTCCCATTCCCCACGATCTCGAAAAGGAAGAGGTGCGTCGGCGCCTTCGCGAGCACAGCCACGAGATCGGCCAGTTCGTTCCGGGAGGGCTGGCCGACGTGACCACCCATTGGCCGAACGAGGACCGCATGGATCTCTCGGTCAGGGCCATGGGCCAGGGCGTGGACGGCTGCGTGCTTGTCGAGGACGGGCAGGTCGTGTTCGAGGTCAACCTGCCGCCGGCCCTCTCCTTCGTCGAGCCCATGGTCGCCAGCGCGATCCGTCAGCAGGGCCAGAAGCTGATCGCCAAGAAATAATCCGGCCCGCACCCTCCGGGAAGAATTTCCTGTCTCAGGAACGAAATCGCGCTCGGGACGCTGGGTAGGGAAGTACGTCGTCGGTCGGGCTGACCGGCGAGCGTTCAGGCCTTGCGAGGCGGACGGTAGGGAAAGCGAGGCCGATCAAATGCCGGCAGCAGGTGGGATGGGTCGCACCATCCGTAAATATCTCAAGAGCGAAACTGCTGGCGTGCATGCAAGGCTCGACGAGCGGCTTGGCGCGCTGGTGGCCGACGGTACCGGCAATTACGCCGCCTTTCTCGCCATTCAGTATCGCGCCCGGAAGGGTATCGAACGCTGGCTGGAACAGCATTGCTCCGCCGCATGCCCCCCACCGCAGACCGGGCTGATTGCGCGCGATCTGGCCGAGCTTGGCCACCCGCTTCCCTCGGCCACGCCCGATTTTACGCCCCCGGACGGTGCGCGGACCCTCGGCGTGTGCTGGGTTCTGGCTGGCTCGGCGCTTGGCAATCGGGCCGTCCTCGCACGCATGACGAAGCAGCCGACGCCGCGGCCGGTGGCGTTTCTTTCCGACCCGCGGATGGGAGACTATTGGCGCAATATGCTTCCGGTACTGGAGCGCCCCGCCACCGAGAATGAGCGGTCATCGCTGCTCGGCGGCGCAATCGCCGCTTTCGCCCATTTCAACGCGGTGGCTGCAGAGAGCCTCGCCCTCGAGGCGGCATGATGCAACCGCAGGACGTCAACCTCACCAATTGCGATCGCGAACCGATTCATCAGCTGGGCCGGATCCAGGATTTCGGCGCGCTGATCGCGGTCAACTCCGACTGGTTCGTTTCGCATCGCTCGACCAACCTCGAGGCGATACTCGGCGAGGGTCGCACTCTCGAGCTCGGCGACGCGCTCGAGGGGTTCTTCTCGCCGGTAGCCCTGTCGGAGCTTCGCAGTTCCGCTGCCGCCCTCGGCATCGACGACCAGGTCGAGCGGTTGTTCGGCATGCAGTTGTTCGGCACCGACGAACTGTTCGATTGCGCGCTGCATACCTCGGGCCAGAACACGATCATCGAGGTCGAACGCCACGCTGCGGGCGACCTCAACCGCCAGCTCGGCAATCTGCGGCCGATCATGGCCCGGCTCGAGAGGCACACGGATGTGCAGCAGCTGGTTGCGCAAGCGGCGCGACAACTGCGGCATGCGCTCGAGATCGACCGCGTGATGGTCTATCGCTTCCACGACGACCTGTCGGGCGAGGTCATCGCCGAGGCGGCGCGCGAGGACCTCGAGAAGTTCTACGGCCTGCGATATCCCAAGACGGACATTCCCCACCAGGCCCGCGCGCTTTACGTCCGCAACCGGTTCCGCATCATCGCCGACGTCGAGGCCGAGCCGGTGCCGATCGAGCCCGAAATGTCGCTGGACGGCGAACCGCTCGACCTCAGCATGAGCTCGCTGCGGGCGGTCTCGCCGATCCATATCGAATATCTCAAGAACATGGGCGTGGGCGCCTCGCTGTCGATCTCGATCATCGTCGGGGGGAAGCTCTGGGGGCTCTTCGCCTGCCACCATTACGGACCCAAGCTGCTGCCCTATTCGAGCCGCACGGCAGCCGAGCTGTTCTCCGACTACTTCTCGCTCCTGCTCGACCGGACCATCGGCCGCGAGGCGTCGGAGCGGAAGGAACGCGCACGCGAGATCCATACCAGGCTGATGCGCGACATCGCCGGGGGTGCCCCGCTGCCGAACAGCCTGCCGACGATCGAACCGGTCATCCAGCAGGTGATACCGCACGACGGGGCGAGCATCTTCGTCGACGGCGTCTACGATGCTCGCGGGGCGGCGCCCAACGAGGAGGAATTCCGGGCGATCATTCCCAATCTCAAGGGAGGTGCGACGAGCAGGATTCTGGCGAGCGAATCCATCTCCGACCACCTGCCCCTGGCGGGACGCTTTTCCGATCGCGCAGCTGGCGCACTGATCATTCCGGTGTCGCGCACCCCGCGGGATTATCTCATCCTCTGGCGCAAGCCGCTGGTGCGCACGGTGACCTGGGCCGGCAATCCCGAGAAGCCGGTCGAAACCGGCCCCAACGGGGACCGCCTGACCCCGCGCAAGAGCTTCGAAGCGTGGCAGGAAACGGTCGAGGGCCGGGCGGAGAAATGGTCCGCCGCCGAAATCGACATCGCCGAGAGCCTGCGCGTCACCCTGCTCGAGATCATCCTGCGCCTGACCGACGAGGCAGTGACCGAGCGCAGCAAAGCACAGCGCCAGCAGGAATTGCTGATCGCCGAACTCAATCATCGCGTGCGCAACATCCTCAACCTGATCCGCGGGTTGATAAGCCAATCCAAGGGCGACGCGCGCGATATCGAGAGCTTTGTCGACATCGTCGGCGGGCGCATCTCGTCACTCGCCTCGGCCCATGACAACATCACGCGGGGCAACTGGTCGCCCGCGCCGTTCTCCGAACTGCTCGAGACCGAAGCCAACGCCTATCTCGCGGGCAAGAAGGACCGGCTCCACCTCTCCGGCCCGGAGGCGATGATCGCGCCCGAAGCCTATACCGTCCTTTCGCTCGTCATCCACGAGATGATCACCAACTCGGCGAAGTACGGGTCGCTCAGCGATCAGGCGGGGAAGCTTGCGGTCGAAGTCAGCCAGAACCCGGAAGGCAATTTCTGCCTCGACTGGTGCGAGACCGGCGGGCCACCCGTCAAGCCGCCCCAACGCCGCGGGTTCGGCAGCACCATCATCGAGCGATCGATCCCCTACGACTTGGGTGGCTCGGCCGAGATCGACTACCGCCTGGAAGGTGTCGTCGCGCGCTTCTGCATTCCGGGACGCTATGTCGAATGGGGCGCACGCGGAGACGACGGTTTCCCCGCGCCCAGGAAACGAATGGAGACGCGCTTGGAAAACCCGCCCGCGAGTGTCCTGCTGGTCGAAGACAGCATGATCATCGCGCTCGACGCCGAAGACTGTCTCAGGGAGCTGGGGGTCGAGACGGTACGTACCGAAAGCTCGGTCGCGACGGCGCTTGATGCATTGTCGAAAGCGCGCCCTGCGCTGGCGATTCTCGACTACAATCTGGGCAAGGAAAACAGCGAGCCGGTAGCCGAAAAGCTGCGCGAGATGGGCGTGCCCTTCTGGCTCGCGACGGGCTATGGCGAGATGGCCGACCGGCTCGAGAAACTGGGAGCGAGCGGCCTGCTCACCAAGCCCTATGGCAAGGACGAACTCGAGCAGGTCCTGGCGAGCCATGCCCCGGACTAGGCGGCGCCGGCAAGGCGCGATCAGTTGAAGAAGCGCTGCTGGTAATAGAAGGTCGCCGCAACGGGCGCGCCGCGGGCATCGCGCGCAGGCTCGAAGCGGATCTGCTCGTAAGCCAACCGGCACACCACGGCATCGGTTTCCGGAAAGGGGCTGGGCCGATAGACGCTGCACCCCGTCACCCGCCCTGCGGCCGAGACCGACAGCTTGACGATGACCGATTTGCCGATCCGCGCCTGCCGTCCACCCGGCGGCACGGGAAAGGCGCTCGCATCCGTGATCGCCTGCACGAGCACCGGCTTGGTCGCCGCCCCGCCGCCCTGGCCGCCCCCACCTTCGCCGCTCCCGGTACCTTCTCCCTGCCCCGAGCGGCCAGTGCCCTGACCATGGTCGGTGGCCCCGGCGCTGTTCGCGGTACCGGTCGATGAGGCGCGCGGCGCGGGGGGATCCTCGCGCAGCTGGCGCTTGGGTTCGGGCGCGGTCACCGCATCGGGGACTGCCTCGCGTCCCGGATCGCCCTGCGCGCCCTCCGGTTCGGGAGCGGTCGGCTCGGGTTCTTCCTCGGGGGCGGAGACGGTGACGGTGAAGGCCGACACCACCGTGCGTTGGACATTTGCCACCGCACTCGGCGCGAGTGCCCGGACGAGAATGTAGAACAGGGCAATGTGGATCAGGACGATCAGCGCGATCACCCATGGATTGGGCCGCGGTTTCGTCTGGCTGTAGCGAGTACCCTGCTGATCCATTCAGGATCAACGGGAATGCCCGCCGCCCTGTTCCGAGCGGTCGGGGGGCGAGAATGAAAAAGGGCGGCCCTCCGCGAGGAGGACCGCCCTGGAGTTTGCGCGCGGGGCACGCGGCCCCGCACCGGTTATCGCTTAGTAGCCGAGAATGAACGACAGGCTCGCCGCACGCGGCGCGCCGATCTGGACGAACGGCGAGCTACCCGCATCGAGGCTGCCACCGAACCCGCCAACGTAGAGTTCGTCGAACAGGTTGGTGATGTTCAGCTGGATCGCCGCCTGATTACCCCAAGGGGTTTCACCGATGTTCCAGCGAGCATCGAGATCAACCAGCGTGTAGCCCGAGACCGTTGCCGAGCCATAGGAGGCCAGCTCGAGGTTTTCGTCGTTGATGTAACGCTTGCCGGTACGCTTGGCCTGGATGCCGAACTGGAACGCGTCGGTGGTGTACTGCGCGCGAGCACCGAAGGAATGCGTCGGAGCGCCCGACTCACGCTTACCGCCGGTCACGAAGAAGGTGGGATTGCCTGCGCCATCCACACCGGCCTGCACGTCGTCCTTGATCTCCGACTTCAGCAACGAGCCGAACACGTAGAACACGATGTTCGGGGTCGGCTGCCACGAAACCGAACCATCGATGCCGTACTTGTCGACGCGACCGAGGTTACGGTAGATCGACCGTTCGGTAACCGGATCGTACGCCGAGGCAAGACGGTTGTTGTAGCGGGTGTACCAACCGGTCAGCTGCATCTGCACCGTGCCGGTGCGCAGGCGACCACCAAGGTCGAACGAGTCGGTGGTTTCCGGAACCGGCTGCACGCTCGTTTCCGAAAGCGGGAAGTAGATCGAGTTGTACAGGTTGTCGGTACCCGGGACCTGAAGGCCCTTCGAGTAGTTGGTGAACAGCGACGCATCGCCAAAGTCGTAGGTGAAGCCGACGTTCGGCAGCAGCTTGTCGTACTTGTAGGTGCGTTCCTGCGGCGCTGCGGCAGTCGGGTTGGCAGCCGCATAGCGAGCCACATCGGCGCCGTACACGCAATCGACGAAACCGTTCGACGAAGTGGTGAAACACCGCTGGTCGAGGTCACGCTTGAAGAACGGTGCGCGCACACCGATGTCGACGGTGAGGCCGCCGAAGTGGCCGAGGTACTGACCCGAGATCTGGTTCAGCGTGGCATAGGACTGGCGGTCGCGCTTCTGCAGCACATTGCCGTTGACATCGACGATCCCGTCATTGACCGGGAACACGTCGAACGGCTCACCGAGATTGTCGAGCAGTCCAACCTGGCCGGTCTGACGGTGGTTGGCACGTTCCCAGGTGTAGGCGAGGCGAACGCTGTGGTCCTCGTTGATCTCGTAGGCGATGTTCGAAATCACCGCGAAGCGATGCGTGCGGGTCTGGCTGGGCGCCAAGACGGTGACCTGATCGAGCAGATCGCCGTCACCGTTGAGGTCGACGCCTGCATAGGG
Organism: Qipengyuania sp.; assembly: GCF_048550555.1. Taxonomy (GTDB): domain Bacteria; phylum Pseudomonadota; class Alphaproteobacteria; order Sphingomonadales; family Sphingomonadaceae; genus Qipengyuania. Next base: position 8,548 of record NZ_JBLYYF010000007.1, on the reverse strand, counting down.
ACGGCCGCTGATGTAACCGAAGAACGGCTCGCCGCCGACGCTACGCGAATATTCGTAGCCCGTGGTGGTGCCGCCGCCATTGGCCTTCACGTACTGATAGCTCGGCTCGACCGTCAGGGTCAGGCCGTCGGTCAGCGTGAAGCGCGAGGTGCCGCGGATGTTACCGGTGTTCGACGGGTTGAAGCGACGGTCGAATTCGGTGCCGCAGCTGTTCGGCGTATCGGCTACACCGGCCTGGGCCTGGTCGACGGTGCAGGGCCAGTTGATCGAATAGAAGCGATCGGCCTTGGTGGTCGGGAAGTCAGGCAGACGGAAGGAGCCGAAGAAGTTATTGCGGTTCTGGTTGTAGTGACCTGCGATGGCAATGAAGTCGCCGTTGTCGCCGATGTCCTGCCAGATGCGCGCGTTGTACTGCTGCTTCTCGTTCGTGCCGTAGTTGTTGAACGGGTTGTTGTAGCGGGTGAAGCTGGCCGAGACGAACGCCTTGGTGCCCATGCCGGTCAGGTCGCCGGTGTCGAGCATGGCGAAGCCGCGCATGTAGATGCGGTCGCGATCGGTGGCGCTGTTACCGCTGGCGAAGACGTCCCCGAAGGTCATCGTTGCCGTAATGCCCGCTTCGTCGCTCGGCTCGCGGGTGCGGATGTTGATGGTGCCGCCGGATGCCGACGCGGTCGGGCTGTCGACGTCGGTCGAACCCAGGTTCACGTTGACCGAGGCCAGCGTTTCGGGGTCCTGCTGCTGGTTGGTATAGAGCGCATAGTTGCCCGAGTCGTTCAGCGGAACGCCGTCGACGGTCTGCGAGATGCGGTCCGAGCTGAAGCCGCGAATGGTGAACGAGCCACCCGACGAACCCCACGGGTCGTTGTTCTGGAAGTTCACGCCGGGGACGAGATTGACGATATCGTTGACCGTCTGGCCAGGCCGCTGGGCGCGGATGATTTCTTCGGTCAAGACCTGCTTCGCCTTGGGCGAATCGGGCAGGTCGACGCCGCCGACATCGCTGGCGCGCGCGCCCGAAACGATGATGACGTTGCCTTCTTCAAAGTCGACCGAGCCGGTCGACTGGGCGGCGGCAGGGGCGGCAACCATGGCGCTGGCGGTGCTGACCACCGATGCGGCCAGGAGATATTTGAACTTCATCGAGATGATCCCTTCGGTCTCGTTAAAGGTTGGCTGGAACTGGAAAGCCCGCTCCCTCTGGCGGGAGGACGTTGCGCCAAAGCTATCTTTTTGTGACAAGATCAAGACGTATGTTGCAGGCGCGAGACGCACATGCAGCGCAAATCAGAAAGTCACTGATTTTTAAGAGAAAAAATGCGTTGCAAAATAGCAACTAGTCGGAAAAATCGGGTCTCGCGCTGGAAACCCGATCATTCGACCCCGGCGATCGTCAGGCCAGGTTGATCTCGCGCAGCCGCTGCATCAGGAAATCGTGGCTGCTGATCGGCGCGGGATGATCCTCGGGGCGTTCGGGATCGATGCACGATGGCAGCGTCTCGATCACGTAGTCGGGCCGGAAGTGCAGGAAGAAGGGCATCGAATAGCGCGCCCGGTAGGCCGCCTCGCCGCGCGGATTGACCACGCGATGCTGGGTCGATTTGAGCCGGTGGTTGGTCAGGCGGTCGAGCATGTCGCCGATATTGACTACCAGCGCCCCTGCGGGCGGCGCCACGGCTTTCCACTCGCCCTGCGCGGTCAGCAGTTCGAGCCCCGCCTCTTCCGCGCCGAGCAGCAGGGTGATGGTGTTGATGTCGCCATGCGCGGCTGCGCGAATCGCGCCTTCCGCCTCCTGGCCCTCGAGCGGCGGGTAGCGCAGCAGGCGCATGACCGAATTGCCGTCTTCCACCGTGGGCGCGAAGAAGTCGCGATCGAGGCCGAGGTGGAGCGCGATCCCTTCGAGCACGCGGCCACCGGCGGTCTCGAATGCCGAATAGAGTTCGGAAAAGGTTTCGCGGAAGCCTTCGACTTCGCTCGGCCAGACATTGTCGGCCATATATTCGGCGAGGGGGTGGCCTTCGGGGAGCTCGCGCCCGACGTGCCAGAATTCCTTGAGATCGTGGACCTTGGCGTCCTTGGCCTTCTCGGTCCCGAAGGGCGTGTAGCCGCGCGCTCCGCCGCCGCCGGGGATGTGATAGGCTTTCTTGATGTCGTCGGGCAGCGCGAAGAACGCCTTCGCCAGCGTTTCGGCGCGGTCGATCAGGTCCTGAGGGATGCCGTGATCGCGGATGACGGCGAAGCCGTATTCCTCGAAGCTGCGGCCGAGCTCGTCGGCAATGCTGTCGAGCGGCTGTGCCAGCGACACAACCGCGATATCGGTGTTCGAATCGGTCATAATGGGTGCGCCCTTTAATACGGGAGGAAGAGGCCCGCCAGCGCCGCGCTCATGAGATTGGCGAGGCTGCCGGCGGCGAGCGCGCGGATACCCAGCTTGGCGATCACAGGTCTTTGATTTGGAGCAAGTCCGCCGGTGACCGCCATCTGGATGGCGATCGAGCTGAAATTGGCGAAACCGCACAGCGCGAAGGTGATGATCGCGCGGCTGCGGTCGGACAGCGTGCTCGCATCCATCGCGCCGAGATCGATGAAGGCGACGAATTCGTTGAGCACGATCTTGGTGCCGAACAGCCCGCCCGCCGCACCGGCCTGCTCCCAGGGAATGCCGATCAGATACATCACCGGGGCAAAGACGAAGCCGAGCAATTGCTGGAAGCTGACCTCGGGATAGCCGAACCAGCCGCCGATGCCGCCGAGAATGCCGTTGGCGAGCGCCACCAGCGCAACGAAGACCATCACCATCGCGCCGACGGCAACCGCCAGCCTGATGCCGGTCTGCGTGCCCTGCGCGGCGGCCTCGATAACGTTCGCGGGCTTGTGGCCCTCCTCGAAGGTCTCGGCGACCTCGACCTCGTGCGGGCGGCCGCTCTCGGTCAGCGCGGCGGGACCTTCGGCACTGATGCGCGAGGTGGGCAGTACGATCTCGCCCTCCGGGTCGACCCCGGCCATTTCCGCGGCATCGCGGGCCAGCAGGCTCTCGTCGTCGGGCATGATGATCTTGGCCATCAGGATCCCGCCCGGCGCCGACATGAAGGCCGCCGCCAGCAGGAAGGGGACGGCTTCCTCACCGATGAAGCTGGCATAGGCGGCGAGAATGGTCCCCGCGACGCCCGCCATGCCCACCGCCATCAACGTGAACAGCCGGCTCGGCGTCAGCGCGGCGAGATAGGGGCGCACCACCAGCGGGCTTTCGGACTGGCCGACGAAGATGTTGGCGGCGCTGCCCAGCGCCTCGACCTTGCTGATGCCGGTGATCCAGCCGATCGCCCCGCCGACCCATCGCACCAGCCGCTGCATGATGCCCCAGTGATAGAGGATCGAGACGATCGCCGCGAAGAACACGATCACCGGCAGCGCGGCGATGACGAAAGTGTTGGCGAAGGGGTTGGCGTCCATCGGCCCGAAGACCGATTCGATGCCGACCTTCGAATAGGCAAGCAGCGCGATCACCCCGCTCGACAGCGCCTGGATCAACTCGACGCCCCAGGGGGTGCGCAGCACCAGCAGTGCCATCAGCGCCTGCAGCGCGAAGGCCGCGCCGACCACCCGCAGCTTGATCCGCCGCTTGCCTGTCGACAGGAGAAAGGCGATCAGCAGGATCGCCAGTACGCCGGCGAGGTTGATCAGGATGGGCGACATCAAGGTCCCTTCGGGAATACAAGTTGCGGATGAAATCAGCCGCTGTCTTGCTTGCGCCGCTCCATTAGTCAATTTTCACCGCAAGCCGACGGCCCAGCCGTCCCCGAATTGTACGAGACCGATCCATGACCGAACCTGCCAACGAGACCCGGCTCGCCGCCGCAGCCATGCCGCTGGGCCTGTTCGTCTATACGCTGCTCTATGGCGGGATGACCGTGCTGGCGGGCGTGCTGGCCTACAAGCAGGTGCAGCTGTGGCCGACCGAACTGGCGGTCGAATCGGGCATTTTCGCCTTCCTGCTGCTGGTGGTGATCTCGAGCACACTCGCCCAGCTCTACGGCGAGAAGATCGCCAACCGAATCGTCTGGTTCGGGTTCATCCCGCTCCTGATCGCGTCGGCACTCATGCAGCTCGTCCTACATCTTCCAGCGTCACCCGAGATGCTTTCTAATCCCGATCGCCTAGAGGATTTAGCCGCATTTGAGCGCGTCCACTCAACTCTTTGGCGGATTTGGATGGCGGGGCCGGCCGCCTATATCGTCTCGCTGCTGCTCAATGTGTGGATCTTCTCGCGGCTGCGCGGATCGTCCGAGGGCGCCTCGACGCTGTCGCTGATGGCGCGCGGCGCGGTGGCCTCGGCGCTGAGCCAGGCGATCGATTCGGTGATCTTCATCACGCTCGCCTTCTACGGCCAGTTCGACATCACCAATCTGCTGATCGGCCAGGTCATCGCCAAGGTCGCGCTGAGCCTGGTGCTGGTACCGTTCCTGATCACCGGCGGCGTGGCCTTCGCGCGCTGGCTCGACAGGCGCTAGAGCCGCTTCACATTCTCGATCAGGGTCTCGTCGAGACCCTCGCCATGCAGCACCGAGACATCGCCGGTGGTCTCGAGCACGACCGCCCGCACCCGCGACAGGTCGAGCGCATTGGCCTCGCGCAGCTTGGCGATCAGATCGCTTTTCGCAACGCGGGTCTTGTCGAGCGCATCGTCGAGAAACTTGCCGTCGCGCATCAGGAAGACGGGCTCGTTCTGCATGACGCTCTCCGCCGCGTCGACCGACTTGCGCAGGCGGGCCGCCGTGTACTGGACGAGGAACAGCCCGGCCATGGCGACCATGGCTTGCGCGAAGCCTTTCCAGTCGCTCGTCTGCGCCGCTCCGGCCACGAGGCTGCCCAGCGCCACGGTCATGACGAAATCGAAATTCGTCATTTTCGACAGCGAGCGAAGCCCGTTGATGCGGATCAGCAGCACGATCCAGAAGATCGCCGCGGCGGACAGAAGCACGCCGCGAAGGGCGATATCGAGCCAGGTGTTGTCGACGAACATGGTGCACCAACGCACGAGCACCGTGCGTTGGTCCCGGGCAGGAGCCTGCCTTAGCGCTTCAGACGCTTCGCATGCCACCCGACATGCTCGGCCAGGAAGGACGAGATGAAGTAGTAGGAGTGGTCGTAGCCCGGCTGCATGCGGATTTCGGCCGGGATCCCGGCCCTCTCGCAGGCTGCGGCCAGGAGTTCGGTCTTGAGCTGGTCCTCGAGGAAATTGTCGCCCGTGCCCTGATCGACGAGCAGCCCGTCGAGCCGCGCGCCATCCTCGATCAGCGCACAGGCGTCGTATTCGCGCCAGGCCTCGCGGTCGGCGCCGAGATAGCCGCCCAGCGCCTTTTCACCCCATGGGCAGTTCAGCGGGCTGACGATCGGCGAGAAGGCGCTGACCGAGCGGAAGCGGTCGGGGTTGCGCAACCCCACGGTAAGCGCGCCGTGGCCGCCCATCGAATGGCCGGTGATCCCCTGCCGGCCCATATCGACGGGGAAATGCTCGGCGAGCAGCGCGGGCAGTTCCTGCTCGACATAGCGGCGCATCTGGAAATGCCGCGCCCACGGCTCCTGCGTCGCATCGACGTAGAATCCCGCCCCCTGCCCGAAATCATAGGCCTCGTCGTCGGGCACGCCCTCGCCGCGCGGCGAGGTGTCGGGGGCGACGAAGATCACGCCATGCTCGGCACAGGCGGCGCGGTACTCGCCTTTCTCGGTGACGTTCGCATGGGTGCAGGTGAGACCCGATAGGTACCACAGCACGGGTAGGCGGGCGCCCCCCGCATGCTCGGGCACGAAGACCGAGAAGGTCATATCGGTGCCGGTGCTGGCCGAGGCGTGGCGATAGACGCCCTGCACCCCGCCGTGGCTGCGGTGCTCCTCGAGTGTCTCCAGCGCCCCGGTCATGGTCAGAGCGCGACCTCGTATGCCGCGGTGGTCTTTTCGGCGACTTCCTCGGCCGTCACGCCAGGTGCCAGCTCGATCAGGCGGAACGGGCTGTCGTGGTCGGGCCGGTGAAACACCGCGAGATCGGTGACGATCATGTCGACCACGTTCTGTCCCGTCAGCGGAAGCGAGCATTCGGGAATGAACTTGGGGCTGCCGTCCTTGGCCGTGTGCTCCATCACCACGATGATCTTCTTGACCCCGGCGACGAGGTCCATCGCGCCGCCCATGCCCTTGATCATCTTGCCTGGGATCATCCAGTTGGCGATGTCGCCGTTCTGCGCGACTTCCATCGCGCCCAGCACGGTCAGGTCGATATGCCCGCCGCGGATCATGGCGAAGCTCGCCGCGCTGTCGAAATAGGCGCTGTGCGGCAGTTCGCTGATGGTCTGCTTGCCCGCGTTGATCAGGTCCGCATCGACCTCGTCGGGATAGGGGAACGGCCCGATGCCGAGCATGCCGTTCTCGCTCTGCAGCGTGACATGCATGCCTTCGGGAATGTGGTTGGCGACCAGCGTCGGGATGCCGATGCCGAGATTGACGTAATAGCCGTCTTCAAGTTCCTTGGCCGCGCGGGCGGCCATCTGGTTGCGATCCCAGCCCATTATGCGGCCTCCCTTTCGCGGGTCGTCGTGAATTCGATCTTCTTGTCGTAGGGCGCGCCAACGATCATCCGCTGGACGTAGACGCCCGGCAGGTGGATGCAGTCGGGATCGAGGCTGCCCGTGGGCACGATCTCTTCCACCTCGACCACGCAGACCTTGCCGCAGGTCGCCGCCGGCAGGTTGAAATTGCGCGCGGTCTTGCGGAAGACGAGATTGCCCGTTTCGTCGGCTTTCCACGCCTTGACGATGGCGAGGTCGGCGAAGATGCCGTGTTCGAGGATGAATGTCTCGCTCACGCCATCGCGATTGACGAAATCCTTGTGCTCCTTGCCTTCGGCGACCTGCGTGCCGACGCCGGTCTTGGTGTAGAAGCCGGGAATGCCAGCGCCGCCGGCGCGCATGCGCTCGGCCAGCGTGCCTTGCGGGCAGAATTCCACCTCAAGCTCGCCCGAGAGGAACTGGCGCTCGAATTCCTTGTTCTCGCCGACATAGGAGGAGATCATCTTCTTCACCTGCTGGGTGCGCAGCAGCATGCCGATGCCTTCATTGTCGATCCCGGCATTGTTGCTGGCGAAGGTCAGGCCTTTCACGCCGCTGTCGCGGATCGCGGTCAGCAGGCGCTCGGGAATGCCGCAGAGGCCGAAGCCGCCGCTGGCGATGAGCAGGTCGTCGCGCAGCACGCCTTCGAGTGCGGCGGCGGCATCGGGATAGAGCTTGCCCGCCATCAGAACACCACCACGCTACGGATGCTTTCGCCTGCATGCATAAGGTCGAACCCCTTGTTGATTTCTTCCAGGCTGAGAACATGGGTGATCATCGGATCGATCTCGATCTTCCCGTCCATGTACCAGTCGACGATCTTGGGCACGTCGGTCCGGCCCTTGGCCCCGCCGAAGGCGGTGCCCCGCCAGTTGCGGCCCGTCACCAGCTGGAACGGGCGCGTGGCGATTTCCTTGCCCGCTTCGGCCACGCCGATGATGATGCTGGTGCCCCAGCCGCGGTGGCAGGCCTCCAATGCGGCACGCATGACCTCGGTATTGCCGGTGCAGTCGAAGGTGTAATCCGCCCCGCCATCGGTCATCTCGACGACCTTCGCGACCACCTCGTCGCGGCTCATCCCCTTGGTGTTGAGGAAGTGGGTCATGCCGAACTTGCGGCCCCATTCCTCGCGGTCCGGGTTGATGTCGATCCCGACGATCATGTTGGCTCCGGAAAGCCGCGCGCCCTGGATGACATTGAGGCCGATTCCGCCGAGGCCGAAGACCACGACGTTGTCGCCGACCTGCACCTTGGCCGTGTTGGTCACCGCGCCGACCCCGGTGGTGACGCCGCAGCCGATGTAGCAGCTCGTTTGGAAGGGGGCGTCCTCGCGGATCTTGGCGACCGCGATTTCCGGCAGGACGGTAAAGTTCGAGAAGGTCGAACAGCCCATGTAATGGAAGATCGGCTCGCCCTTGTACGAAAAGCGCGTGGTCCCGTCGGGCATCAGCCCCTTGCCCTGTGTCGCCCTGATGGCGGTGCAGAGATTGGTCTTGCCGCTGAGGCAGGATTTACACTGGCGGCATTCGGGCGTGTAGAGCGGGATCACGTGGTCGCCCGGTGTCACGCTCGTGACGCCCGCGCCCACTTCGCGCACGATCCCGGCGCCTTCGTGGCCAAGCACGCTGGGAAAGATGCCCTCGCTGTCGAGCCCGTCGAGCGTATAGGCATCGGTATGGCAGATGCCGGTGGCCATGATCTCGACCAGCACTTCGCCCGCCCTGGGCCCTTCGAGGTCGAGCTCGACGATTTCGAGCGGCTGCTTCGGGGCGAAGGCGACGGCGGCGCGGGTCTTCATGGGCATTGCTCCGGAAGTGGGTGCCGGCGCACCGGCCTCGGGGCGAAAAGGGTAGTGGTGAGCCGTGCTGGGTTCGAACCAGCGACCTACTGATTAAAAGTCAGTTGCTCTACCGACTGAGCTAACGGCCCGACCACGGCGTGCCACCTAG
>NZ_JBLYYF010000006.1:0-54468 GCF_048550555.1 Qipengyuania sp. | reverse complement strand
GCTCATGTGCTTCGAGACGGCGCCCGTCATCTTGAACATGGAGATCTGTTCCTTGCCGATCACCGCGCCGAGCTTGTCGTCGGGGTTGATCATGCGCTTGTCCTTGGAATCCTGCAGGTTGTTCGCCTTGATGTGATCCCACACCTTCGACGTGACCTGGGCGCGGGTCATGGGACCCTTGCCGACCACGTTTTCCAGTTCCGGCGACAGGTTCACCGGCTTCTGCAGTGCGTTGTTCTTGCCAGCCATGACTAATCCTTTCCTTGGCTATGCTTCAATCTACGTCGTCGAGATCGCCGACATCCAGTTCCTCGACCTCATGGCCTTCGAACCGGGCTGTCAGGACCGCGGCGGCGGTTACATGTCCGTCGAGATTGCGGACGAGTTCGTCATGCGTCGCCCCCGGCATCAGCGTGAGCGGGAGGTCGACCGCGAAAAGCTGGAAGACGTAGCGGTGCTCCTCGCCCAGCGGCGGGTCGGGCAGCAGCCATTCCGAATTGCCATGGGCGTTCTTGCCGGTGCGCGGCGGGGTCTCGCCCTCCATCAGCTGGCCCTTCTGCGGCGCGAGGCCCCAGACGGTCCAGTGGACGTGGCCCCTGTCGGCATCCTCGGCGACCAGCACCAGTTCCTGCGCACCGGGGGGTGGCGCGGTCCATTCGAGCGGCGGCGCTACGGAATCTTCCTCGATCGCGGTGAAGGAGGGATCGAGTTCGCCGCCATGGCGGAACGCGGCGCTGGTCAGGGCGAAACCGCCGCGACCGAGCACGCGCTCGTCGGCCACTTTCTCGAGTGTCAGGACATGCCCCACGGCCTCTCCGCCAACCGCATTTCGAACCCAGGGCGCACCGCCGCCAGCCATGAAAACTCCTCTTTTCGCGCCCCAAGGGCGTCTTCAGCGGCGCCTTTAAGGCATAGCTGGGGGATACAAACCATCCCATGCGGCGAAATTTGCACCGTTTTCGGGGGGAAACGGGGCTTGCCAACGACCATCAGCGCCCTTGCCCCTCCCCGATTTACCCGTCATGGACCGGGTTCGGCCCCGGCGGGGGCGCTTTACAATGGCTGCACGGGAGCAGGCGCATGGGACTGGGTCGCACCTTCATCTCCGCCACTTTGGCACTGTCACTGGCCGCTTGCGGGGGCGGCGGAAGTACAGGGGGCGGGAATACCGGCGGTGGCGGTGGCGGGGGCAGTTCCGGGGGAGGCGGCACCAGCGACACCTGCTCGCTCGCCAGCCGCCAGGACTGGGCCTTGGGCCAGCTCGACGAGTGGTATCTCTTCCCCAGCCTGCTCGACAAATCGGTCAACGGGACCGGCTACAATTCGCTCCAGGCCTATATCGACGCGGTCGTGGCACCCGCCCGCGCGCAGAACCGGGATCGTTATTTCACCTACATCACCTCGATCGCGGAAGAGAATGCGCTCATCAACAGCGGGTCGAACGCCGGCTTCGGGGTACGGCTGACCTACGATGTCGGCGCCCGTCGCGTCTTCGTGGTCGAGGCGTTCGAGAATGCTCCGGCCTTCGCGGAGGGTATCGACCGCGGAACCGAGATCCTGGCGGTGAACGGCCAGAGCGTCACCGCGCTGATGGCGAACGGCGGGGCGCAGGCGGTGGTCAATGCGCTGGGACCGAGCGATCCCGGCGTCACCCGCACGCTTACGATCAGGCAGCCGGGCGGCAGCCAGAGCGATATCTCGTTGACCAAGACCGACTATGCACTCGATCCGATTTCCAACCGCTACGGGGCGAAGATTCTCGACAATGGCGGGACCAAGGTCGGCTATCTCAACCTGCGGACCTTCATTGTCGACAGCGCCAAGCAGCAGCTGCGCGATGCCTTCGCCACGTTCCGTACGCAGGGTGTTACGCAGGTGATCCTCGACCTGCGCTACAACGGCGGCGGGCTCGTCTCGGTGGCCGAAGTCCTGGGCGACCTGCTCGCGGCGGACAGGACCGGACAGGTCTTCAGCAGGACGCTGTTTCGCGATTCCAAGAGCAGCTACAACGAGGTTCGCAATTTCGGCGCCGAAACGCAGGCGATCGCCGCCACCCGGATCGCGGTAATCGGGACCGAGGGGACCGCGTCGGCGAGCGAACTCGTGACCAATGCCTTCATTCCCTATCTCGGCGCGAATATCGCGCTGGTCGGGACCGACACCTATGGCAAGCCGGTGGGCCAGATCGCGCGCGACCGGTCGGCTTGCGACGACCGCTTGCGGGTGGTGGCCTTCCGCTCGGTCAATGCCGACGGCGGCGGCGATTATTACAGCGGCCTCGCCGACGTGATGCCGCGCACCTGCCGCGCGGCGGACGATATCCTCAAACCGCTCGGCGATCCGCAGGAAGCCTCGATCGCCACTGCGCTGGATTTCCTCGCCGGGCGCAGCTGCACCGCGATCGGCGCGGTACCGGGGACGACCGCGAAGGCGGGCACCGCGCCGTCTGGACGCGAGCTGATGATGCCCGAAGCGCCCAGCCCGGCACAGCTCGAGATCCCGGGGCTGCAATGAGCCCCCGCCGCTACACCAGCTTCGCCGCGTTCTGGCCCTTCTACCTGCGCGAACATGCCCGCCCCGGCACCCGCGCGTTGCATTACATCGGAACCACGCTGGTGGTGGCGCTCGCTGTCGCGGCATCGCTGACCGGCAAGCTGCTGCTCTTGGCCGCCATGCCGGTGGCGGGGTATTTCTTCGCCTGGATCGCGCATTTCGGGCACGAGAAGAACCGCCCGGCGACCTTCACCTATCCGCTGTGGAGCCTGCGCGCCGACTTCCGCATGTGGTGGCTGTGGCTCACCCGGCGGCTGGGCCCCGAGCTCGACGCCGCTGGGGTCGCGCGGCGCTAGGCGAGCGCGGCGGCCAACGTCAGCAGGCCGAGGCCGAGCGACAGCGGCACGCGCAGCGCCATCCACCAGCGCGGTGCGAGCGCACCCAGTCGCGCATCGACGCCGAGGCCGACCAGCAGTGCCCCGGCAAGCATGACCAGCGAGGGTTCGGGCCATTGCCAGCCGAGCGCCCAGGGCAGGAAGCAGGCCAGCGCGACGAGGCTGGGCACCACGGCGGCGATCCACAACCAGCCGAGCGCATTGCGTCGCTCGGCCGCGGGCGCGGCGGCGGCGATCCCCCACCATGCCCCGCCGAGGAAGGAGAGGATCAGCGCGGCATAGGCGAAGGCCAGCGCCAGCGCGGCAGCGCGCCATTCGGTAGGCCCGGCATAGAGCACCGCGACGCAACCGAGCTGCGGCAAGAGCCCGGCGAAACCGAGCCAGCGCGGGAAATCCGGAATTCTACCCACGGCGGCGCAGAGCGATCAAGAAGGCCGCAAATCCCAGCGCGAACAGGAGGTCGCCCGCGACGATCGCGCCGATCGCCGGGTCCCCGCCATCGGTCCAGTTGGGCGGGCCGAGCATGAGCACGACCATCGCCTTGCCGAGAATGCCCGCAAGCAGAATCGGGGCGAAGCGCTTCGGCTCGCGGGCGACCAGCGCATAGAGCAGGCCGAAGGCGAAGATGAGCACGCCGTTGACCGCCCCGGGCGAACCCCATTCGGCAGCGAGGAAGGCGCCGAGACCGATGACGAGATTGTAGGCCGCGGCGATCCACAAGAAGAGGCGCCAGCCGCTCATCCGGCGCGGCGCCATTAGGGCGTCTCCGGCCCGCTGAAGGGCTGGCTGTCGGTCCAGGCACAGCCCAGCCGTTGCTCGCCGCCGAGCATCAGCGTCGCGGTATAGGGATAGGTCCGGTCGCTCATGCCATCCGAGCACGCGCCGGGCGTGATCGTCATGTCGAAGGATGCCCCCTTCAGCCTTCCGCTGAAACCGATCCCGTTATTGCCGGAAAAGCGCTCGACCGGGAATTCACTGCCCCCCGGATTGTCGGGCGTCTCGTAGGTCGCCATGCCGCCCGCCGCGGCCCCGCCCCAGAAGGGCTCGGTACCCGTGTAGTGGACCGTCTCGCCTGCGGCGATCCCGTCGTAGGAAGCGGTGGCGGATGCCCCCGGCGCATCTCCGCTGCCACCGCTGCAGGCAGTCACCCACACCAGGCCAAGGAGGATCGGGAAGTGACGAAGGTTCATGCGTCTTTCCTGTGTTCGCGGATGAACTCGACCGTCTCGGCGCGGGCCTGCAGGGCCTCGGGCACCGGCAGCAGCATCCAGACGTGAAACATGTCGGCATACTCGCGATAGATGTGGTCGGGCATGCCTGGCGCGGCGAGCCTATGCGCCAGCCGCCGCCCGTCGACCAGCAGAATGTCCGACGTACCCGAAAAGATCGCCATGGGCGGCAGGCCCGCCAGTTCGCCGAACAGCGGGCTGACTTTCGGATCCTCGACCGCCAGTTCGCCCCGATACATGTCGCCGCAGGCCTCGAGTCCGCCGACCGCAAGCATGCGATCGCGCGGTTCGATCGCGCGCTGCCCCTCGGCCTTGCCCGTGGCATCGAGCCAGGGCGAATAGAGCACCAGGCTGGCAGGCAGCGGCGCTCCCTCGTCGCGCAGCATCTGCGCCAAAGCCAGCGTCATCCCGCCGCCTGCGCTGTCGCCCATGACGGTGAGGTTATCCGCACCATAGCGCTCGGCGAGTTCGAGGCAGAGCGCGCGCATCTTGTCGAGCGTGCCCGCCGCCTTGGCCTCCGGCGCGAGCGGATAGAGCGGCACGGTGGCCGAGGCACCCAACCGCTCGCACAAATCCATCACCGTGTCCCAGTGGAGCGCGGCGATATCCATCACATAGCCGCCGCCGTGGAGGTAGAGCAGGTGCGGCGCGCCGGGCCGCGCACCCGACCTGGGCTCGATCGTCACCACCGGATAGCCGCGGCTGGAGAATTCGGCGATATCGAAGGTCTTGCGCCATTTAGCGCGCGGGCGGACGGGCTTCCGCTGGCGGAGCCGCGCGATACGCTCGTCGAGCCTGTCGGGTTGCGAGAAGAAGCGCTTGATCCCGAGCAGTGGCAGCGCAAGGTTGACGAGGCGGGCGCGGATGCTGGCCATGTGTCGCCCCTCAGCCCGGATTGGTTTCGAAGGCGGGCACGTTGCCGGTCTCGACCCAGCACTGCTTGCTCCGCGTCCAGATATGCGCGGCGGGGGTAAAGCCGCTCGCATCGTCGAGTGTCCCCGCCTTGACCCAGAGCATGCCGGGGGCGACTTCGACCTTCGAGAACAGCGGCGACCCGCAGGTGCCGCAGAACAGCCGCTCGACCGATTTGCCGCTCTCGCCGCTGTCGGCATAGGTCGCCGGTTCGCCGGTGATCGCGACTTGGCCCTGGGGCACGCCGAGGATCGTCGAGAAGGCGCTGCCCGACTGTTTCTGGCAATGCGTGCAATGGCACACCATCGCCGCTGCGCCCTCGCCCTCGATCCGGTAGCGGATCGCCCCGCACAGGCAGCCGCCCTCGCCCTTCGTCATGGCCACTCTCCCATTCGCGGGAGGGAGACTAGCCCAAAGGCACGGCGTGTCCAGCGCTCGCGGGCGCCGGCGGCGGAACACCGCGCCGCACCCGGGCGTTGGCAGGGGAGGAGAGACCCGAGTGACCAAGCGACGCCGCCATACGCCTCGCCCGAAAGGGCCCCGACCGATCGATCGGCGCTGGATCGCCGCGCCGCTGCTCCTCGCGGTCGCGGCGGCGGGCGCGCTCAGCGGCAAGGCTATCGGGTCGGTTTCGATGCTGCGGCCGAGCGACGACCGGCCTGCCGTCTCCACGCCCGAGCGTCCGCCTCTCGCCTACGATCGGTCCGGCCAGGAACGACTCCCCGACCACTATCCGCTGGTCACCCCGACCGGCACCGTGCCGGTGGTCGCGCTCGCGCTCCACGGTCGCCTGCGGCAGACGAGCGAGCGATGGTCCGACGTCCCCGACCGGGTGCCGCTCGAGGCCGAGGCCGAGGGGGAATTGAGCGAGGCCGAGATCGACCACCTCGCACAATGGCAACCGGCACCCAGCGCCCCGCCCCGCTCGCGCGTCGCTGCCGCGAGCGCGCAGCCTGCGCCGCCGGAGCCGCACGCGGAAGCCCTCGCGCCGGCCGAGACGCGCCAGCCGGTGCACGCCAGCGGCGCCGTCCGGATCGAACTGGCCGACGAATAGCGGCGACCAGCGTCAAGACCTGCGATCCGACCCCGCGGCCACTCGCCGGTCCACCTCGCTCCCGCCCCGTGCTACGCTCGCGCCCATGCGCGCCCGCAAACCGCTCTACGTCATGGCCAGGCCGCCGCCCGAGGTGCAGGCGCGGATCGCCGCCCTGCCGCGCAACGATCCGGCGCGCGGGGCGGAGCTGCTCCATGTCACGCTGATGACGCTCTACGATCTGCATCGCGCGCCGCCCGACTGGTTGCCCGCCACCGTGGCCGCGCTCGACAGCTTCGCCGCACCGCCGTTTCCGCTGCGGTTCGACCGGATCGAGAACCGCAAGGCGGTGACGCTGCGCACGCGCGAACCGCTGGCCGAGGCGCGGGCGTTCCAGAAGGCGCTGGTGAACCACATGCTGGCGTGCAAGGCGCCGATCATGGACGGCACCACGCCCGAGCCGCACATCACGATCAACTATCGCGGCGACCGCCTGGGGGCGCAAAAGATGCCGCCGATCGGTTGGACCGTGGAGGAAATCATCCTGACCGAAAGCGCGGTCGGCAAGACCACCCATGTCGAGCACGGGTGCTGGCCGCTCCGCGCCGCAGTCGCATGACGGTGCAATCCGCGCCCGATACCCGGCGCCCTGCGAAATAGCGTTTGGCCGGCGCGTCCCGCCATGCTGTAACCCGGCTCCCGCACCGGCATGGGCCGGGGCGCAGGGCAGCAAGGGAGCCGCGCCACCATGGCCGACAGCGACGACATCCTCATCATCGGCAGCTTCGTCAGCCCTTATGTGCGCAAGGTGCTCGCCTGCATGGCGCTCAAGCGGCTCGCCTACACGATCGACCCGATCACCCCCTTCTACGGCAATGACGATTTCGCCCGCCTCTCGCCGCTGCGCCGCATCCCGGTGCTGGTGCAGGGCGATCTCGTACTATCCGACAGTTCGGTGATCTGCGCCTGGCTGGACGAGGAATATCCCGATACGCACCCGCTGCTGCCCGCCTCCCCCGCCGACCGCGCCCGCGCGCGCTGGCTCGAGGAATTCGCCGACACGCGCATGGGCGACGTCTTCATCTGGGGCCTGTTCTACCAGAAGGTGGTCCACCCGCTGGTGTGGAAGGAGCCCGGCGACGCGGCGCGGATCGCCGCGACGCTCGAAGCCGACATGCCCATGGTGCTCGACTATCTCGAAGGCGAGCTGCCCGCAGACGGCTTCATCTTCGGCGATATCGGCCTGGCGGACATCGCTATCGCCAGCTTCTTCCCCAATGCGCGCTATGCCGGGTTCGAACTCGATGCCGCGCGCTGGCCGCGCACCGCGGGTTTCGTCGCGCGCTGCCTAGCGCACGAATGCTTCGCCGCGACGAACCGCTGGGAAGCCGCCCAGCTCTCGACCAACCCCGCCGGCCGCCGCGCCGCGCTCGAGCAAGCGGGCGCCCCGCTGAGCGCGACAAGCTACGCGCTCAAGGAGCCGCGGCAGGGGGTGATGGTGCTGTAGGGGAGGCTCCGCGCGTGAACAAAAAAACTCATACAGTCACAACTGCGCCTTCCCATTTTTGAGAATCAGCAGAGGCAAAGTACAAGACCCTGCTTGCCAAGCAAAAGCCCAGACAGCGACAACGCTAACGGGAAGGCCGCTCGCGATGGTAGAGAAAACAATTAGGATGTGGTGGAGGATTAGAGGTGCGCTTTACCTTCACGCCAACGCGTCTTAAGCTCGAGTTCGCACCAACCGAAACTATCCTGCGAGGCGCACTTGAACCCCGTCAATCAAGCTCAGCTCAAGAGTTTTGCTGAATCATTCGACCTCGTCGATGAGAGTGAGAGCGATCAATTCGAGTTGTACTCGATTTACGCCATCTTGAATGGAGGTTCGGGAGAGAATGTAGACCCGTTTGAGGCTCACTTGAAGTCAACTGAGTTCGGTCTCGACGGTGTCGCGATTATAATTCAGGGCAATCTCATATCTGACGTTGACCAAGCTACGGCTGCTCTTGAAGATGTGAGCAATGCTCAAATCGATTTTTACTTTTTTCAAGCGAAAACGTCATCTTCCTTCGACTATGGAGAGGCCCGAAAATTCTTCGACGCGGTTGATGGATTTATGTCGGGGGAGATGGCTGGCGAAAGCGATCAGCTTGACGATCTTATTGCGGCGAAGGACTACATCTATCAGCACGGTGTCGGAAAGCGAAATCCAGGAATCTTTTGTTTCTACGCTACCACCGGGAGGTTTGAACCATCGTCAAGCAAGCAGCTCCGGCGATTGATTCAAAATACTCAGGACGCGTTTAGCGAAGCTGCGTTGTTTGACGAACAGCGAATGCAGATAAGCATGGTGGGCGCTGCTGAGCTGCAGCGCCTGTATCGTGCCGCCGTAACTGCATCGCAAGTGCGCATTGAATTCAAAGATGCAGTTGTTTTACCGGAGCACGAGA
The DNA here is from genome assembly GCF_048550555.1 of Qipengyuania sp. Taxonomy (GTDB): domain Bacteria; phylum Pseudomonadota; class Alphaproteobacteria; order Sphingomonadales; family Sphingomonadaceae; genus Qipengyuania. The sequence goes on along the minus strand of NZ_JBLYYF010000006.1, from coordinate 45,959 downwards.
GCGTTGACGAAGGTTATATTGGCTTCATTTCGGCGGATGAATTGCTTAAGATAGTAACAGTATCTGATGATGAAGAAGAGGTTATATCTCTGAACAAAGCAGTATTTTTCGACAATATTAGAGATTATAATCCAAACTCAAAGATCAATAGAGAAATAGCTGCATCTCTGGAGCGAGGCGAGCAGTCAAATTTTATTTATAGGAACAATGGAATAACAGTTGTGGCAAAGACTGTTGACAGGACAGGAAACAATTTCCGGATCGAAGATTTTCAAGTTGTTAACGGATGTCAAACAAGCAATGTGCTTTTCCATAACAGGAAAAACATTAACGGAGTGAAGGTGCCATTCAGGCTGATCGGCACTAAAAACGAAGATTTTATTTTTTCCATTATCTCGGGCACAAATAAACAGAATCCGGTTAGGGATGAGCAGTTTTGGTCTTTGTTGCCTTTTATGAAGAACCTGGAAGAATATGCGCGCAAAGCCTCGGGTGACAGGCACGTCTTTTTGGAGCGCCGTGAAAATCAGTATCGTTCGGAAACGGTCGAAAGGGCGCGAATCGTCCAGATGCAGCCATTCTACAAAGCCTATACTGCGGCGCTGTTGGGCCTTCCACATCGGGCCGCTCGAAACTACCGAAATGAGATTGACAGCCGAGATGAGATAATTTTTGCCGAGGAGGCGGATGTTCGTCCCGCTTATGCAGCGGCGTTTCTTCACTATCGTATGGAGTTCTTGTGGCGGAATCAGAAGATCCCCGCTGACACAAAGATTTATCGATATTACATCATGGACGCGGCTTCGCGCCAAGTTCTCGGTGGTCGAGCTTTTATGACTTTGAAACCGGCGTCGAAGGTTAAATTCGCCTCTGAGTTGTCCGACCTTGCTGCAGATGAAAAGCGAATGAAGAAGCTCGTTTCTAGTGTCGATAAGCGCTTGGATAGGCAGGTTGCGGGTCTAGGGATTGGCGAGGATTCCAGAGAACGGCTCCGCGACGCGATAAGGTCGTCAGACTTCGCATCGGAGGCTATCAAATCCTATACGCCCAAAAGTGGCCTCATCTGACAGATTGGGGCACTCGCCCAGTGAGACTTCTTCCTCATCACCTAGTAGCCCAGTTCCTCTCCGTTCCGGCAATGCTCCTGCTCGCCGCCTGCGACCCCGCACCCGCCGACCAGGCCCCGGCCGACGAGCCGACGCACCCCAACGCTGCGGACAGCCTGACCCCAACCAGCCATCCCGCCCCCATGCCGCATACCGATGCGGGCAAGACCTTTCCCTCGGGCCGCTGGGACATGACCTCCAGCGGCGAAGGCGACGGGTTGTTCTTCGGCGTGACCGAGGGCGAGCCGGGCCGCGTGCATATCTTCTGCCCGGCGGGGGGCGGCATGCTCGTCAACGTCAACGCCTTCCGGCCGATCGGCAGCGAGGAGCGGATGAGCTTCGGGTCGGGCGGCGAGGTCGTCACGCTGGTGGCCGATCCCGCGGGCGATGGCTTGCGCGGCGGGGTGAGCGGCGAGGGGCCGGTGCCTGATGCGCTGCTCGCGATCCTCACCGGCAGCGAAGGCGTCGCGGTGAATTACGGGGCGCAGGACATCGGCCCGCTGCCGCCCGTCGCCGCCGACACCGCGCGCGCCTTCGTCACCGGCTGCACCGACTGACGCGGCGCCGATCCGCGCCGGCTTTCCCCACCCGCGCGGGGTGCCCCCGCCGCGATGGTGCTGGCCAGCGCCGGCCCAAGCGCGCATAGGCGCCCGCATGGCCGATCTCTATCTCAAGAACCTCGAATCCGAACGCCGCCAGCTGTGGGCGACCTGCCGCCTCAAGGGACTGAAGCGCGATACGCCCGAGCGGCTGCGGATTGCCGAGATCGACCGGCTGCTGGCGGAGCACAGAGCGAAGAAGCCGCAGCCGCCGGTCGAGCGCGAGGAGGGCTAGGCCCTAGCCGTTCTTCATATTCTCCAGCCCCCTGATCGCACCGGGCTTGGTGCTGGGGTTGGAGGCGTTCTGCTTGGGCGGCTGTTCCTTCTTGGGTTTGCGGTTCTCGCGGCTCTTCTTGGCTTGGCCCTTGGCCATGGTCTTTTCCAATCGGGGCTGAATGCCCCGGGCGCGTTATGGGCCGATCGGCGCAAATAGATAGCGAAACCGTCCCCGCCCTTCCCGGCACCGGCTCAGCGGCGCGCGAGCTTGACCAGCACGCGGTCGAGCGACTGGAGGAAGCTGGAGCGGTCGGCCTTGCCGAAAGGCGGCGGGCCGCCGCCCATGCCGTCCATCCCCGCGCGCAGGTCTTCCATGATGGCGCGGGTGGCCACGGCGCTGCCGATGCTGGCGGCGTCGAAGGGCTTGCCGTTATGCGCGAGCACCTGCGCTCCCGCCTTGAGGCAGCGTTCGGCGAGCAGGATGTCGGCGGTGATGACCACGCTGTTGGGTGAGGCGTGCTCGGCGATCCAGTCGTCCGCCGCGTCGAAGCTCTCGGAGACCACCACGCGCTGGACCCGCTCGCTCACCGGCACGCGGAAGGCGCTGTTGCTGACCACGCGGACCTGCGCCTTGTAGCGCTCGGCGACGCGGTAGATTTCTTCCTTCACCGGGCAGGCATCGGCGTCGACGAGGATGGTGGGGACGAGAATGGTGGGCGCGCTCATGCGCGCCTCGCTAGCGCAGGCGGCCGGGGCACGTAAACGGCGGGCAAACTTTCCTACACGCGCGTTTTGTGCCTTATCCTGCTGGATGACCCACCACAGCCCCATCCCGCCCGCCGATTCCTTCCCCTCCGACCCCGCACCCGCTGCCCCCGGGTCCGCCACCGGCCCCAAGGATCGTCACGACGGCTGGTCGCACGCCAGGCAGGTCGGTTTCCTGCGCGCGCTTTCCGCCACGCATTCGGTCACCGAGGCGGCGAAATCGGTCGGCATGTCGCGCCAGTCGGCCTACCGCCTGCGCAGCCGGCTGAAGGGGCAGGCCTTCGACCTCGCCTGGGAGGTGGCCTTCCACCATTCCTTCGACGTGCTCGCGCATGCCGCGCTCGAGCGCGCGCTCAACGGGGTCGAGGTGCCGGTCTATTACCAGGGCGAAAAGATCGACACCTATCGCCGCTATGACGAGCGGCTGACGGTGGCGCTGCTCGGCCGCGCGACGCTGGGCGGCAATCCCATCCTCGGGCGGCTGGGGCCGCTGGCCGAGCGCCATGCGCGCGATTTCGAGGCGCTGCTGGGGCGGATCGAGGCGGGCGATCCCCCCGCCACCGGCCTGCCGGGGCCCGGCGATCCCAGCGAGCTCGAACGGATCCGCGCCGGGACCAGCGCCGATCCGGCCTTTCTCGCCGCGTCCCCCTGTCCGTCCGCGCTCTCCGACGAGGATTTAATGGCGATATTACAGGACTATGAGGACGACGCGCGAAAGTGACACGCTGTCACCTTCGTCACTCTCCCGCCGGGCGCTCGGGCGCGGAAAGCGTGTCGAGCGCGACCGCGCCGCCCTTCATCACGAAGCCCACGCGTTCGAGCGCGGAGATATCCTCCAGCGGGTTGCCGCGCACCGCGATGATGTCGGCCAGGGCGCCGGGTGCGATCGTGCCGAGCGGGTGCTCGGGTTCGAGCAACGCGCCGGGCACCATGGTCGCCGCGCGCAGCACCGCGAGGTTGGACATGCCGGCCGCGACATAGCGGCGGTAGATCGCCGCCGCGCGCTCGCCGCGCGACTTGCCCTCCTCGGCGTAATAGGCGTCCGAACCGATCGCCAGCGGCAGGCCGGCGGCGATCGCCCGACGGATGCGTTCGGCGTGATGCGGCGCGGTGGCGCTGTCGGTCGGCACCAGCACGATGTGCTTGGCGAGCATGACGTCGATCACGTCCTGCGAGATGGTGTAGCCGTGCTCGATCGTGTCGACCCCGGCGCGCGCCGCCGCCAGTGCCGCGGCATCGCCCTTGGTCGCATGCGCCGCCACGCGCACGCCCAGTTCATGCGCGGTCTCGACGATCGCTGCGAGTTCGTCCTGCGACAGCCGGCTGTCGCCCGAATTGACGATCACCTTGATCCAGTCGGCGCCATCATACACCGCCTGGCGTACCGCTCGGCGCGCCTCCGCAGGCCCGGTGACCTCGACATATTCGCGCGCGACCAGCGCCTGCGCCTCCTCGGCCAGCGGCGCGAACTGCCCGCCGATCGGCGACAGCGCGCGGGTCGAGACATACATGCGCGGCCCCGCCACCCAGCCCCGCGCGATCGCCCGGCGCAAAGCGACGTCGTTGTTGGTGCCCGAATTGCCGAGATCGCGCACCGCGGTGAAGCCCGCTTCGAGCATGGCGCGGGCATTGGCCGCACCGAGCAGCGCGCGGTCGGCCCCGCTAAGCGTCGCGGTCTCGATCAGCGTGTTGGCGCCGTCATCGCCATATTTGTGGTAATATTGGTGCAGCAGATGCGTATGCGCGTCGATCAACCCCGGCAGCAGCGTCGCCTCGCCGAGGTCGATCACCCGCGTGCCGGCAGGCACGGCGTCGCTCGACGCGATTTCGCGGACCCTCTCGCCCTCGACCACTACCGCCACGTCATCGAGCAATTCGCCGCTGCGGACATCGACCATATGCGCAGCGCGCAGCACGATCGGCGCGGACCCGTCCTGTGCCTGCGCCGGTGCGGGCAGCACGACGAGGCCAAGGATCGCGGCCAGCGCACTCCATGCGCGGGCGAATGCAGATGCGGTCAAGGACGGTCTCCTCAATGGGGTTCGGGTGTTGGCGAAAGGTCAACCACACGTGTAGTCGATAGCTGTCTGGTGTCAAATCCTTGCCAGACCTGACATATTTGCCCGGGACCCGTCGAACGGAGCCGGTCGCGCGCCCGATCACGGGAACGCCGGGCGACCTCGGGCGCTGTTTCGGGCATGAAGACCCTCACGCTCATGCTCGCCCCGGTGTCCGCAGTCGCGCTGCTCGCCGCCTGTTCCTCGCCCTCCGACGAGGCAGCGGCGCCCGAGGATGGCGACATCGCCGCCGAGGCGAGTACCGGCAGCACACCGACCCCCACCGCCACACCGACGCAGGCTTCTGCCAAGACGCTGACGCTCGACGGGCTCGGCGGCCTCACCATCGGCAAGCCGGTGCCCGCAGGCAGCAGCTTCACCGCGGGCGAGGGGCAGATCGGCAATGGCTGCGAGACGCTGTCCTCGCCCGACTGGCCGGGCGTCTACGCCATGCGCACCAATGGCGTGGTCAAGCGCATCTCGGTCTCCGACGGCAGCGGCGTGACGCTCGAGGAAGGCGTCGGCCCCGGTTCGAGCATCGAGGATGTCCGCGCCGCCTTCCCCGGCTTCCGCGAGACGCTGCACAAATACACCGAGGGCAAGTACCTGACGCAGCCGGGCACCGATCCCCGCCTGCGCTTCGAGACCGATCCCGACGGCACGGTGACGATCGTCCATGTCGGCATGATGCCCGAACTCGGCTATGTCGAAGGCTGCGCCTGACGGGACTTGCGCCCGCGCAACCGCGCGCTAGCCTCCCCGCTGCAAGGGGAGGAGAGAAATGAGCGAGACTGCTGCAAAACCCGTCTACCGCGTGCCCTTCGTCGAGCGCACCGGCATGCGGAGGATCGAGGATGCGCGCGGCCATTCGAAGCTGCTGATGCCGCTCGAGGGCAACGCCAACCACGTCGAGGTGATGTATCTCGGCGCCTTCTGCGTGCTCGCCGAGGCGGTCGCGGCGGGGCCGGGCATCTCGGTGATCGACACCGCGACGCACTTCCCGATCATCAAGGATATCGCGGTCGATTTCCACCGCATGGCGGCGAGCGACGTGACCGGCGAGTATACCCTGTCCGAGGAGCAGATCGCCGCGCTCCACGCCGATCTCGCGCGCAAGGGCAGCGCGGGCTACACCGCCGAGGTGCCGATGCACGATGCGGCCGGCACGCTCGTCGCCACCGGAAGGGTGACGGTCAAGCTGCTGAGCCACGACTGGCCGGGCGGGGATTGAGCACCGGCAGAAGCGGGTCGCCTGCCTATTGCGGGCGGAAGGCCCAGCATTCCATCTCGACCCGCGCGCCGAGCGCGAGGCCGTTCACACCCATGGCCGAGCGCGCCGGATAGCGGCCCTTCTCGAAATAGGTCGCGTAGATCGCGTTGAAGGCGGGCCATTCCCCCATGTCGGCGAGGAAGACGGTGCATTTGAACAGGTCGCCGAAACCGAGCCCGTGCTGCGCCAGGGTGGCGCCGATCCGCTCGAACATGCGGCGCGTCTCGGGCTCGATCCCGCCGGGGACGACCGCGGTGCCGCTCTCGTCGACGCCGATGTCGCCCGAGAGGTAGAGCACGTCGCCGACCTGCACCGCGGTGGAGAAGGGATAGGGCAAAGTGGAGGGGGTGAAGACGGGTGCGCCCGGCGCGGCGGTATGCGCCGTTCCGGGATCCGTCTCGTCGCCCGCGGCGAGCGGTGCCGCGCCCGCCAGCAGGGCGAGCGCGAGGATCGGGCGGATGGCGGGCATGGCGGGGTTCCTGTCAGGGTCGATGCGAAGCGATCGGGGGTGGCGGTCCCCGATCTCGGTGCGGTGCGAGCCGCGCGCCACGCTAGTCGTCGGTCCGGCGCAGGAGGCGTTCGGCGATGTAGCCGCGGACCTCGGGGCAATAGCGCCAGAAGCGGTGGTCTATGCCGGTCGCATCGGGAGTCTGGCGGCCGCAGCGCACGAAGCTGCCGTTCTCGAGACGCCCGACCAGTTCGCTCGACACGGTCGCGCGGGCGCGGATCGCGGCCCAGCCGTCGCTCGGCGAGCTGACGCGGAACATCCTTGTATCGGCCTGCGCCGGGTCCGGCTCGCTCGTCGCGACCGTCGCCGCGGTAGGCGCGGAGGTGGCGCCCGAAACGGGCACGGGTGCGGGCCTGGCTGCCTCTGTGGGCGTTTCGATCGGACGCGGGTCGGCCTTCTCCTCCCCTCCGGCTTTGCCGCCCAGCAGGCCGATATTGCCGAGCACGGTGATCAGCCCGGCCAGCGCCACCACCAGCCCGCTGACCGCGGTGATCACGCCCCGGATCGAACCCCAGAAGTGCTTGCCGTCGTCCGGTCCCTCGTCGGTTGCGGGGTCTCCCGCCGCGACGGCCTTGCCGATGTCAGTCTCGCTCATAGCCAATTCCCACCCTGGCCCTGCGCGACATTCATGCCATTTCACGCCCGCGAAGTAAATTCATGCGCCTCCCGCGTGACCGGTCCCCCCTCGACCGTTACGCCCTCCTCGGCCCAGTCCGCGTCGACATCGACGCCCTGGCTCGCCCAGCGGGCGCGGGTCCAGCAGACCACGCGTTCGACGCGGGTTCCGGTGGCGGGTTCGGCCCTCATGCAGTAGCGGGTGTCGGCGTCGCCGGCCGGCGCGGCGGCGGGGCGGGTCCCCTCGCTCGCGGCGAGCGGGGTGGCGCCCGCCAGCAGGGCCAGCGCGAGAAACGGGTGGAATGCGGGCATGGCGGATCTCCTCTCGAGGGCAATCCGAGGTGCAGGATACCACGGATCGCGCCACGCGGCGAAGGCCGGATTGCGCCCGCCTGCGCCGCGAGAATTTGACCCAAGTCAATGACGCGGACGCCGCACCGGTGCATCATGCGCCCCAGCCGAGAGAGGAGCCGGACCATGATCGACATCGACCTATCGCACGAGGAATACGTCCTCCTCCGCGCCCGCAGGGGGCGCTGGCAAAGGCGGATTTCGACCGACTCGCCGAGACGATCGATACGCGGATCAACGAAACCGACCGCGTGCCCAATCTCGTCATCTGCCTCGACGGCCTGCCGCACTGGGACAGCCTCGGCGCGCTGACGCGGCATTTCCACTTCGTGAAGGAACACCAGAAGATCGTGAAGAAGGTCGCGGTGGTGGGGGATGCCGCGCTGCTGGCGCTCGCCCCGAGATCGCCAACCATTTCGTCGTGGCGACGATCCGCCGCTTCCCGTCGCGCAAGCTCGAGGATGCCAAGGCCTGGGCGCGGGCGAGCGAGGACGATCCCGGGCGCTTCGAGGTGATCGAGGGCCTGCCGCGCGACGTGGTCGCGGTGCGCGCGGTCGGGATCATCACCGCGCAGGACTATCGCGACACGCTGATCCCGCTGGTCGAGGCGAAGCTGGAGGAGCACGACAGGCTGAAGCTGCTGTTCGTGATGGGTGAGGATTACACCACCTTCTCGGGCGATGCGGCGTGGGAGGATACCAAGTTCGACCTCAAGCACCTGCGCGATTTTGCGCGCATCGCGCTGGTGACCGACATGACCTGGCTGGCGCGCACGGCGAAGCTCTTCATCCCGATCGTGCCCTATAAATTCAAGGTCTTCCCGATGGCCGAACTCGACGAGGCGAAAGGCTGGATCAAGCGCTAGGCGCGCTGCAGCCCCGCACCCGTCGCTTCGCCCTCGCCGTCGAAGGTCTGGACCTCCACCACCTCGAGCGCGCGCTCGGTTGCGTAGCAGGCGTCGAAGCCGTCAACGCGATGTCCTCGATCAGCGCCCCGGCCCGCTCGCGCGCCAGCTCCCACGCGCGGGCGAAGGCCCCGGCATGCGCCGCCCGCCGCAAACGATAGGCGCTCGCCCGGCTCATCCCGACCTCCTTGCACGCCGCGCCGACCAGCCCGGTATCGGCCAGCACCTCGATAAACCGCCGCTGCTTCTCCTCGGTCCACCCATCGTGACGCGGACGGCGACGGACGGGCACCCAGCAGTATTCGGCGGGGTCGTAGGTGGGAGCGGTGACGCCGAAGCCGTCCTCGGCGGGGGCGTTGTCGCCGGTCGGTGACGGCAGGCGTTGAGGGTCGGATATTCTCGCTCGCGAGGTAGCTGTCCGAGTTCTGCTTCGCCGCGAAGTCCCGCACTTCCCGCGTGATCTTCATCGAGCAGAAATGCGCGGGTTTGGCGCCTTCTGGCGGGAGGGTCTGATCGAGGTAGTGCCCGGCGAGCCCGATCCGCGGCCGGCTCAGCTCAGCCGGATGTACGCGCCTTGCGGACCGCATCCAGAAACGGCGCGTAGTCGACATAGTCGCGGTGGCGCACGACCTTTCCGTCGTCCACCGTCAGCACGATCACCATCGGCGTCACGCTGTCCACCAGCGTCCCGTCGCCAAGGTCGAGCCCCCAGTGAAGCGCGCCTTCGTAGATCGCGGTTTCTCCGGAATGCAGGCGGCGGTTGGTGACGAATTCCATGTGGCTGATGCCGGCATAGCCCACGCGGAAGCGCTGCATCATCGCATCGCGCCCTTCGGACAGAACGCCGCCGAAGACGTGGGTCGCGGTCGGGTCCTGAAAGCTCGCTTCCGGTGCCAGAAGAGGTTCGAGTGCATCCCAGTCGCGCGCTATGTAGGCCTTGAAATAGGCGTCGGCGACCGGTGTGCTCGCCGCGGTGACGGCGGCGTAATCCTTGCGCTCACTCTCTTGCGCATGGAGCGGTGCGCACAGCGCAAGCGCCGCCCCCGCCATCGCCAGACATGCTGCTTTCATCGCCAGTTCCCCCTTGATCGTTGGTCGAGGCGAATAGGCCGGCGACCGCCTGCGCGGTCAACCGGCCCCTCTACCAACGGCCCAGCCGGGGCGACCGACACTAGGCTCAGTCTTCCGCCTTCACGTAGAGATCGCCGCCATCGCGATACTTCTCCGACATCTCCGCCATCCCGGCATCGGGGTTCTCGCTGGGCGCGGTAGCCGCCAGATAGCTCTCCGAGCTCTGCTTCGCCGCAAAATCGCGCACTTCCTGCGTGATCTTCATCGAGCAGAACTTGGGCCCGCACATCGAGCAGAAATGCGCGGTCTTGGCGCCTTCCGCCGGGAGCGTCTGGTCGTGGTATTGCTCGGCCGTGTCGGGGTCGAGGCTGAGGTTGAACTGGTCGCGCCAGCGGAATTCGAAGCGCGCCTTGCTCAGCGCGTCGTCGCGGACCTTGGCCGCCGGGTGGCCCTTGGCGAGGTCGGCGGCGTGGGCGGCGAGCTTGTAGGTCACCACGCCCACCTTCACATCGTCGCGGTCGGGCAGGCCGAGGTGCTCCTTGGGCGTGACGTAGCAGAGCATCGCCGTGCCGTACCAGCCGATCTGTGCCGCACCGATGCCGCTGGTGATATGGTCGTAGCCCGGCGCGATGTCGGTCACGAGCGGGCCGAGCGTGTAGAACGGCGCCTCGCCGCAGGCCTCGAGCTGCTTGTCCATATTCTCCTTGATCTTGTGCATCGGCACGTGGCCGGGGCCCTCGATCATCACCTGCACGTCCTGTTCCCAGGCGCGCTTGGTGAGCTCGCCCAAGGTGTAGAGCTCGGCGAACTGCGCCTCGTCATTGGCGTCGGCGATGCTGCCGGGGCGCAGGCCGTCGCCGAGCGAATAGGCGATGTCGTAGGCCTTCATGATCTCGGTGATCTCGTCGAAGCGCTCGTAGAGGAAGCTCTCCTTGTGATGCGCGAGGCACCATTTCGCCATGATCGATCCGCCGCGGCTGACGATGCCGGTGACGCGCTTGGCGGTCATCGGGACATAGGGCAGGCGCACGCCGGCGTGGATGGTGAAATAGTCGACGCCCTGTTCGGCCTGCTCGATCAGCGTGTCGCGGAAGATCTCCCACGTCAGATCCTCGGCGATGCCGCCAACCTTTTCCAGCGCCTGGTAGATCGGCACCGTGCCGATGGGGACAGGCGAGTTGCGGATGATCCATTCGCGCGTGTCGTGGATGTTGCGGCCGGTGGAAAGATCCATGACGGTGTCCGCGCCCCAGCGGATCGACCAGACCATCTTGTCGACCTCGGCGGCGACGTCGGAGGCCACCGCCGAGTTGCCGATATTGGCGTTGATCTTGACGAGGAAGTTGCGCCCGATCGCCATGGGTTCGGTTTCGGGGTGGTTGATGTTGGAGGGGATGATCGCGCGGCCGCGCGCGACCTCGTCGCGGACGAATTCGGGGGTGACGTAATCGGGCAGCTCGGCGCCCCAAGGCTGGCCGTCGTTGCGCGCGGTGAGGCGGGCCGCCTCGTCGCGCAGCATTTCGCGGCCGAGATTCTCGCGCTCGGCGACATATTCCATTTCGGGGGTGATGATGCCGCGGCGGGCGTAGTGCATCTGGCTGACGTTCATGCCGGCACGCGCGCGCAGCACCTTGCGCGCGACATTGGGGAAGCCGGGGACGCCGCCCGAACGGTCGGGGCCGAGCTGGCCGTTGTCCTCGGGCTTCACCTCGCGCGCGTCGTATTCCTCGACATCGCCGCGCGCCATGATCCATTCGCGGCGCTTCTGCTCGAGGCCGGCGCGGATGTCGATCGTGGCGTCCGGATCGGTGTAGGGGCCGCTGGTGTCGTAGACGCGCACGCTGGGTTCGCCGCCCTCGAGATCGATCTCGCGCATCGCGACACGCACGCCGCTGCCGCTCTTGGCGCCGACATGGACCTTGCGGCTGCCGCGGATCGGGCCGGTCGTTACGCCGATGTCGAATTTGGAATTGATGTCGGCCATGCGAAGTCTCTCCTCAGGACGGAAGGAGAGCGGTCCTTCGACAGGCTCGGGATGAGCGCGCCATACCACTCCCTCCGCCGATGCTAATCGGTTCAGGTTCGACGGGTCGGACGGCGCTCATCCCGTCCCTCTCAGCCACAAGCTGGCTCCCCGGGGATGGCAGCGGTTTAGGCGCATGGCGGCGTTCCCGCAACCGTGGATGCGGACGGGGAGATTCCCCAAGCTTCTGTGAGAATGATTATCATTATCCTTGACTCTTGAGATTGACTCGCATTAGCGGACGCGCAAGTTCAGACGAGGAAATCATCATGCATATCGCTTCCCCCGCCGCGCGGCTGCTCGCCTGCAGTGCGCTCGCCCCCGCCCTCCTGTCCGCCGCGCCCGCGCTGGCCGAGGAGACGATGGAGGGCACCGGGGACGCGCCCGGGATCATCGTGCGCGGGCAGCGGCAGGATGAGCCGCCGCGCAGCGCGACCAAGCTGCCGCTCGAAGTGGTCGACACGCCGCAATCGGTCTCGGTGATCGGCGAGGACCTGATCGAGGACTTCGGCTTCGACGCAATCAACGAGGCGCTGGCGGTGGTCCCCGGCATACAGGTCGAGCAGGTCGAAACCGACCGCACCTATTACACCGCGCGCGGCTTCGACATCAGCTGGCTGATGGTCGACGGGCTGGCGACGCCCAATGTCTACGGCCCCACCAGCGGCTCGCTCGACACCGTGTTCTACAGCCAGGTCGAAGTGGTGCGCGGCGCCAATGCGCTGCTCTCGGGAATCGGCAATCCCGCGGGCACGATCAACTTCATCCGCCGCCGCCCGGGCGGCGAGACGGGCGGCTCGGCCGCGCTCAGCTACGGCGCGTGGAACACGGTCCGCGGCGAGGCCGATATCGACCTGGCGCTGAACGAAAGCGGCAGCTGGGGCCTGCGCGCGACCGGCGCGATCACCAGCGGGGATTCGCACCTGCGCGACTACCATTCCGACCGCTATGCCGGGCAGCTGATCCTGGCGGGCGAGATCGCCCCGACCGTCTCGGTCGCGCTCGGCTATTCACACCAGCAGAACAATGCCGACAACGTGCTGTGGGGTGCGCTGCCGCTGATCGCCACCGACGGGTCCCCGACCGATTATCCGGTCGGCACCTCGACCACGCAGGACTGGACCTTCTGGGACACCACCAACAGCCGCGGCTTCGTCGAAGTGGCGCTCGGCCTCGCCGAGAACTGGACGCTCAAGACCGTCCTCACGCGGCAGGACACTTCGAGCGATTCAGAGCTGTTCTACGTCTACGGCACGCCCGACCCGGTGACCGGGCTCGGCCTGTTCGGCTATCCGGGCGCCTATAATGACGACACCGGCGGCTGGATCTGGGACTCGGAGCTGACCGGCAAATTCAATGCCTTCGGGCGCGAGCACGACCTGTCGGTGGGGGTGCAGTACAGCAACACCGATTTCCACTATCTCGGCCGCTCGGTCCCGTTCACCGACCCCGCCTGGGGCGCGCTGCCCGCGCTGCCCGACTGGACCGGGCAGGAGGTGGGCCGCCCCGCCTACGATCCGCCGGTCGAGCAGGCCGATTTCGATTATCTCATGTGGCGCGCCTATGCCGCCACGCGGCTCGAGCTGACCGACCGGCTGAGCCTGATCGGCGGCGCCAACTTCATCGACGTCGCCTCCGACGGGGTGAGTTTCGGGGTCGACTTCGGGCGCAAGGAGAGCGCGCTAAGCCCCTTCGCCGGGGTGACCTTCGAAGCCTTCGACGGCCTCAATCTCTACGCCAGCTATTCGGACATCTTCCTGCCGCAGCACGAGACCGGCACCGACCTCACCCCGCTCGGCGCGGCCAGGGGCCAAAGCATGGAAGTGGGCCTCAAGGCGCAGACCCCCGACGGCGCGCTGCTCGGCACGCTGGCGCTGTTCCGCGCCGAACAGTCGAACCTCGCCGAGTCCGTCGGGCTCGACCCCGCCACCGGACAGACGCTCTACACCGGGATCGATGTCGTCAGCCAGGGCGCCGAGGCCGAGATCACCGGCCGGATCGCCGAGGGGCTGGTGGTTCAGGCCGGGCTGACGCATCTCTCGCTCGACGATGGTGCGGGCACCGAGGTGCGCAGCTACGTGCCCCGAACCACCGCCGATGTAGCGCTGCGCTGGCAGCCCACCCAACGGCTCTCGCTCGGCGCGGTGTTCGCCTGGCAGGACGATGTCCATGTGGACACCGCCTATGGCAGGATCGAGCAGGATGCCTATGCCACGCTGCAGCTGCAGGCCGGCTATCGGCTGACCGACACTCTCGAGCTGCAGGCGAACATCGCCAACGTTACCGACGAGAAATACGTCGCGAGCCTCTATTGGGAGCAGGCCTATTACGCCAAGCCGCGCAACTACACGCTGACGCTGCGGGGCAGTTTCTGATGTCCGACAGCACGCTGTGGCTCGGCTGCGCCCTCGCCGCGGCCGGCGTAGCGGTGCTGCGCCTGTCCTGGGGCAGCCCGCACCGCGATCCCACCCTCAATGCGCTCGGCTGGGGCGCGCTGGCGGGCGGGCCCCTGCTGGCCGGCCTCGCCGAGGGAGCCTGGGGCGTTGCGGTGGCGACGCTCTTCGCAACCGGCGCGGCCTGCCTGCTGCTCGTCCATGCCGGTTTCGAAAAACCGCGTGCGGCGCGGCGTTTCGCTCTCGCACCGCGGATCGCCGCGCCCGCCGCGCAAGCCGGGCACTGGACCCGGGGCCTGACGACCTTCCTGCTCACCGGCCCGCTGGCACTGGCGGTGGCGATCGTCCTCGCGCTCGCTATCCGCGCCGCCGCCATGCGCTGGCCGGTCGCCGAGGCCGACGGCAATGTCATGGTGCTCGCGCTGGTCCCGCTGGTCTGGCCGCTGCTCACCTTCGCTCTGCTGATGGCCGAGCGCCGCCGTGCGCAGCTCGCCATGCTGCTGGTCCCGCTCGCCGGCGCCGCGGCCCCGCTCCTGCTGCTGGGCAACGTAGCATGAGCGCGCCGCTTTCGAAGGAGACCGTGCGCCGCGGCGTCGCCGCGCATTCGGCGATCGGCCTGGTCTGCTGCGCACTGCTCTATCTCGTCTGCGTCAGCGGCGCGGCGATCGTGCTCTACGAAGAATTCCAGCGGTTCGAGCAGGGCGATGCGCCCGAGATGGACAGGATCGCACCGCAGGCGGTCGACCGCGCGGTGGCCCAAGTCCTCGCCTCCGAAGCGGGAAAGCCCCACACCACGCATCTCTATGTCCATATGCCGACCGAGGCGCTGCCGCGCACCACGATCACCACCGACACGCAGGCGGTGCATGTCGATGCGGAGGGCGCGATCGCGGTGCCCGAGGAGAATGCCTGGTCCGAATTCCTGCTCGCGCTGCATTACAGGCTCAACCTGCCGCCGGTCTGGGGGATGACGCTGGTCGGGATGTTCGGGGCGATGATCGTCGCGCTGGGCGTGTCGGGCGTGGTCGCGCATCCGCGCATCTTCCGCGACGCCTTCCGCCTGCGCGCGCGGCGCAAGGACGAAGTCGCGACGCTCGACTGGCATAACCGGCTGGCGGTGTGGACGCTGCCCTTCGCGCTCGCCATCGCGCTGACCGGGGCGATGATCGGGCTGTTCTATGTTGCGGGCTTCTCGCTCGCCGCGAGCGCCTATGACGGCGACAGCGAAGCGGCGCTGGCGCCCGTCTTCGGCGCGGAGGGGGAGGCCGACCCGACCCCCGCGCCGCTGCCGCGCGTCGCCCCCGTGCTCGCCCATATGGCGCGCGACTATCCCGCGGTGCGCGTCTCCTACGTCATCCTCCACGACCCGGGAACGCGCGGACAGCATGTGCAGGTGATCGGCGAGCACCACCGGCGGCTGGTGTTCGGCGAATACTATCACTTCGCGCCCGACGGCGGCTTCGAGGGCACCACCGGGCTGGCCGACGGCACCGTGGGCCAGCAGTTCGCCGCCTCGATCTACAACCTGCATTTCGGCAATTACGGCGGGTTGCCGGTCAAGATCGCCTATATCGTGTTCGGCGTGGCGTTGAGCGTGGTGGTCGCCACCGGCACCTTCATCTGGCTCGACAAGCAGGCGCGCAAGGGCCGCCCGCACCCGCTGGTCCATGCCGGCTGGTGGGGCGTGACGCTGGGCGTGCCGCTGGCAATTCTCGCCACGCTGGCGGCACGGCTGGCGCTGGGCAATGACGCCCCCTTCGTCGCGATCTTCTGGGCGGTGACGCTGGCCGCCGTGGGCCTCGCGATCGTGCGGCGGCGGCCCTGGGCCAAACGGCGCCTGCCCCCCGCCAACCCCGAATACGCGCGCTGAGAGGCCCTCCGATGCAGAAAGGTGCGATGTGCCCATTTTCCCCGTGAATCGAGACGACACAGGCCCGGCAAGTACCGCGGCGCACCTTTAGGGGGGAGGCACTACGTAGTAGTAACTAACGCGGTTGAATTCGACTTTTCCGGAAAACAAACGCCGACTAAAAGAGCGTCAAGGCGCACAATCATGCAGCGCCTGTACGGGGACCCCACGATGAAAACCAGATTTCTCGTCGCAGCGAGCTTTGTCTCGCTGAGCACCGCTCTGCTTGTCGTTCCGACAGCCGCGCAGGCCCAAGAGTGCCTGCTCGATACCGATGGAAACGATACCGCAACCGACGGTGTCGATACCGATGGCGGCGCGCAATCGAACGGCGACAGCTCCAACCTGGCATGCGGTGCCGGCGCTGCCGTTACCGGATCGGGTTCGACGGCGATCGGCAACGGCAGCACGGCCGGCGACAATGCCGTCGCGATCGGCAACAATGCGAATGCGAACGCCTTCAATGCCACTGCGGTCGGCTATGGCGCGCAGGCGACGGCCGAGGATACCGTCGCCTTGGGCATGGGGAGCGTCGCCAACGGCAGCGGCTCGACCGCGATTGGCACCGGGGCCAGCTCGAGCGGTCCGTTTGGCACGGCGAGTGGCACCTTCGCCATCGCCAACGGCGAATATGGCACCAGCTTCGGCGCCTTTTCCGCCACCTTCGCCGATTCCGCGACGGCACTGGGCGCAGGCGCGGTGGCGGATGCCGTGAATGCCGTGGCGATCGGCACATCGAGCTACGCCAACCGCGCCAACACCGTGTCGGTCGGCCAGGCCGGCAACGAACGCCAGATCACCAATGTGGCGCAGGGCACGGAAGGAACCGATGCGGTCAATCTCGACCAGCTCAACGCCGCTCTGGCAGCGGGATCATCGGCCTATGTCGACGTGGATTCGGTCGGACCGGGCGCCACGGCAACCGGGTTCGACGCCATCGCCATCGGGTCGAGTGCCAACGCCTTCAATTCGGGCGCCCTGGCGATCGGCTTTGCCAGCAACGCCCTGGATTTCGGGAATGTCGCCATCGGCGAATACGCGAATTCGAACGGCACTTACACCGTCGCGCTTGGATCGGGCGCGACCGCTAGCGACGTCAATTCCATCGCCATCGGCGTGTTCACCCAGGCAACCGGCTTCGTGTCGACCGCCATCGGGGGCAATGCCATCGCCGATGCCGCCTTCGCCACCGCTCTCGGCCACAGCGCCGGAGCGTATTACACGAATTCGGTCGCCCTTGGCGCCAATTCGCGCACCGATCGCGAGAATTCGGTTTCGGTCGGCAACACCGATTTCGGCGGCCAGCGCCAGATCACCAATGTCGCCGCCGGCACGGCCGATACCGACGCCGTCAACCTGGCCCAGCTGAACGCCGCGGTCGCCGGCGCGGGCAACCCCTTCCTCGACATCAACCCGTTTGGCGCCCCCGCCCTCGCAAACGGCCTCGGAGCCATCGCCATCGGGGGGGATTCCGTCGCGAACGGCCCGCTTTCGATCGCTATGGGTTTCCGCGCCCAGACCGCCAACGTCAGTGAAATCGCCATTGGTACGCTGGCTTCGACGCAAGGCGGAAGCGGCGTGGCCATCGGTGCCCAGAGCGCTGTGTTCGACGTCGGGGGCACGGCAATCGGACCCCAAGCCAATGCCGGCCAATACGCCTTCGCCGGCGGTATCGGTGCCAGCGCCCGAGGTTCCATGGGGGTCGCCATCGGCAACTTCGCCCAGGCCAACGGGGTCACCGGGAGCACGGCGGTAGGCGCGAACTCGATCGCCCATGACGGCGGCGCCAGCGCGCTCGGCGCATCCGCCAATGCCTATCTGTTCGGCACCGCAGTAGGCTTCGCGTCGAACGCGATCGGCGATTACTCCACTGCGGTCGGCAACCGGTCCGTGGCCTCCGACAGCTATGCCGCCAGCCTCGGCTTCCGCGCCCGTGCCGGTGGCGAGAGCAGCCTTGCACTCGGCGCGCGATCGCAGGCGACGGCCCTTCTCGCGATAGCCATCGGCGGAGACGCGGACGGCGATACCGATGGTGCATCGGCATTCGGTGTCGGTTCGGTGGTCCTCGGCGCCGATGCCCAGGCGACCGTCGACGCGATCAACGCGATCGCGCTGGGTGCGGGCTCAATCGCCACCGAGGCCATGACCGCCTCCTTCGGCAGCGTCGGAAGTGAACGCCGCCTGGTCAACATCGCGGACGGCATTGCCGACACCGACGCCGCCACCGTGGGGCAGGTGAACGAGGCGATCGCCGGCGTCAGCGGCTCGGCGCAGGCCGCGCAGGACCGCGCCGACGATGCCTATGGGCTGGCCGACACCGCCAACCGCAAGGCCGATGCCAACACCGTCGCCATCGCGGCGAATTCGGCGCGGATCGACACGCTCGAGACGACGATGGCGGCCAATGCCGCCGAGCTGGCCTATATCGAGGTGAACTCGACCGGCCCGGCCGCCAGCGCGACGGGGACCGATGCCGTCGCCCTCGGCGCCTCGGCAGTCGCCGCCGGCAATCGCGCGCTGGCTCTGGGCAATGGGGCGACGGCGTCGGCCGATGATGCGACGGCTCTCGGCGCCGGTGCGTCGGCAACCCATGCGGGATCGACTGCCATCGGTGCCGGGGCGACCACCACTGCCGAGAACCAGGTCATGCTGGGCGGCTCGGGCAGCTCGGTCGTGATCGCCGACATCGCTTCCTCGACCGCCGCACAGGTGGGCCCGATCGATGTCGTGACGATCGACGCCAACGGCACGCTCGGCCGCACGTCGGTTGCGTCGATTGCGGATGTCTCGGCGCTCTCGGGCCGCGTCGATCTGCTGGCCGGACGCACCACCGCGCTCGAGACCCAGATGGGTCTGCTGACCGGTCGCGTCGGCGCGCTCGAGCAGGGGCTGGCCGATACCAACTTCCGGATCGACGCGCTGACCGAAGAGGCACGCAGCGGGATCGCCGCCGCGATGGCGCAGGCCGATGCGCCGATTCCGTCGGAACCGGGCCGCACCAGCTACATGGGCAAGGGCGCGACTTTCCGCGGGGAGTTCGCCTTCAGCCTCGGCCTCTCGCACCGCCTGCCGACCGACGTGCCCTTCGCCATCATGGCGAGCGTCAGCCATGCGGGCGGCAAGAACACGGGTGCCACCGTCGGTTTCGCCGGCGAATTCTAGGGCCGCCCGAACGAAGGGGCCGCGCGACACAGCGTCGCGCGGCCCCTTTCCTTGTCGGTGATCGCCGGGCCTATTGCCCGCCGGCGGCGATCCAGGCGTCGATCTTGGCTTCGAGCACCGCGAGCGGGATATTGCCCGAATTGAGCACCTCGTCGTGGAAGCGGCGGATGTCGAACCCGTCGCCCAGCGCGGTTTCGGCGCGCGCGCGGAGTTCCTTGATCTTCAGTTCGCCGATCTTGTAGCCGAGCGCTTGGCCGGGCATCGCGATGTAGCGGGCGATCTCGTTCTCCGAATAGTCGCGCGGATTGCCGTTTTCGACCATGTATTCGACCGCCTTCTCGCGGCTCCAGCCGAAGGCGTGCATGCCGGTATCGACCACCAGCCGCACGGCGCGCTTCAATTCGCCGTCCTCGAGCGCCTGCAGCCGGTCGACCGGATCGTCATAGAGGCCCAGCTCGTAGCCGAGGCTCTCGGCATAGAGCGCCCAGCCCTCGCCGAAGGCGGTGAACCAGCCGTGCCGCAGCGTGTCGGGCAGGCTCCCGTCCTCGATCGCGAACATGGTCTGGAAATGGTGCCCCGGATTGCCCTCGTGCATATAGAGCCGGACCGAGGGGCTGAGCTCGCGCTCCGCCGCATTCCAGCCGCTGAAATAGAAGGTGCCGGGGCGCGATCCGTCCTCGGCGCCCGGCTGGTAGGAGGCGGCGAGCTGGAACTGCTCACGATAGGGCTCGTAGGGCTTGATCTGCAGCTCCGCCTCGGGCTGGCGCAGGAACATCGGCCCGATCGCGGCGTCGACTTTCCTGCCGACCTCGTACCACGCCTCGGTCAGCGCTTCCTTGGTCTTGTAGACCTGCGGGCGCCGATTGCCGCGCGCGGCGATGGTCGCCTCGCGCGCCTTGGAGATCCGCGCCACTTCGGACAGGCCGAGTTCGTGGACCTGCTTCGCGGTCAGCGGGAGCGTGGTGTTCTGCGCGATGAGGTAGTCGTAATAGGCCTCGCCGCCGGGATTGGCGGTCGCGCCGATGCTCGCCCGCGCCTTGGGCAGATAGGTCTCGGCGAGATAGCTCCGCAGGCGGCGCATCGCGGGGTTGAGCGTGTCGGCCACCGCTGCGTGCAATTGCGTGCGCGCGGTGTCCTTCTCGGCCTCGGTGAAACTGTCGGGCAGGCCGCGTAGCGGCGCGAAATAGGGGTTGGTGTCCTCGGGCGCGTCGAGCTGGATATCGAGCTGGTCGATCATCAGTTCGACCGTGAGTTTCGGCAGGGTAATGCCCTGCGCCAGCCCCGTGTCGAAGCGTGCGATCACATCCTCGACCATCTGCGCATAGGCATGGTGGCGTGCAATATTGTTCGCGTAGTCCTGCGGGGTCTTGAACGGCATCACCCCGTCGGGCGCGGAGAGGCTGGGGTAATCGCCCTGGATGCCGCGGAAATGGTCGAGCGGCAGCGCCAGCTCGACCGCCAGGATCTCGGGCGCGAAGCCCGCCAGCGTGCGCTGGTTGGCATATTCGAAGGTGTCGTAGGCGATCCGGTCGCCCGCATCGAGCGCCGCGCGGTCGATCGTCGCCAGCGCGGCCAGATCGGCCTCGGCGGCGGTGCGTTCGGCCTCGAAACTGGCCGCCGACCAATCGCCCAGCTTGTCGGCATTGGTAAAATCGCCGCGATAGAAGGCGCCGATCGGATGGCGCACCAGCGCCTCGGCCTCGCTCTGCGCGAGCAGCGCGCGCAGGCGCTGCCCCTCGGTCTGCGAGGCTGCCGCTTCGGCCTGGTCCCCGGCATGGGCGGCGGGCGCGGCGAGCACGCCGGTGGCGATCGCCAGCGCCGAGGCGAGGCGCAGTGCATTACGGTTCATCATCGTGTTTCCTTCGTTGCGGGGGCAGGCCTTACTGGCCGCCGCCCGCGATCCAGGCGTCGATCTTGGCTTCGAGCACAGGCAGCGGAATATCGCCCGTGTTGAGCACCTGTTCGTGGAACTTGCGGACGTCGAAATCGTCGCCCAGCGCGGCTTGCGCCTTGGCGCGCAGCTCCTTGATCTTCAATTCGCCCGTCTTGTAGGCGAGCGCCTGCGCCGGCATCACGATGTAGCGCGCGGTCTCGCTCTCGGCGAAGTCGCGCGGCTGGCCGTTGGCGACCATGTATTCGATCGCCTTCTCGCGGCTCCAGCCGAGCGAATGCATGCCGGTATCGACGACCAGTCGGACGGCGCGCAGTAATTCGCCGCCCTGCAGCGCTTCGAGCCTGTGGACGGGATCGTCGTAAAGCCCGAGCTCATAGCCGAGGCTCTCGGCATAGAGACCCCAGCCTTCGCTGAAGGCGGTGAAGCCGCCGTAGCGCATGAATTCGGGCAGATCCTCGTTCTCGATCGCGAACATCGACTGGAAATGGTGCCCCGGGTTGCCCTCGTGCATATAGAGGTTGATCGAGGTGCCGAGCTTGCGTTCGGCGACATTGTAGCCGCTGAAATAGAAGATGCCCGGACGCGTGCCGTCGGCCTTGCCCGACATGTAGCTGGCGGCAAGGTTGAACTTCTCGCGATAGGGTTCGTAGGGCTCGATCTTCAGTTCGGTCTTCGGCTGGCGCAGGAAGACCTTGTCCATCAGCGGATCGACCTGCTCGGCGACGCCGTACCACGCCTGCTGGAGGTCCGCCTTGGTGGTATAGGTTTCGGCAGTGCGGCCATTGGCCTCGGCCTTTGCGGCGTCGATCGCCGCATTGATGCGCGCCACTTCGGAAAGGCCGGTCTGGTGGACCTCTTCCGCGGTCAGCGGCAGAGTGGTCATCTCGGCGATGCGGTAGGAATAGTAATCATCGCCGCCCGGATTGGCGGTCGCCGCGATCGTCTCGCGCGCCTGCGAGAGGTATTCGTTGGCGAGGTAGTCGCGCAGCGTCTGCAGCGCGGGGAACAGCGTGTCGGTCAGCACCGCGCGATGCTCTTCGGTCAGCGCGGCGCGGTCGGCCTCGGCGATGGAGTCGGGGAACTTCTCCACCGGTGCCCAATAGGGGCTCGCCTCGGGGCCTGCCGAAAGCTGCGTATCGAGCTGCTGGATCATCAGTTCGACCGACATGCGCGGCAGGGTGATCCCTTCGCCCGCACCGGTGCGGAAGCGGTCGATCACCTGGTCGACGATCTTGGCGAATTCGCGGTGGCGCGCGAAGTTGTCGCGGTAGTCCTCGGCCGTGTCGAAGGGCATCAGCGCGCCGGGCGCGGAAAGGCGCGGATAGAAGACGTGCAGCCCGCGGAAATGGTCCATCGGCAGCGCGAGGACGGTCGGGAACACGTCGGGCGCGGTCTGGGCGAGCTGGCGCTGCTGGGTGTATTCGAAGGTGTCGTAGGCGATCCTGTCGGTCGCGCCGAGCGCTTCGCGGTCGATCCCGGCAAGCGCGGCGAGGTTGGCCTTCGCCGCCTCGGTTTCCTCGACATAGGATGCGGCGGAATAGTCGCCGAGCTTGTCGGCATCGGTGAAATCGCCGCGGAAGAAGGCGGCGAAGGGATTGCGCTTGAGATAGGCCGCCTCGCTCGCCTCGAACAGGGCGTGGAGCCGGTGCGTGGCGTGTTCGGCGGCGGACATGCTCGCGTGATGCTCGGCATGGTCCTGCGCGAAGGCGGCAGGCGCCGACACGGTGGCACAGGCGATGGCGATCGCCGAAGCGACGCGGGTCAGGTTAGTGGTCATGTGAATCTACCCCCAGAAAATCAGAGAGCGAGGCTAGCGGGGGCAGTGCCCGCAGCAAAGCCCCTTCGACCAACCGTGCAACAGGGTCCGCGAACGGCGTTCAGCCGAACTCGAGCCCTTCGAACCTGCCCGATTTGCGCCACTGGTCGATATGGGTGAAGAACCCCTGTGCGCCCGCCGGATGGCCCATGGCGAAACGCTCCTGCTCGCCATAGCCCTGCCCTTCGTTGTTATAATAGCCGGGGGTGCATTCGGTGCTGCCGAGCCGCGCACCGGGGCCGGTGAGGAGGAACTCGATCCACTTGCTCTCGGCCTCCGCGCTCGGTTCGACCGTGGCGTGGCCCTTGTCCTCGGCATGTTTGACCACGCAGGCGACGGTATCGGCATGGTCGACGAGATTGTGCGGATAATTGGCGATGAAGGCCGCGGCCTGGTTCTGCTGGACGAAGAACATGTTGGGGAAGCCGTGGACGTGCAGACCGTGGAAACTCTTCATCCCGTCCGCCCAATAATCAGACAGCTTCTGCCCGCCGCGCCCGGTGACGTCGTAGCCCGCGCGCTCGGTGAAGTCGGTGCCGACCTCGAAGCCCGAGGCGTAGACGATGCAGTCGACTTCGTATTCGCGACCGTGGGCCATGACGCCCCTGGCTGTGATCCGCTCGACACCCTTGCCGTCGGTATCGACCAGATGCGTGTTGGGGCGGGTGAAGGCCTGCAGATATTCGTCGTGGAAGCACGGGCGCTTGCACAGCTGGCGGTACCAGGCCTTGAGCTTTTCGCCCGCTTCGCCGCCGACGATCGCCTCGGCGCGCGCGCGGATCTCGCTCATCTTCTGGTTATCTGCATCCTCGAAGGCGGCCATGATCCCCTCGGGCGTGCGCTGTTCGGGCGGCATGTCGATGACCTGCGCGCGGATGCGCTTGCCGAGGTCGGTCCAGCCGTCGTCGACGAGGTCCTCGGCAGGGAAACCGACGCCGAGATTGGCGACGAAATTCTCCTGCCAGGCCTTCTGCCAGCCGGGCCCGGTGACGCTGTCGAACCAGTCGCGCTCTAGCGGGCGGTTGTTGCGTTCGTCGACCGAGGACGGGGTGCGCTGGAAGACGTGGAGTTCCTTCGCATCGCGTGCGACATTGGGCACCACCTGCACCGCGGTAGCGCCCGTGCCTATGATGGCCACGCGCTTGTCGGCCAGGCCGGTCATCGGATCGCCCTCGGGCGTCCCGCCGGTATAGCCATAGTCCCACCGGCTGGTGTGGAAGCTCTTGCCTTCGAACAGCTCGATACCGGGCAAGCCGGGCAGCTTGGCGACATGCAGCGGGCCGGTGCCCATGCCGACATATTTGGCGGTGAATGCGTCGCCGCGATCGGTCCGCACTATCCAGACCCTGCGCCCCTCGTCCCATTCGAGATCGGTCACCTGCGTGTGGAACAGCGCCTTGTCGTAGAGATCGTACTGCTTGCCGATACGGCTGCAATGGTCGCGGATTTCGGGGGCGTGCGCGTATTTCTCGCTCGGCATGTGCCCGGTTTCCTCCAGCAGCGGCATGTAGATCATGCTCGCCGTGTCGCATTGCGCGCCGGGATAGCGGTTCCAGTACCAGGTGCCGCCGAAATCACCGCCCTTCTCGACGATGCGATAGTCGCTAATCCCGGCTTCCTTCAGCCGCGCGCCGACCACAAGGCCGGCAAAGCCACCGCCGATGAAGGCGAAGGTGACGTGATCGGTGAGTGCATCGCGCTCCGTGCGCGGGGTATAGGGATCGGTGGCGAGATCGGAGAACTCACGCTCCAGCCGGACATATTGCGCGGCGCCGTCGGCGCGCAGGCGCTTGTCGCGTTCCTCGGCATATTTGCGCCGCAGCGTGTCCTTGTCGATCACCGGTGCCGTGCTTGCCATCTTTCCCTCCCCGTTGCATCCGTCTCGATTCGCAACCGAAACATCATGCGACGGGGATGCCCGTCCGGCAAGCGCGCAAGCTACTCGCCCAGGATCGCGGGTAGCCGCAGGCCTTTCTCGCGCGCGCAGTCCGCTGCATCCTCGTAGCCCGCATCGGCATGGCGCATGACGCCCGTTGCCGGGTCGTTCCATAGCACGCGTTCGAGCCGGCGCGCGGCATCCTCGGTCCCGTCGGCGACGATCACCATGCCGGCGTGCTGGCTGAAGCCCATCCCGACACCGCCGCCGTGGTGAAGGCTGACCCAGGTCGCGCCGCTGGCGGTGTTGAGCAGCGCATTGAGGAGCGGCCAGTCGCTGACCGCATCGCTGCCATCCTTCATCGCTTCGGTCTCGCGGTTGGGGCTGGCGACCGAGCCGCTGTCGAGATGGTCGCGCCCGATCACCACCGGGGCCTTCAATTCGCCGCTCGCGACCATCTCGTTGAAGGCCATGCCGAGCCGATGGCGGTCGCCCAGCCCGACCCAGCAAATGCGCGCGGGCAGGCCCTGGAAGGCGATCCGCTCGCGCGCCATGTCGAGCCAGTTGTGGAGATGGTGGTTGTCGGGCAGCAGTTCCTTCACCTTGGCATCGGTCTTGTAGATGTCCTCCGGATCGCCCGACAGCGCGGCCCAGCGGAACGGGCCGACCCCGCGGCAGAACAGCGGGCGGATATAGGCGGGGACGAAGCCGGGAAAGGCGAAGGCGTTCTCGAGCCCTTCCTCGAGCGCGACCTGGCGGATGTTGTTGCCATAGTCGAGCGTCGGCACGCCCGCATCCCAGAAGGCGAGCATGGCCTCGACCTGCCTGCGCATCGAGGCGCGGGCGGCCTTCTCCACCGCCTTGGGGTCGCTTTCGCGCTTGGCGCGCCATTCGCCCATGGTCCACCCTTCGGGGAGGTAGCCGTTGACCGGATCGTGTGCGCTGGTCTGGTCGGTGACGATGTCGGGGCGCACGCCGCGCCTGACCAGTTCGGGGAAGACTTCGGCGGCATTGCCGAGCAGGCCGACCGACTTGGCCTCGCCCGCGGCGGTCCACTTTTCGATGAGTGCCAGCGCCTCGTCCACGCTGTCCGCCTTCTCGTCGAGGTAGCGCGTGCGCAGGCGGAAATCGATCGACTCGGGATTGCATTCGACCGCGAGGCAGCAGGCCCCGGCCATGACCGCGGCGAGCGGCTGCGCGCCGCCCATGCCGCCGAGCCCGCCGGTGAGAATCCACTTGCCGGCGAGGTTGCCGCCGTAGTGCTTGCGCCCGGCCTCGACGAAGGTCTCGTAGGTTCCCTGAACGATGCCCTGCGTGCCGATGTATATCCAGGACCCCGCGGTCATCTGGCCGTACATCATCAGGCCCTTGCGATCGAGCTCGCTGAAATGGTCCCAATTGGCCCAGTGCGGCACGATGTTCGAATTGGCGATGAGCACGCGCGGGGCGTCGGCGTGGGTGCGGAACACGCCCACGGGCTTGCCCGACTGCACGAGCAGCGTCTCGTCGTCCGACAGCGTCTTGAGGCTCGACAGGATCGCCTCGAAATCGCCCCAGCTGCGCGCCGCGCGGCCGATCCCGCCATAGACCACCAGTTCGTCGGGATTTTCGGCCACCGCGCGGTCGAGATTGTTCTGGATCATCCGAAACGGCGCCTCGGTCTGCCAACTGCCGCAGGTGAGGTCGGGCCCGGTGGGCGCCTTGATCTCGCGGGCGTTGCGGCGGTCGATACTCATGCAAACTCTCCGAAGGTGCTCTCGATGCCGGCGAAGACCTCGGCGAGCGTGTCGCGCAGGTCGGCGGCGGTTTCGGGGCAGTAGGCGAAGGGCGGTTCTTCCGCCTTCAGGTAGGTCTTCTGCGCGATCTCCATCTGGATCGCGTGGATGGCCTCGTCCGGGCGGCCGTAATGCCGCGTGGTCCAGCCGCCGCGAAAGCGCCCGTTGAGGACGTGGCTGTAGGGGCCATTCATGCAGGCCATCGCCACAGCGCGTTCGATCGCGGGGGCGCAGGTGGCGCCACTGTCGGTGCCGATGTTGAGGTCGGGCAGCGTGCCGTCGAACAGGAACGGCAGGCGCGACTGGATCGAATGGCAGTCGTAGAGCACGGCGAAGCCATGCGCCGCGCGGATGCGGTCGAGTTCGGCCTGCAGCGCCGCGTGATAGGGCGCGTGGAACAGCTCGCGGCGACGCGCGATCTCGGCCTCGTCGGGCTCTGCGTGCCAGATCGGCTGGTTCTCGAAATCGACCAGGGGCACGAGACCGGTGGTGTTCTGCCCCGGATAGAGGCTGGCACCGTCGGGCGGGCGGTTGGCGTCGATCACGTAGCGATTGAACTCGGCGCGGACCACCGTCGCCTCGGGCACGAGGCCGTCGTAGAGCTGCGGGATATGCCAGTCGGTATCGGCGAGCATGGCGCCGCGTTCGGTCAACCCGGCGCGGATGTCCTCTGGCACGAAACTCCCCGAATGCGGCTGCGCGAGCACGAGCGGCGAGCTGCCGCGAATGACGGTGACCGGGCTCACGGCGCGAAGCCTGCGATCGTGTCGGCGGCGATACCTTCCGCCAGCACCTGCCCGCCGAGCAATTCGGCCATGGCGGCGATGTCGGGTTCCATCAGCCGGTCGCCGGTGAGTGCGGGCGAGGCGGCGCGGATGCGCTCCATCGTCGCCTGCAGCGTGGCGCTGGTTTCAAGCGGGGCTCTACATTCGATCCCCTGCGCGGCCGTCATCGCCTCGATGCCGAGAATGGCGGCGAGATTGGCGTTCATCTCGAACAGGCGCCGCGCGCCGTGGCAGGCCATCGAGACGTGGTCTTCCTGATTGGCCGAGGTAGGGGTGGAATCGACCACGCGCGGATTGGCGAGCGCCTTGTTCTCGCTCATCAGCGCAGCGCTGGTGACCTCGGCGATCATCAGCCCCGATTGCAGCCCCGGCGAAGGCGCGAGAAAGGCGGGCAGGCCGAAGCTCAGCGCCGGATCGACCAGCAGCGCGATCCGCCGCTGTGCGATGGCGCCGATCTCGGACACCGCGATGGCGATGCCGTCGGCCGCCATGCCGACTGGCTCGGCGTGGAAATTGCCGCCCGAGACGATCGCCCCGTCGCTGAGCACCAGCGGGTTGTCGGTCGCGGCATTGGCCTCGATCCGCAGCACGGTGCCGGCATGCGCGAGCTGGTCGAGGCAGGCGCCGATCACCTGCGGCGCGCAGCGCAGGCAATAGGGGTCCTGCACGCGCAGATCGTCGTCGCGGTGACTCTCGCGGATCTGCGAGCCCGCGAGCAGCGCGCGGATCGTGCGCGCGGCGACGATCTGCCCGCGATGGCCGCGCAGCGTGTGGATCTCGTCGCGGAAGGGCGCGGTCGAGCCCATCGCCGCATCGAGCGAGAGCGCGGTGGTTACGAGCGAATTGACCGCCAGCCGCCAGCTGTCGAACAGCGCCGCGAGCGCGAGCCCGGTCGAGACCTGCGTGCCGTTGAGCAGCGCGAGACCTTCCTTGGCCTCGAGCACCAGCGGTTCGAGGCCGGCACGCTGCAAGGCCGCACCCGCCGCCATGCGCTCGCCCCTGTAGAAGGCATCGCCCTCGCCGATCAGCGTCGCCGCGACATGCGCGAGCGGGGCGAGGTCGCCCGAGGCGCCGACCGAACCCTTTTCGGGCACGACCGGAATGATATCGGTCTCGACCAGCTGCTGCAGCCGCTCGACCACGACGGGGCGCACGCCCGAGGCGCCGCGCCCGAGCGAAAGGCATTTGAGAGCGATGATGAAACGGACGATTGCGGGCGCGAGCGGGTCGCCGAAACCGGCGCTGTGCGAGAGCACCAGATTGCGCTGGAGCGTGCCGAGATCGGTCGCGCCGATGCGGACGCTGGCGAGCTTGCCGAAGCCGGTGTTGACCCCGTAGATCGCCTCGCCCGAACCGAGTGCCGCGGTCAGCCGCTCGGCGGACTGCTCGACCGCCGCCATCGCCGCGTCATCGATCCGGAAGGCGCCGGTCGAGCGATAGAGCGCTTCGAGGTCGGCCAGCCCGAGCGATCCGGGCGAGAGGTCATGCATCGTGGTAGTGCCCTGCGGTGATCCGGCCGCGCAGCAGACGCCCGCCGATCCAGTAGCTGAGAAAATCGGGATGGTCTGCGCGCCACACTGCGAGATCGGCGCGCTTGCCCGCTTCGATGGTGCCGTAGTCCGCTTCCAGACCCAGCGCTTTTGCCCCGTTGCGCGTCGCGCCGGCGAGCGCTTCCTCTGCGGTCATGCGGAACAGCGTGCATCCCATATTCATGGCCAGGCGCAGCGACGACAGCGGCGAGCTGCCCGGGTTGCAGTCGGTCGCCAGCGCCATCGCCACACCGGCCTCGCGCAAGGCATCCATCGGCGGCAATCGGGTTTCGCGCAGCGCGTAGAAGGCACCGGGCAGCAGCACCGCAACGACCCCCTTCCCGGCCAGCAGCGGCGCATCCTCGGGCGCGAGCCATTCGAGATGATCGGTCGAGAGCGCATCGTATTCGGCCGCGAGCACCGCGCCCTTGAGATCGCTGAGCTGTTCGGCATGGAGCTTCACGCGGATGCCCAGTTCGCGCGCCGTCTCGAACACGCGGCGCACCTGCTCCGGCGAGAAGCCGATGCCTTCGCAGAAGCCGTCGACCGCATCGACCAGCCCTTCGGCGGCAGCGGTCTCGAGGCCGGGGATGACCACCTCGTCGATATAGCGGTCGGCCTCGCCCTCGAATTCGGGCGGCAGGGCATGCGCGGCGAGCCAGCTCGTGCGGATGCGGACCGGGCGCTCGCGCTCGATCGAGCGCGCCACGCGCAGCATGCGCAGCTCGTGTTCGATACTAAGGCCGTAGCCCGACTTGACCTCGATCACCGCGACCCCGTCGGCCAGCAGGTCGTCGACCCGGCGCAGCGCGTCGGCGAGCAGGTCTTCGTCCGAAGCGGCGCGCGTGGCGGCCACGGTAGAGCGGATCCCGCCCCCGGCCCGAGCGATCTCCTCGTAGCTGGCACCTTCTAGCCGCAGCGCGAATTCGCGGGCCCGATCGCCGCCGAAGACGAGGTGCGTGTGGCAATCGACCAGTGCGGGCGTAACGAGGGCGCCACCGAGATCGACCTGTTCCCATTCGGCATAGTCGGCGGGCATCTCGCCGCGCGGGCCGATCCAGCCGATCCGGCCTTCCGTCACCGCGATGGCCGCATCCTCGACCAGCCCATAGCCGCGCTCGCCCTCGACCAGGGTCGCGGCGCGGCAATGGGTGAAGACTCGGCCTGTCATGCTCTTGCACATCTCCTCGCTGTGAGATTATGTATGCACATAATATGGGAAAGGCGCAACGGCGAATGGCTGGCATCATCTCGGCACGGCAGGTCCTCACGCCCATGGGATGGCGCGCCGACCACGCGATCCATGTCGACGATATGGGTATGATCGCCGAGGTGTCGCCGCGCGGCTTCGATCCGGCCTCGGCGGTGGGCACCGCCCTGCCCGGTCTCGCCAACGTCCATACGCACAGCTTCCAGCGCGCGATGGCGGGGCTGGCCGAAGCGCGTGGACCGACGGGAGCGGACGATTTCTGGACCTGGCGACAGGTCATGTACCGCTTCCTCGACGTTCTCACCCCCGATCATATCGAGGCGATCGCCGCGATGGTGCAGGTCGAGATGGCCGAAGCCGGCTACAGCGCCTCGGCCGAGTTCCACTATCTCCACCACCGCGTCGGCGGCGGGCACTACGAGGACATGGCCGAAACCTCGCGCGCGATCTTCGCCGCGAGCGCGGCGAGCGGCATCGGCCTGACGCACCTGCCCGTGCTCTACAGCCAGGGCGGGCTCGACGGCCGCGCGTTGAACGGCGGTCAGCTGCGCTTCGGCTGCACCGCAACGGAATTCGAGACGCTGTATGGGGGCATTGTCGAAGCCGCCCGCGGCCTGCCCGCCGACTTCCGCCTCGGCGTCGCTCCGCATTCGCTGCGCGCGGTCGACCGCGCGGGGCTCGATGCCTGCCTCGCGCTATGCCCCGACGGGCCGATCCACATTCACGCCGCCGAACAGGTCAGGGAGGTCGAAGAGGTCGAGACGCATCTCGGCGCGCGGCCCGTGCGTTGGCTGCTCGACACTCTGCCCGTCGACGAGCGCTGGTGCCTGATCCATGCGACGCATTGCGATGCAGGCGAGGTCGCGGGTCTGGCCGCCTCGCGCGCCGTCGCGGGCCTGTGCCCGACCACCGAGGCCAATCTCGGCGACGGCATCTTTCCCGCGCGCGACTATCTCGCCGCAGGCGGGTGCTTCGGGGTCGGATCGGATTCGAACATCCGCATCGCCGTGGCCGAGGAGCTGCGCATGCTCGAGGTCTCGCAGCGGCTGAAGCACCGCCAGCGCGCGGTGCTGAGCGACGATGCGACGCGCTCGACCGGACGCTATCTCTACGAACGCGCCGCGCGCGGCGGGGCGCAGGCCATCGGGCGCAATGCCGGGGCGATCGAGGCCGGCATTCTGGCCGATGTGGTCGCGCTGCGCGACGATCTGCCCTTCCTCGACTGGCCACAGCCCGACCAGCGGCTCGATGCGTGGATCTTCGGGGTCGAGGGCCGCGCGGTCAGCGATGTCTGGTCCGCCGGGCGCCACATCGTAAGCGGTGGGGAGCATATCCGGGCGGCCAAGATCCGCACGCGCTTCGCACGCGTAATCCGCGAGCTGGGCGCGGCGCTGTGAATGCCCGGACGCATCGCGGCATCCGCGAGGCGATCCGCGCGCGCATCGTCGCGGGCGAATGGCAGCTGGGCGAGCTGATCCCCGGCGAGGTTGAGTTCGCCGAAAAATATGCCTGCTCGCGCACCACGGTGAACCGCGCGCTGCAGGCGCTGGCCGAGGAAGGCATGGTCGAGCGCAAGCGCAAGGGCGGCACGCGCGTGCGCCCGCTGCCGCTGCCGCAGGCGCAGCTTCGCATCCCCCTGCTCCGCGAACAGGTCGAGGATACCGGCCGGGCCTATCGCTGCGAGGTTGTCGATCGCAGGATCGCTCGCGCGCCGCGAGCAATCGCCGAACGGCTCGACACCGGGGAAGCCAAGGCGGCCTATCTCGAGACGCTCCACCTTGCCGACGAGCGCCCTTTTGCCTTCGAGGCGCGGTGGATCAGTCTCGTCGCCGTCCCCCAATTCGCCGAAGCCGATCTCGGCGGGTTGAGCGCCAACGAATGGCTGGTGCGCACGGTCCCCTTCACCCGGGGCGAGGTTGCCCTGTCGGCTGGCTCGGCCGAGGAACGGGTGGCCGATCTGCTCGGGGCCGAGCAGGGCGCAGCGCTGTTCACCATGGACCGCACCACCTGGCTCGGGGACCGCCCCGTCACGACCATGCGGCTGCATTACACGCCGGGCTACAGGCTCGAATTCCCCATCTAGCCTAGCGGGTTCAATTCTCGTCGTTCTCGGTCGCCCCCGCCAGCAGGTCGCCGAAATTGCGCGCCGCATCGCGTTCCGCCTCGGTCTTGAAAGCGACGTCGAGATCGGGCGCTGCATCGAACAGGTGGAGCAGCGCCCATAGCGCAAAGCGCTTGCCCGGATCCTTCTCGAGCCCGAGATCGACCCGGCAGTGCTCGATCCCTGCCGCGAGCGCGTCGGGCGAGATGGCGGTCAGGTCGTCCGAAGCGAAGTAGCGGCGCAGGAGATCGTCGAGGTGCATGGCGCGCAAGATAGGCCGTCGCGCGCGGGCGGCAAGCGATCGATGATGCGTTTGATCAGGAAAGCAGGCCGGCCATCAGCGCCTCGACCGTGTGCGCCTTGTAGCGTTCGTGCAGCGCATCGCCGGCTTCCGCGATGCCGCCGAACACCGCCGAAAGCGTGAAGCGGTTGGCATAGAGCCCGTCGGCCGAACCGATCGTGTTGAAGTAGAACAGCTTGGGATCGACCTTGCGGAACTCGCCCGAAGCGATGCCGTCCTGCATGATCGAGTGCTGCGCCTGGGCTATCGGCTTCAGCAGTTCTTCGGCGATATGATGAACGCGCTCGGTCGACGCATCGCGGACCATCGCCTGGATCAGACGATTGAGATAGGGAATCTGGTAATAGGTATCGAGGATGCCTTCGAGGTGGAGGCGCATCTTCTCGGTCGGCGTGGCCTTGAGCCGCAGGAGCGCCTCGAGCTGCCGGATGCGCACGCCCACGTCCCTCTCGAGCAGCGCGAGAAGCATGCCTTCCTTGCTGCCGAAATAGTAGCGGATCATGCCGTGGTTGACCTCGGCCCGCGCGGCGATGTCGAGGATTCCGATCTCGACCGTGTCGAGTTCGCGCATCAGCGAACTGGCGGCCTCGAGCAGCGTGTCGCGGATCGTGCCCTTGGCAACCTGCCTTTCGGCTGTGTCCGACCGTCCGCGCTTCATGACCGCCTCCATGGGGCATTTCGCCCGACGAAGGCAATCGCCAGGCGGCCGTTACGAGACCCGGCGCAGGCGGACGCGCCCGGTGCCCTCGCAGCCGACAAGGGCGGCAACAGGGCGATCGGTCGTCGATGACCGGCCACGACGCGCGCGAAAGGGAAACGGCCTGGGCGCCGGGCTCAATCCATTTGACGAGCCACTCTTCCGCAACCGCTTCAAAGGTATTGGCCGCGGCATATTTGGCGGCGATCCGCGCGCGCTTCTTCTCGAGTGCAGGATCGATCCGAGGGCGCCAGACGGCGATCTTCGGTCCAGAAATGCTGTGACACCAGCCGCTTACTGGACGCTTCCGGATGTATCCAGAGCCAGTATTGGTGCCCAGAAGAGGACTCGAACCTCCACGCCCTTGCGAGCGCCGCCACCTGAAGACGGTGCGTCTACCAATTCCGCCATCTGGGCACACTGTCGCTGGCCGGTCATCGAAGCTCGGCTGCGGGTAGGCGCGGGCCAGTAGCGAAGGCAGGCGCACCCTGTCAACGCCTTTCGTCAGCGCCGGAACGCTTGCGGGAAGACGAATGTTGGGGCTAGGGCGCAGCGCGAGAGACACCTTCGAGGAATCAGGCGAATACCATGGCGAAAAGCGGCGCGTTGAACGGCAGGCTGGTGGTGCTGATGGGCGGCAGCGGCTTCATCGGCAATTACGTGGCGCAAGCGCTGCTCGAACGGGGCGCGCGCGTGCGGATCGCCAGCCGCCATCCCGAACAGGCCTTCAAGCTGAAGCCGCTCGCCAATCTCGGCCAGATGCAGTTCGCGCGCTGCGATGCCGCCGACCGCCAGTCGGTCGAACGCTGCATTGCGGGCGCCGATGCGGTGGTGAACCTCGTCGGCTCGTTCAGCGGCAATCTCGGCCGGATCATGGGTGAGGCGCCGGGCTGGATGGCCGAAGCCGCCGCGCGCGAAGGCGCCGGTGCCTTCGTCCACGTCAGCGCGATCGCCGCCGAGCCCGACGAGGATACCGAAATCGAATATGCCGCGGCGAAGAAGCTCGGCGAGGAACGCGTCCTCGCTGCTTTCCCCAAGGCGACCATCCTGCGCCCCGGTATCCTGTTCGGCAAGGACGATGCTTTCATCAACATGTTCGCCGGGCTGATTTCGACCCTACCCGTGCTGCCGGTCTTCGCGCCCGAGGCCAAGCTGCAGCCGGTCTATGTCGACGACGTGGCCGAAGCGGCGGTGCGCGCGCTCGAGGACCCGGGCAGTTTCGGCGGCAAGATTTTCGAACTCACCGGCCCCGAAACGCTGACGATGATGGAGATCAACGAAGCGATCGCCGCGGCGCAACACCGCCACCGCAGCTTCCTGCCGATGCCCGACGCGCTCTCCGCGCTGTTCGCCGCGCTGCCCGGCACGCCGATGAACGGCGATCAGTGGCAGCTCCTGAAGCAGGGCAATGTCGCATCGGGCCAATTCCCCGGCTTCGACAAGCTGGGCATCGCACCCAAGCCGCTCGACCTGTTTCTCGACCGGTGGATGGTGCGCTATCGCAAGCACGGCCGCTTCGCCGACCGGGTGAGCGCCTGAGCTAGGCCTCGGCGGCGCCCTCGCCGCCGAGCAGCGCCACCGGTTCGACCAGCAATTCGGCGCCGCGGCTGCCGGTGATGCGCACGCGCGTGCCCGCTGCGGCATCGGCGCCGCGGGCAATCCATTCGCTGTCGCCGACCTTGACGCGGCCCGCGCCGCTTTCGATCGCCTGCGTCACCAGCGCGATCTCCCCCACCAGCCGCCCGGCGCGATTGTTGAGCAGCGGGTCGGAGGAGACGATCGGGCGGTCGCGTAGCCAGCGCTTGGCCGAGTAGGCGAAGATCATCGAAAGCGAGACCCAGGCGATGACCTGCATGGCGAGCGATGGTGCCGAAACGAAGGCGAGCACGGCGGTCGCCAGCGCCGCCATGGCCAGCCAGATCAGGTAGACGCCCGGAACCAGCATTTCGAGCAGCGCCAGCGCGAGGCCGGCGATCAGCCAGATCCAGTAGGTGTCCACGCCGTCCATCCGCCAGCCCTAGCCGTCGCGCGAGCGCGGAACGCTGGGTCGGGGGACCGGCGTCCGCTCGCGCGGCTCGGCAATCGGCGCGCCCGCATCGGCGGCGCGTTCGCCCTGGTCGAACGTGCCCTTCACCAACTCGCCGATCCCGCCGAGCGAACCGATCAGCTGCGTCGCCTCGACCGGGAAGAGGATGGTCTTGGCGTTGGGGCTCTCGGCGAATTTGGCCACCGCCTTGGTGTATTCCTGTGCGACGAAATAGTTGATCGCCTGGTTGCCCGAGCTGGCGATCGCGTTGGAGACCATCTCGGTCGCCCGCGCCTCGGCCTCGGCCGCGCGTTCGCGCGCTTCGGCATTGCGGAACTGGGCTTCGCGCTTGCCTTCGGCCTCGAGGATGGCCGATTGCTTGCGCCCCTCGGCGCGCAGGATCGAGCTGGTCTTGTCGCCTTCCGCCTCGAGGATTTCGGCGCGCTTGAGGCGCTCGGCCTTCATCTGCCGCGCCATCGCCTCGGAAATGTCGAGCGGCGGGCGGATGTCCTTGATCTCCACGCGGGTGATCTTGATACCCCAGGGCGAGGTCGCATGGTCGACCACGCTCAGCAGCCGGGCGTTGATCTCGTCGCGCTTCGACAGCGTCTCGTCGAGATCCATGCTGCCCATGACCGTGCGCAGATTGGTGGTCGTGAGCGCCATGATCGCCTGGTAGAGATTGGCCACCTCATAGGCCGCCTTGCCCGCGTCGAGGACCTGGAAGAAGACCACCGCATCGACCCCGACCATGGCATTGTCGGCGGTGATGATTTCCTGCCCGGGGATGTCGAGCACCTGCTCCATCATGTTGATCTTGCGCCCCACCCGATCGATGAAGGGGACGATCAGGTGCAGGCCCGGATCGGCCGCGTTGGTGAACTTGCCGAAGCGCTCGATGGTGTAGACATAGCCCTGCTTCACCACCCGCACGCCCATCATCAGGAACAGCACGGCGACCAGCACCAGCAAGATCAGGACCAGCGAACCTTCGAGCATGACAACCCTCCTATCGAGGTTTCATGGTAACGCGGCCGGAGCGGGCCGCAAGCGAAAGCGGTGCCTCTATTGGGGTCCGGTATAATCGGCGGCGTAGATAGCCTGACGAATATCGTGGTGCAGGCTTCCGTCGAAGTCGATCTTCTGGGTGAAGAATACCACGGCCATGTCCTGTGCGGGATCGACCCAGAACAGCGTCGAGGCGAGCCCGTCCCAGAAAAATTCGCCGCGCGTGCCGCGATTTTCCCCGGGCGTCAGCGGCGGACCATTGCGCACGAAAAAGTCGAAGCCGAAACCGCCGTTGCCCTTGTCGGGCAGGAACCAGCGATCTTCGGGCGCGATACGCGGGTCGAGCTGGTCGGTCGCCATCAGCCGCACGGTCGCGGGCTGCAGGATCCGCACGCCGTCCAGTTCGCCCTCGCCCAGCAGCATGCGCGCAAAGCGCATGTAATCGTCGATCGGCGCGACGATGCCCGAGCCGCCCATGGTCATCGGCTTGCCGGCGAAATTGGGCTCGAGCCATGCGTCGCGCGGCATTGGGGCGAAGGTGCCGTCCTCGCCCTGAACGTAGATCCGCGCGAGCCGGTCGAGATCCGCCTCGGAGCGCTTCCAGCCGCTGTCCTTCATGCCGAGCGGCTCGAAGACATGCGCCCGCACATAGTCGACGAAGGGTTCGCCCGAGAGCACCTCGATCAACCGTGCCTGCACGTCGACCGCGGCGCTGTAATGCCACTGCGTGCCCGGCTGGTAGAGCAGCGGGACCCGCGCCAGCTTCTGGGAGAATTTGGCCAGCGTGTTGTCGGAGGAAAGCGGTTCGAGCGCGAGCCAGGCGCGGTCGGACGCATTCTGCGGCGGCCCCCACGGCCCGTAGCCGAAACCGGCGGTGTGGCGCAGCACGTCGCGAATGGTGATCTTGCGCCGCGGCGGCGCGGTGATCGCCTCGCCGGACTCGCTTTCGCCGGTCAGTACCTGGGTCGCCGCATATTCGGGCAGATACCATTCGAGCGGATCATCGAGCCCGAAGCGGCCCTGTTCCCACAATTGCATGAGCGCAACGCCGGTGACCGGCTTGGTCATCGAGAAGAGCTGGACCAGCGTGTCGCGCGCAAAGGGGCGGTCCTCTTCGCGCACCGCATCGCCGGCGCTGGCGAAACAGGCCTCTTCGCCATGATGCCAGACCAGCGCCGAGGCACCCACCGTCCGGCCTGCGGCGACAGCCTCGTCGAGAAAGGCCGCTGCCGCGGCGCAATCGGGCGCAAACTCTTCCGCGACAGCCGGGCTGGCCAGTGCCAGCGCGACGAAGCCAAGCATCAACCGCATCACAGCGCCTTGGCGTAGAGCGCCAGCAACCGCGCCCAGGCACGTTCGGCCTCGGGCTCGTCGTAGGAGGGCGAGTCGGGCACGCACCAGCCGTGATCGCCGCCATACACCTCGATCTCGGCATCGGCGCCGGCGGCTGCTGCCGCCTCGCGCAGCGCGGTCTTGTCGTCGGGCGCCTTGGCGTCGTCGTTCTTCGCGATGGCGATGAGATAATGCGCGCCTTTTCGCATCATGCGGTGCGGGCTCTGTTCGCCCTCGCGCACCAGCCCGCCACCGTGGAAGCTGGCCCCGGCCATCATCGAGGCATGCGCTGCCGGGGCGACGAGGGCGAAGCTGCCCGTCATGCAATAGCCCTGCGCGCCCATGCCGCGGGTGCCGTCGACCGCATCCTGGGCGAGCAGCCACTCCACACATCCCGCCGTGTCGCTGACGATCGTGTCGACCGTGAATTTCTGGCGCCACGGGGTGACCTTCTGGAAGCCCCCCTGCCCGGCGAAATCGGCGAAGTCGGCGAACTGCTGTCCGGCAACGTCGCGATAATAGGGATTGGCCAGCAGCACCGCGTAGCCTTCCTTGGCGAGCCGTCTGGCCATCTGCCGCTTGGCCGGGCGGATGCCGGCGATGTCGGGCCACAGGATCACGCCGGGGTGCTTGCCCGTGGCGGGATGGAAGAATTCGCCGTCCATGGTGCCATCGGCGATGGCGAAGCTGACTTTGCGCTCGGCCAAGGGTGCGGGGCTGCTCTCGCCCGCCGTTCCTTCGATCGGCGCGCAGGCAGCGGCCCCTGCGGCGATCGCTCCCGCACCGAATGCCCGTCGGCTCACGGCGCCCTTTGCCCAGCGGGCGAGATCCTGTTCGTCGCACATGCTCGTCTCTCCTTCTGTCCGCCATCCTAGAACGCAGCCAGCGATGGACAAGCCTTCGCGCGCACGGCAGGATGGGTTTCATAGAGCGACGCAAATGTCGCCGGGGAGAAAGCGATGCGGGGGATCGGATGGGCGGCGCTGGCGCTGCTGGCGCTGGGCGGTTGCAGCATGGGGGCAGGCGAAGCCGATGGTCCCGTCCTGGCCACCGATGGGGTGACCGATGCCATGCTCGCGGCGGGCAATGGCGACGAATGGCTGACCTATGGCGGCGATTACGCCGAACAGCGCTTTTCCCCGCTGAAGCAGATTACCGTCGCCAATGTTGGCGAGCTCGGGCTCGCCTGGTCGGCCGATCTCGACACCGCGCGCGGGCAGGAAGCCACCCCGCTGATGCACGACGGCGTGCTCTACATCTCGACTGCCTGGAGTATGGTGAAGGCCTATGACGCCAAGACCGGCGCGCTCAAATGGGCCTACGACCCCGAAGTGCCGCGGTCCAAGCTGGTCGAGGTGTGCTGCGATGCGGTCAACCGCGGCGTCGCGCTCTATGGTGACAAGCTCTATGTCGCGACGCTCGACGGGCGGCTGGTCGCGCTCGACCAGAAGACCGGCAAGGTGCTGTGGGACAAGCTCACCATCCCCGAGGGGTCGCAGATGGCGATCACCGGCGCGCCGCGCATCGTCAAGGGCATGGTGGTGATCGGCTCGGCGGGGGCGGAGTATTTCACCCGCGGGTATCTTGCGGCATTCGACGCGCAGAGCGGCAAGGAGTTGTGGCGGTTCTACACCGTGCCGGGCGATCCTTCGAAGGGCTTCGAGAACGAGGCCATGGAAAAGGCCGCCAAGACCTGGAGCGGCGATTGGTGGAAGCGCGGCGGCGGCGGCACGGTGTGGGATTCGATCACCTACGATCCGCAGGGAGACCTGATCTATTTCGGCACCGCCAACGCCGAGCCGTGGAACCCCGCGCATCGCAACACCGAAGGCGCGGGCGACAGCCTCTACACGGCGTCGATCGTCGCAGTGAAACCCGACACGGGCGAATACGTCTGGCACTTCCAGGAGACGCCCGAGGATCGCTGGGATTTCGATTCCAACCAGCAGATCACCGTCACCGACCTGACCATCGACGGCAAGCAACGCCGTGTTGTGATGCATGCGCCCAAGAACGGGTTCTTCTACGTACTCGACGCGGCGACGGGCAAGTTCATCTCGGGCAAGCCTTTCGTCGATGGGATCAACTGGGCGAGCGGGCTCGATCCGGTCACCGGCAAGCCCAAGGTCAATCCCGAGGCGAAATACGAGGTGACAGGCAAACCCTTCGTCGGCGTGCCCGGTGCGGTGGGCGCGCATAGCTGGTCGCCGATGAGTTACAGCCCGACCACGGGCCTCGTCTACATCCCGACCAACAACACCCCGCAATACTACATGGGCGATCCCGACTGGGAGCCGGGGACAACGGGGTTCCAGATCGGCCTCGACGTCAGCGGCGGCAACTTCCCCGCCGACAAACCGACCCGCGATGCGATCAAGGCCGGCCTCAACGGCGCGCTCGTCGCCTTCGACCCGATTGCGGGCAAGGTGAAGTGGAAGGTTCAGCAGACGAGCCCGACCAATGGCGGGACGCTGGCGACCGCGGGCAATCTCGTGTTCCAGGGCACTTCGACTGGCCAGTTCAAGGCCTATACCGCCGACACGGGCAAGGAGCTGTGGTCCTTCGCGACGCAGACCGGCGTACTCGCCGCGCCGATGACCTATGCGATCGACGGCGAGCAATATGTCGCCGTGCTGGTCGGCTGGGGCGGCGTGTGGGACGTTTCGGCGGGCAAGCTCGGCGGCGGGATCACGCCCAATGTCAGCCGCCTGCTGGTGTTCAAGCTGGGCGCGAGCGGCAGCCTGCCGCCGCTCAAGCCGACCCCGGCGCTGGTGCTCGATCCCCCCGCCCCGGCGGGGACGCCGCAGCAGGTCGCGCTGGGCGAGAAGCTCTACAGCAACAGCTGCAGCGTCTGCCACGGCGTCTCGGCGGTCGCGGGCGCGCTCAACCCCGACCTGCGTCACTCCTCGACGCTCGGCAAGAAGGACCTGTGGCAGCAGGTGGTCCATGACGGCTTGCTGGCGGACAACGGCATGGTCGCGTGGAAGGGCCAGTTCAGCCGCGACCAGATCGAGGCGATCCGGCTCTACGTCCTCAAGCGCGCCAACGAGGACAAGGCGCTCGAGAAATAGGCCCGCGAAGATGGAAGACCCGTCGGACATCCGCAACTGGCAGCGACGGCCCGACGGGATCACCACCTCCGGGCGGCTCGAGCCGGGCGATCCCGCGCGGCTCGCCGCGATCGGGGTCCGCCATGTGATCAATCTGGCACTCGACGATCATCCCGACGCCCTGCCCGATGAAGCGGCGGCGCTGGCGGCGGCGGGGATCGGCTACACGCATATACCGGTGCCGTTCGACGCCCCGACCCGCGACCATGTCGCGCAGCTGGGCCGCGCGCTGGCCGAGGCGGAAGGGCCGGTCCACGTCCATTGCATCATGAACTGGCGGGTGAGCGCTTTCTTCTACCTGCTCGACAAGCAAGCGGGCGTGCCCGAGCGGGAGGCGCACGCACGCATGGCCGCGATTTGGGATCCGCTTGCCAGCGACGATCGGCGAGCAGCGCCGTGGAAGGCGCTGCTCGCACCCGGACTTCGCTAGCCCGTGTTCTTGCCCACCTTGCTGGCGGCCTGGACGAAATTCCACACTTCGTGGTCGAGGCCCGGATCGGGTGCCCCCTCGCCCCAGTTCGGCATGTCCGAATACATCTTTGACACGCCTTCCATCATCGCCGGGGTGGCGATGCGGGTGAAGGGTTCGAGCAGTTTCTGCCATTCACCCAGCAGCGCCTGCGCCTCCTCGCTCGCGGGATCGAGCGGCAGCGCCGCCTTGATCTTCCCGCCGAGCGCCTGCCACTGCGCCGAATATTCGGCCTGGTCGAAGCCCTCGGGGTAGGGCGCCGCCGCGAAATCGGCCTGAGCCTGCCCGTCGAGATATCGGGACGACACATCGTCCCATTGCTGTTTCTCTGTCATGATCCTGTTTCCATGTTCGATCAGCGAGCAAAGCGTCGCGGCATCGAGGCGCTCGCCAGCGTCGATGCGTGACACGGCCAGCCGGAGCGATCCGGCGGCGCGTTCGAGGGTTTTCCGCTCGGCTTCGACCGCGTCGATCTGGCGGCGGAGGATGGCGCCGATATCGGGTGCCCCTCCGCTGGCGAGGACCTTGCCGATCTCGGCGAGGGTGAAGCCCGCCTGCTTGAGCGCGACGATCCGCTGGAGCCGTTCGAGATCGCTCGCCGAGAACACCCGGCGGCCCGAGCTCGAGCGGAACGGCCTGACCAGCCCGCGCCCCTCGTAAAAGCGCAGTGCCCTGCTCGTCAGCCCGGTGCGGCGCACCACTTCGTCGATTGTCAGCGAATCATTCATGGCGCCCTGATAGCGGTTGACGCCGGGTCAACTTCAAGCGCCAAATGTCAGCTCCGGAACACCACCGTGCGCTTGCCGTTGAGCAGCACGCGTTCCTCGAGGTGGAGGCGGACCGCCTCAGCGAGGACGCGGCTCTCGATGTCGCGCCCCTTGCGGACCAGTTGCTCGGGCGTATCGGCGTGGCTGATCGGTTCGACATCCTGGTGGATGATCGGCCCTTCGTCGAGATCGGTGGTGACGTAATGCGCACTCGCGCCGATCATCTTGACCCCGCGCTCATAGGCCTGGTGATAGGGCTTG
This sequence comes from Qipengyuania sp., assembly GCF_048550555.1. Taxonomy (GTDB): domain Bacteria; phylum Pseudomonadota; class Alphaproteobacteria; order Sphingomonadales; family Sphingomonadaceae; genus Qipengyuania. The sequence continues at coordinate 4,053 of NZ_JBLYYF010000006.1, read as the reverse complement.
GCGCCCTTGAAACCCGGCAGGAAGCTGTGATGGATGTTGATGCAGCGCCCGGCGAAATGCGCCGCCTGCTCGTCCGACAATATCTGCATGTAGCGCGCGAGCACCACCAGTTCGGCCCCGGTGTTGTCCGCGATGGCGCGGACCTGCGCCTCCTGCTCGGGTTTGGTCTCGCGGGTGAGCGGCAGGTGATGGAAGGGGATGTCGCCCAGATGCGTATGTTCGATCGCCTCGCGCGGATGGTTGGAGACGATGGCGACCGGCTCCATCGGCAGTTCACCGATGCGCCAGCGATAGAGCAGATCGGCGAGGCAATGGTCGAACTTGCTGACCATGATCAGCACGCGCCGGGGCCGGTCGCGCAGGGCGAGCTTCCATTCCATGCCATAATCTTTCGCGACCCCCGCGAATTGCTCACGGATTGCGGCGCGCGAGGCGGCACCGGGGTCGAATTCGACCCGCATGAAGAAAGCGTCGCTCGTGCGATCGTTGAACTGCTGCGCTTCGAGGATGTTGCCGCCGCGCTCGAACAGGAATGAGGCGACGCGCGCGGTGATGCCCGGGCGGTCGGCGCAGGACAGGGTGAGGACAAGCGGTTCGGACATTGGAGCTCAATCTCCCGCAGCGCCCTCAGGACGCAAGTACAAACGCCCTTGGGTGCCGCCAAGGCAACCTTAGCTCAATCGAAGTCGAACACGACCTTGCGTATGCCGGCCCCGATCAGGGCCGCGTGGATGCTCGCCTTCTCCTCGTCGTCAAGCTGCGTTTCGCAGCTTACGATGTGGGCCACGGGCTCACGGATCTCGAAAGCGCCCTCGGCCAGGACCTTGCGGGTGGCTCTGACGATGGTGTCTTCGAGATGGCGGGTATCCGAAACGATCGATGTATCGGATGAAAATCCGAATTTTGCCGGCTGGTCGGCAAACGTTTGAGTCTCACGGTGGGTAACCTGCACCCGGTTCCGGTAGATTGCGACGTCGACGTCGAGACGATGTACTGTCATTTCAGCGTCGGGTTAGCGCCTCTTCGCTCTGCGCCATCAGCTTCTCGATAATCATGGCGACCGGTTCCTCTTCTTTGAGCATCCCGACCGACTGGCCGGCCATCAGGCTGCCGTTCTCGACGTCACCGTCGATCACCGCCCGGCGCAGCGCGCCAGCCCAATAATGCTCGATCTGCAACTGGGCTTCGCCCATTGCGATTTCTTCTCGGTCAAGAACGCCGGCAATCTCGATCTGTTTCCGGGTAAATTCCTCGGTTCCCTTGTTTTTCAGCGCGCGGACCGGGATCACGGGCAGGCGCGGGTCGACCTGAACGCTGGCGATCGCGTCGCGTGCGGAGGCGCGGAAGAAGGCCTTCTTGAAATCGGGATGGGCGATGCTCTCCGTGGCGCAGGCGAAGCGCGTGCCGAGCTGGACGCCTGCGGCGCCCATTTCGAGATAGCCGGCGATCGCCTGGCCGCGGCCGATCCCGCCGGCGACGAAGATCAGGTGTTCCTCTGCCAGCTCTGGCAGCATTTCCTGCGCCAGCACGCTGGTCGAGACCGGGCCGATATGACCGCCGGCCTCCATGCCCTCGATCACCAGCGCGTCGGCACCCGAGCGCAACAGCTTCCTGGCCAGCGCCAGCGTGGGCGCGAAGCAGATCACTTTGGCGGGGTTCTGGCCGCCCTTGATCGCCTCGACGCTGCCCTTGGGCGGGATGCCGCCCGCGAGCACGACATGGCCGACGCCATGCTTCTCGCACACCTGGATTAGGTCGAACAGATCGGGGTGCATGGTGATGAGGTTGACGCCGAAGGGCTTGTCGGTGAGCGCCCTGGTCGCCGCGATCTCACGGTCGAGCAGTTCGGGCGTCATCGCGCCGCAGGCGATCACGCCGAAGCCGCCGGCGTTGGAGATGGCGGAGACGAGATTGCGTTCGGAGACCCAGCTCATCGCGCCGCACAGGATCGCGGTTTCGCTGCCGAGGAAGTCTGCCCCGCGCTGCATCAGGCGGGCGGTCTTGGGAAAAGTGCTCATGCGCAGGGCGCTTAGGGCGGCCCTGCCGCTACGGCAAGCCGGTTGGCTCAGTCGCCGTAGAGGATCCGCACCCTGTGCGCCGCCTCGCGGGCCTTGCGGCGCGCCTCGTCGGTGTCGCCCGCGGTAGCCAGGGCCACGCCCATGCGGCGATAGGGCCGGCTGGTGGGCTTCGCGAAGATACGGATATCGGCGCCCTCGGCCATCGCCTCCGCCAATCCTTGGTAGGCCAGACTCGCGCTGTCGCGTTCCGCCAGGATCACCGCGCTCGCGGCGGGTCGCGCGCGCAGCTCGGCAGGGACCGGCAGGCCCATCACGGCGCGGGCGTGAAGGTCGAATTCGGTCAGGTTCTGGCTGATCAGCGTGACCATGCCGGTATCGTGCGGGCGCGGGCTGAGTTCGGAGAAGATCACCTCCTCGCCCTTCACGAAGAACTCGACCCCGAACAGGCCGTAGCCGCCCAGATCGTCGACCACCTTGCGCGCCATCTCCTGCGCCCTGGCGATGGCGGCATCGGACATCGGGGTCGGCTGCCAGCTTTCCTGGTAATCGCCGCGTTCCTGCCGATGCCCGATCGGCGGGCAGAATGTCACCCCGCCCTTGTGGCGCACGGTCAGCAGCGTGATCTCGTAGTCGAAATCGACGAATTGCTCGACGATCACGCGCTGGCGGTCGCCACGCATGTTGGCGCAGGCATAGTCCCACGCCTCCTCAAGCTCCGCTTCTCTGCGCACGGTCGACTGGCCCTTGCCGCTCGATGACATGACCGGCTTGATGACGCAGGGCAGGCCGGTGTGCTGCGCCGCGGCCTTCACCTCCTCGAGGTTCTTGGCGTAGCGATATTTCGAGGTCACGAGCCCGAGCTCGTTCGCCGCGAGGTCGCGGATCGCGTCGCGGTTCATCGTCAGCTGTGCCGCGCGCGCCGAGGGCACGACGGTGAAGCCTTCCTCCTCCAGCTCGGCAAGGACCGAGGTGCGGATCGCCTCGATCTCGGGGACGATATAGTCGGGCCGATGCCTTTCGGCGGCCTCCCGCAGCTTGTCGCCATCGAGCATGGAGAAGACCTCGCGCGCATCGGCCAACTGCATGGCGGGCGCATCGTCATAGCTGTCGCAGGCGACCACATAGGCGCCGAGCCGCTTGGCCGAGATCACGAATTCGCGCCCCAGTTCCCCCGAACCGAGCAGGAGGATTTTGGATGTGTGGCTCATGGCGCTTCCGTCAGTCCTTACGCCCATTGGCATCGGATCCATGTAAACGGCGCCGCCCCACATAGTGAAAAATCAGCGCTGTGATGAAGGATGCGAGAAACAACAAAAAGGCAGCCTTTAGGACGTCTGCAAGGACTGCTGCGTGCCCCATCTCCGCAAATGCCCCGGACTGTTGCTGGTGCAAGATCGCCAAGACAAGTAGTATCGAAAACACCGAAAAGGCGCGCCATGTGCTGCGGACAATTGATGCCCACCCATCAATCAGAGAGTCGCGCCGGTTCAAGCAGCCTCATCCGCCGCATCGAGTCCATAGGCGGTGTGCAGCACGCGGACCGCGAGTTCGGTCTCGTCCTCGTCGATCATCACGCTGACCTTGATCTCCGACGTGGTGATCGCCTGGATGTTGATCCCGCGGTCGGCGAGGGCCTGGAACATGGTCGCGGCGACGCCGGCGTGGCTCTTCATGCCCACCCCGACGACCGAGATCTTGGCGATCTTGCTGTCGGTGATCAGGCGGTTGTAACCGATGTCGTCGCGCCGGTCCTCGAGCAGCGCCTGTGCGCGCGCGAGGTCGGCCTGCGGCACGGTGAAGGTCACGTCGGTCTCGCCCTTGTCGCGGCCGACGTTCTGGATGATCATGTCGACATTGATCGCGGCCTTGGCCAGCGGGTCGAAGATATGCGCCACCGCACCCGGCTTGTCGGGCACGCGGGTGAGGATCACCTTGGCCTCGTTCTTGTCATGCGCGATGCCGGTCACGTGCTGGCGTTCCATGTCGCCCTTCTCCACCAACTGGTTCATTTCTTCTTCCGACACGATCATCGTGC
>NZ_JBLYYF010000005.1:0-49328 GCF_048550555.1 Qipengyuania sp. | reverse complement strand
CCGCGCGGACCATGTCCTCGTCCTCGACCAGCAGCAGTTTGCCGCCCGCCGACCACTCGGTCGGCTTGGCTTCCTCGGGCTCCTCGCTGCGCATTTCGGCCGGCAGCTCGCCCTTGTGCACCGGCAGGTACATGGTGAAGCGCGCGCCGATCGGCGTCCCGTCGGGTCCCTGGACGTTGTCGGCGAAGATGAAGCCGTTCGACTGCTTGACGATCCCGTAGACCGTCGACAGCCCCAGCCCCGTGCCCTTGCCAAGCTCCTTGGTCGTGAAGAAGGGTTCGAAGATCTTGTTGAGATATTCTTCGGGGATACCGCCGCCGGTATCCTGCACGATGAGCACGGTATAGTCGTCGGCGGGCATGATATCGATGCCCATCTTGCGCACGTCGCGCGCCGAAACCCGGCGCGTGGCGAGCGTCAGCCGCCCCTTCCAGTCCTGCTTGCCGCGCTTCATAGCATGCGCCTGCATCGCATCGCGCGCGTTGACCGCGAGGTTGATGATGACCTGCTCGAGCTGCTGCGGGTCGGCGCGCACCGAGCCGAGCTCGCGGTCGTGGCGGACCGAGAACTCGATCTTTTCGCCCATCAGCCGCTTGAGCAGCTGGCTGACCTCGCTGACCACGTCGGGGAGCTGCAGCACCACCGGGCGCAGCGTCTGCTGGCGGCTGAAGGCGAGCAATTGCCGCGTCAGGCTGGCCGCGCGGTTCGAATTGGCCTTGATCTGCTGGATGTCGTCGTAATCGCTGTCGCCCGGCGTGTGGCGCAGCAGCATGAGGTCGCAATAGCCGATGATCGCGGTCAGCACGTTGTTGAAGTCATGCGCCACGCCGCCGGCGAGCTGGCCGACCGCCTGCATCTTGGTCGCCTGCGCGACCTGGCGGCGCAGGCGCTTCTCTTCGGAGGAATCGGAAATCGACAGCAGCACCGCGGCATCGCCCAGCCCGCGGACGCCGGCGAGCCCGATCGAGACCGGTTCCTCCTTGTCGTTGGCCAGTCGCACCGCCATGTCGCCACTCGCTGTCGCGCCCTTGGCGAAGCGCCGCACGGTATCGGCCATGGCCGCCTTGTCCTCGCGCACGACGAGGTCGGAGGGAAACTGCGGCAGACCGTGATCCACCCGCTCGACCGCGCGCAGGAAGGCCTTGTTCGCGAACAGGAAGCGGCCGTCGCGATCGGTCAGCGCCAGCCCCAGCGGGAGCGCGGAGAGCAGCGCTTCGAGCTGCGGGATCGCCGCCTTGCCGCTCCCCTCCCAGGCGCCGCCGATCCCCACCGTGCTGTCGACCAGAAGCATCATCGAAAGTGCCTCGTCGGCATCGCTCAGTCGCCCATCGCTCACCGCATCGAGCGGCACATGCACCAGCGTCTGCGGCGAGCCCTGCTGGCCTTCGCGGGCGAAGAAAATGCGATCGCGGTCGTCCGAGCGCAGCAATTGCACGAACTCCAGCCCGGCGAGCGAATTGTCCCCGCTGCCGGTCGCGCGCTCGGCCAGTCCCGGCGTCGTCGTCAGCACAATGCCGTCGGGCCCCACCAGCGCGAGTTCGATCCCGGCGCGCGAGATCAGTTCGCCCAGCCGGCCCGAAAGGCGCGTCGCGAGATCTTCGTAGCCGCGCTCCTCGCGTATCTCGGCAAAGCGCCAGACGAGATAGGCCTCGCTTCGCCCGCTGCGGTCGATCTGCAGCCGATAGCGCGTCTCGGAACCCTCGAACTGCACGATTTCGACCGTCGCCGTACCGTCGCGCCAGGCCTCGCGCATGGCGCCCATCACCGCTTCGCGTGAGGTGGCGTCGAAAGGCAGTTCGGTGGGCGAAGATGCCGCCTTGAACCAGGTTTCGTAGGTTGAATTGGCGCAGACCAGCCGGTTGGCGCGGTCGATGATGGCCACGCCGCGGCGGCGGTTCTCGATCGCGGCACTGGTCACCGACCAGTCGGGCGCGAAGACCGCCTCGTCGGCGACCGGGGCCTTGAGCCGGGCGACCAGTAGCAGCATCAGAAGGAGCGCGACCAGCGACCCGCCATAGGCCAGCGCGACGAGCGTCTGCTGGCCGACCAGCCAGATCAGCACGATCGAGACGATGCTGGCGACCGCGACACCGAGCATCAGCGGCAGAGGCGGCAGTCCGGAAACCGCGCTCTCTTCGCTCGCGATCATTCGCCGGTGCCCTGTTGCAGGCGTTCGTCGAGGCGCCGTTCCATCGCCAGCAGCCGGCGCCGGCGCTTGCGCGCGACGACGATGCGCCAGACGAAACCGGCTAGCAGATAGCCGATCGCCGCGCCGACAACGGCCAGCACGACGAATCCGAAGATGGTGACCAGCACGGTCACCCCGACGCCCTCGAACATCTCGAGGAACCAGGCCCAGCGCCCGCTGGTCATCTCGTCCTTCGCCGCGCCGCCGGTGGCGGCGAGGTCGATCTTGAGGATGAAGGATCCGAGCTTGTTGGCCACCACGGCCCAGAATGGGAAGGTGAACGGATTGGTGATGAAGGTCACCAGCGCCGAGAGCGGCACATTGGCGCGCGCCGGCAGCGCCATGAAGGCGGCGAGGAAGATCTGCCCGACGGGGATGATGAAGCCTGCGAAGATGCCCAGGGCCACGCCGCGCGGCACGCTGCGCCGCGTGAAACGCCACAGTTCGGGCGTCAGGAAGCGGTGCGCGATCGGGCGCAGGTACTTGTTCTGCGCCATTTCCTCGCGCGTGGGCATACGCATGCGGAACCAGTCCGCCAGGAAGGTCTTCGGTCTGTGCCCGCTCATTGCCACGCCTCCGCCATGCGCCGCCTGTTGGACGAGTTCAAGGGGGCGGCGACGACGGCTGGCGTAGAAATCGGCATGGCTGGCGATGTGGTTAACCGAGGCATGCTTTGTAAGGGCTGAACGGATGCAATTCAGCCGCGCTCGCGCATCAGCCGAGCCTTGTCGCGCTGCCAGTCGCGATCCTTGGTCGCCTGGCGCTTGTCATGCGCCTGCTTGCCCTTGGCGAGCGCAAGTTCGACCTTCGCCCTGCCGGTCGAATTGAAGTAGATCGACAGCGGCACCAGCGTCATGCCCTTGCGTTCGACCGCGCCGAACAGCTTCTCGATCTCGCGCGCGTGGAGCAGCAGCTTGCGCGGTCGCCGCGGTTCGTGATTGAGCCGGTTGCCATGCGAATATTCGGGGATGTTGGCATTGATCAACCAGACCTGGCCGTCGCGGACCTCGGCATAGCTTTCCTTGATGCTCGCCTCGCCGGCGCGCAGCGCCTTAACCTCGGTGCCCTGGAGCGCGAGGCCGGCCTCGAACGTGTCCTCGACATGATAGTCGAACCGTACGCGCCGGTTGTCGGCGACGGTCTTCTGCTTGTCGAAAGTGGCGGGTTTGGGACGGGCCATAAGGCGGGCGCATGTAGGCGAGCGGACGGCAGTTGGAAAGGGTGGGCCGGCGAAATTGCTTGCCAAGCACGGACCGCTCGTGGCGAATGCCGCCGATGCACAGCCCGACTTCGCACGAACCCTTCGCCATTCACGACAGCGTCGTGGCGCCGGGCACGCAGGCAACGGTGGAGATTCCCGTCAGCCAGCAGGTCACCGGTCTCCGTTCGACGCTGCCCCTGCGGGTCATGCACGGCAGCAAGCACGGGCCCTGCATCTTCGTGAGCGGCGCGATCCATGGCGACGAAATCATCGGCACAGCCGTGATCCAGCGGCTGCTCGAGCGCCTTTCTCCCGCGCAGCTTTCGGGCACGATCATCTTTGCCCCCGCGGTGAACATCTACGGCTTCGCCGCGCACAGCCGCTACCTCCCCGACCGACGCGACCTCAACCGGAGCTTCCCCGGCGCCGAGCACGGCAGTCTCGCCGCCCAACTGGCCCATTGTTTCCTCAAGCACGTGATCGACCGCTGCACGCTCGGGATCGACATTCATTCGGCCGCGGTGCACCGCTACAACCTCCCGCAGATCCGCATCGCCTCGGGCAGCCCCTATCTCAGCGAGCTGGCGATGGCCTTCGGCGCGCCGATCATCATCGAAAGCCCGCTGCGCCCGGGATCGATGCGCGCGCTGGCCGCCGATCGCGAGACCCCCATGCTGTTGCTCGAGGCGGGCGAGGCGCTGCGCTTCGACCGCTTCGCGCTCGAGGTCGGCGTGGCGGGGGTGATGCGCGTCCTCGCGCATGTCGGGATGATCGACGCCGACGACGGCCTCGCCGAAGTCGAGGTGCCCTTGCGCTCGAGCCGCTCGAGCTGGGTGCGCGCGCCGCGCGGCGGGGTCTCGCGGCGCGCGTGCAAGTCGGGCGACGTCGTGCGCGAGGGCGAGCTGCTGGCGCGGGTCGGCGGTTTGTTCGGCGAGAGTCCGGAGGATGTCGTCAGCCCGACCGACGGCGTGGTGATCGGCCATGCCACGCTACCCATCGTCAACCAGGGCGATGCGCTGTTCCATATCGCCGAGATCGACGGGCACGGCCATGCGGGCGAGCATGCCGACAGCATCGTCGAGGCGCTCGCGGTGAGCGAACCGCCCTTCCCCGCCGCGCCGCTGCTCGACGAGGACGAGGTGCTCTAGCTCAGATCAGCCCAGCGATCGCCAGCGCCTCGTCGACCGCCTTGCGGCTCGCCTCGCTGGCATTGACGAGCGGCAGGCGCACGTCGGGCGAAAACCAGTCGTGCACCCGGCTGAGCGCATATTTGACCGGCGCGGGGCTCGCGTCGGAGAACATCGCATAGTGAAGCGGGAACAGCCGGTCGTTGAGCTCGCGCGCCTTGACCAGGTCGTTGGCGGCGATCGCCTCGTGGAATTCGGCGCACAGCGCGGGCGCGACATTGGCGGTGACCGAGATGCAGCCCGCCCCGCCCGCGGCCGAGTGCGGCAGCCACAATTCGTCATTGCCCGAGAGCTGGCAGAATTCGTGGTCGAGCCCCATGCGGTGGTCGGCGACGCGCGAAAGATCGCCACTGGCGTCCTTGATGGCGACGATCCGCTTGGGATATTTGCGCACCAGTTCGACCACCGTCTCGTCCTCGATATCGGTCACGGTGCGCGACGGCACATTGTACATGACGATCGGCAGGTCGCTGTTCTCGGCAAGGAAGCTGAAATGCGCGATCAACCCGGCCTGGCTCGGGCGGTTGTAATAGGGCGCGACGCACAGCCCCGCTGCGGCGCCGGCCTTCTTGGCGAACTGCATGTGGAGCAGCGCATTGCGCGTATCGTTCGATCCGCACCCGGCGATGACCGGCACGCGGCCCGCCGCCTGCTCGATGCAGACCTCGATCACCCTGTGGTGCTCGGCATTGGAGATGGTCGAGGCCTCCCCGGTCGTGCCACAGGGCACCAGCGCCTTGCTGCCGTTGTCTATCTGCCAGTCGACCAGCTTGCGGAACGCGGCTTCGTCGAACGATCCGTCGCGAAAAGGAGTCGCCAGAGCCGGAATCGAGCCTGAGAACATTTACGTCGGTCCTGCGTTAGAGCTATGAAACAAGGCGAGTTTTCGTGGGCGCTGCCACAATTCATTCAGCGCCTGATAAGGAGGGGCGGGGCACGATGTCCAGCATGGGCAGAAAAAGACTTTTTACCTTGGCACTTATGGCCGGCAGCATGCTGGCCGTCCCCACCGTGGCGCAGGCGCAGGACGCGCCGCGAAACTACATGGTGGCGCAGCAGCCTGGCGCGATCGACCGGGCGATCGGCCAGTGGGAGTATCTGACCAAGCAGAATAACCTGCCCTTCGCCTCCTACGCCAATTTCGTCACCAGCTATCCCGATTTCCCCAAGCAGGAGGTCCTGCGCCGCCGCGCCGAGGCCGCGCTCGAGAGCGACGCGCCCACCCCGCAGACGCTGGTCGCCTTCTTCGACCGCTTCCCGCCGCTGACCAACAGCGCGCGCGCCCGCTACGCGCTGGCGCTGGCCTCGCTCGACCGGCCCGAGGCGCTCGACGTGGCCCGCGCAGCTTGGCGCGGGGGCACGATGAGCGGCCCCGCCGAACTCTACATGCAGGGGCTGTTCGGCAGCCGCCTCGCGCCCGAGGATCACGATGCGCGGATGGACGCGCTGTTGTGGCAGGGCAATTACGAGGCCGCCGCGCGTCATGTCGGGCGCGTCTCGCCCGCCTATCGCCCTATGGCGCAGGCACGACTGGCGCTGCTCCAGGGCAGCACGCCGGCGCAGGCCGGCCTGGCCGTGCCGCAGGGCGCGTTGAACGACGCCGGCTATGTCTACAACCTCACGCGCCACTACCGCAGTTCGGGTCAGCCCTATGAAGCGGTCAACCTGCTCTCGACCCGCGCGGCCTTCGTCGCCCCCGCGTTCGACGGCACCGAGTTCGTCAGCGAAGCGCTGGCAGTGGCCAAGAGCGCCGGCGCCACGCAGGCGGCCAGCATCGCGGGCAAGATCGACGACGTGTTCGCGCCGGGCACCGATATCTCGGACGGGTCCTACACGCTGCGCGACAAATACACCGACCTGATGTGGCTCGGCGGGACCAAGGCGCTGTGGTCGCTCGGCGACGGGGCCCAGGCCGCGCCGCTGTTCTACCGCTATGGCACTGCGGCCAAGACTCCGCTGACGCGCTCGAAGGGCTTCTACTGGGCCGGTCGCGCCGCGGCGCGCGCGGGCGACCGCGAAGGCGCGCAGCGCTATTGGGAAATGGCTGCGGACTATCCCGACTGGTATTACGGCCAGCTCGCGCTCAAGGAACTCGGCCGCCCGATACCCAGTTTCGCCGCCCTGCCCCAGCCCGAGGCATCGGAGCGCGCCGCGTTCGAGGCCGATCCGCTGACCGGGGCGCTGCGCTCGATCGCCCGCAACCGGCGCGACTGGCGCACCGAACGGGCCTTCTTCGAAGCCATCGCCGACAAGGCCGACACGCCGGGCGAAATGGCGCTGGTCGGCCAGCTGGCGCGCGAGACCGGGCTCGACGAACTCGCCGTGGTCGCCGGGCTGGTGGCGGGCGAGCACGGGCTGAAGGGCTTCGAACGGCTCGGCTTTCCCACTGTCGAGACGCATGCCGGAGCCAACTGGACCATGGTCCATGCGATCGCGCGGCAGGAAAGCGAATTCGACCGCAACCGTGTCAGCCATGCCGGCGCGCGCGGGATGATGCAGCTGATGCCGGGCACCGCGCGCGAGGAAGCGGGCAAGATCGGGGTCAATTACATGTCCGCCAGTCTGACCGACAGCCCGAGCTACAACATCCGCTTGGGCGATGCGCATTTCGCGCGGCTCATGGACCGCTATGGCGGGGCCTACCCGCTCGCCATCGCGGCCTACAATGCCGGGCCCGGGCGGGTGAACGAATGGCTCCGGCTGAACGGCGATCCGCGCAACGGCAGCGTCGACTGGGCGACCTGGATCGAGCAGATCCCGTCGAACTTCGAAACCCGCTATTACGTCATGCGGGTGATTGGCAACGCCGTGACCTATGCCAACATGCATCCCGACAAGTCGGCTGGATACGAGCGCGATATCGCCAATTACCTGCGGCGCTGATTTGCGCTAGGGGCGCACGCCTCATGCAAGGCAAGACCAATCCCGTGACCCCCGCCGGCTATGCCGCGATGAAGGCGCGCTACGACCATTTGCTCGGTACCGAGCGGCCGGAAATCGTCGAGATCGTCAGCTGGGCGGCGGGCAATGGCGACCGCAGCGAGAACGGCGACTATCTCTACGGGCGCAAGCGCATGCGCGAGATCGACCGCGAGCTCGCCCATCTCGCCCGGCGGATGAAGGCCGCGCGGGTGATCGACCCCGCCGAGCAGCCCGACAAGTCGCGCGCCTTCTTCGGCGCCACGTTGAGGCTCGCCGACGAGGACGACGAGGAACGCGTGGTGACGCTGGTCGGCGACGACGAGCAGGACGCGAGTGCCGGGCGGATCGGCTGGTCTTCCCCGCTCGCCCGTGCGCTCAAGGGCGCGGCGGTCGGGGATTTGCGCAGCGTGAGGCTTCCCGGCGGGCTCAAAGAATGGGAAGTCGTCGCGATCGACTATGCGTAATTCCGCCGCCCTGTTGCTGATCGCCCTCGCCGCCCCGCTCGCGGCCAAGGACAGCCTCGGCGTGTTTTACGACTGGGGCGCCTTTCGCGACGCTTCGGTCCCGCGGTGCTACGCCATCGCCGTTCCGGCGGCGAGCCAGGCGAACCGCGAGTTCGAACCCTTCGCCACCATCGGCACCTGGCCGCGACGCAACCTGCGCGGGCAGGTCCATTTCCGCCTGTCGCGCGCGCTCGCCGACACCGCAAACGTCGTCCTCCTCGTGGGGGGCAAGAGCTTTCGCCTGACCGGCGGCGGGGCCGATGCCTGGGCCGAGGATCGCACGATGGACGCGGCGATCGTCGCGGCCATGCGCTCGGCAACCCGCATGACCATCCGTGCGACCGACAATCGCGGACGCCGCTTCTCGAACGCCTATTCGCTTGCTGGCGCGGCGACCGCAATGGACGCTGCCACCCTGGCCTGCTCGCGCCGCTAATACGAAAAGGGGCCGGCAACCCGAAGGCGCCGACCCCACCCGTTCCGTTATCCGGACCGCCTTAGAAGCGGTAACCGAAGCCGAGCATCACCTGGTGACGGTCGACATCGATTTCGCCCAGATCGACGTCCGGCTGGTCGCCTTCGAAATCGAGTTCGGCGCTGCTGTAGTTCGAGTAGCGGTATTCGAGCTTGGCAAAGGTGTTTTCGTTGAGCGCATATTCCGCGCCCGCACCGATGCGGAAGCCGTCGGTGTCGATCTTGGCGCGATACTCGTCGCCATCGAACGAGCCGTTCACGTTGTAACGTGCATTGGTGTAACCGCCCTTGGCGTAGAGCAGCAGGTCCGGCGAGGCGAGGACACCGGCACGCACACCGACATAGAGATCGCGGCCGGCGTTGACGTCGCCCAGACCGAAGGTCTCGGCATCGCCGCCGTCGAATTCCACATCGGCGCTGGAATCGGTGATTTCACCTTCCAGGCCGAGAACCACGCCGCCGACATTGAAGTCGTAACCGATCGCACCGCCATAGGTTACGCCGTCAATCGACTGGTCGTTGTCTGTGTTGCCGTCGTCGTCGACCGTATCGCCGGCTTTGCTGATGTCGTAGCCGACAAGGGCCTCGACGCGCGGACCGGTAAAGGTGCCGTCGGTTGCGTCCTGGGCCATGGCGGGGGCCGAGATTGCCATCACCGAACCTGCGACGAGAAGGGCTGAGATCTTTTTCATTTGCGAACTCCGTTCTGTTTAGCCCGCAGCTTTTCGTGCTGCATGGACCGGAAGAACGGCGGAGTTGGTCATGCAGTTTCATTAACCTCGCACAACAGGATGTTGTTGCAGATTGAACACATATTGCGCGACGAACAGTGTCCTCCCGTCGATGAAATGCACACTCCGGAATGGATCGACGAGCTGCATCGAAATCAGACGAATGCACGGGAACGCAACCGCACGTGCGGCATTTTCCGCGCCCTCGCACATGCTTTGCAAACCGGGCGCTTGCCACTATATGCGCGGCTCCCATGGCCGATACGACCCTCATGAGCATCCCCGGGCAGGTAGACCCGGTTCCCGTCGCACGCGACATCACCCCGCGCGAGGATGGTCGCGTCGATCTCATCGGCCTGCCCAAGGACCGCATCCGCGAACTGTTCGAAGAGGCGGGTCTGGATCAGAAGCAGGCCAAGCTGCGCGCCAAGCAGGTGTTCCACTGGCTGTATCACCGCGGCGTGACCGATTTCGAAGCGATGACCGATATCGCCAAGACGATGCGCCCGTGGCTCGCCGAACGCTTCTTCATCGGCCGCCCCGACGTGGTCGAAGCGCAGCATTCGACCGACGGCACCCGCAAGTGGCTGCTCCGCACCTCCGACGGCCACGAATTCGAGATGGTCTTCATCCCCGATGCCGACCGCGGGACGCTGTGCGTATCGAGCCAGGTCGGCTGCACGCTCAACTGCCGCTTCTGCCACACCGGCACGATGCGCCTCGTACGCAACCTCACCCCGGGGGAGATCGTCGGCCAGGTCATGCTCGCGCGCGACGCGCTGGGCGAGTGGCCCAAGGGCAATATGAAATTCGATTTCGGGGCCGACCTCGATGTCGAGGAAGACAGCGCCGAATACACGTCCGACGGGCGCCTGCTGACCAACATCGTGATGATGGGCATGGGCGAGCCGCTCTACAATTTCGACAACGTCAAGGGCGCGCTCAAGCTGGTGATGGACGGCGACGGCCTCGCGCTGTCGAAGCGCCGCATCACGCTCTCGACCAGCGGCGTGGTGCCGATGATGGACCGCTGCGGCGAGGAGATCGGGGTGAACCTAGCGGTCTCGCTCCACGCGGTGACCAAGGAAATCCGCGACGAGATCGTCCCGCTCAACAAGAAGTACGGCATCGAGGAACTGCTCGAGGCCTGCGCCGCCTACCCGGGCGCCAGCAATGCGCGGCGGATCACTTTCGAATACGTCATGCTCAAGGACAAGAACGATACCGACGAGCATGCACGCGAACTCGTACGGCTGATCAAGCACTACAAACTGCCCGCCAAGGTGAACCTCATCCCGTTCAACCCTTGGCCCGGCGCGACCTATGAGTGCTCGACGCCCGAGCGGGTGAAGCGCTTCTCGGAGATCGTTTTCGAACACGGCATCAGCGCACCGGTGCGCACGCCGCGCGGGCGCGACATCGATGCCGCCTGCGGCCAGCTGAAAACCGCCGCCGAGAAGAAGAGCCGCGCCCAGCGCGATCGCGAAGCTGCCGAGGCCGCCCAATCGTGAAGTTCCTGCTGCCCGGCACGAGGGCAGCGCGCGCGGCGCTGAAGGACGAATTCCACGAAACCGGCCGCTGCTCGATCGCTCCGATCCTGAGCGACGAGGACGCGCTGGCCCTCGAGACCTTCCTGACCGAACTCGACGACTGGCACCGGATGCGCGGCTTCCAGAACCGCCGCTTCGACATGCCGCCCCGCCGCACGTGGGAGAGCAATCCCGCTGCGGTCGCCGAAAGCGACCGGATCGAACGCGCGATTGCGACCGACAGCGGCAAGGTCTTTGCCTATCGCTACGATGCAATCTCCATGGTCCCGGACGAGCTTGCCGCGCTGGGCGAGACCCCGCTTGCGGCCCTGCGCAAGGCGTTCACTGACGAAAGCACCCTCGCCTTCGTTCGCGAACTGAGCGAGGAGGAAACCGTGCGCGAGGTCGAGATCCAGGCCACGCGTTTCCGCGAGGGCGATTTCCTCTCGCAGCATCACGACGGACCGACCCACGACCGCAAGGTCGCAACCGTGCTCGGTCTGTCGCGCGACTGGATCGCCGACTGGGGCGGCAACCTGCTGTTCCCCTCGGTGGACGAGCGCGTCGAAGGCCTCTCGCCGGGCTTCAACCGGCTCGACCTGTTCGGCGTCCCGCAGTTCCATCTCGTAACCGCCGTGGCCGCGAGCGCACCCCGGCCGCGCATGGCGGTCTCCGGCTGGTTCGTGTCCTAGCGATGCCGGGTGGCCTCGCATGAGCGCCGACCCGGCCACCATCGCCTTCTACGAGGCGAGCGCCCCGCGCTATACGCTGAGCTTCGGACAGGCGCCGAGCCGCCATCTCGACAGCTTCCTCGACCGTCTCGAGCCCGGCGCCCGCGTGCTCGAGCTGGGTTGCGGCGGCGGCCGCGATTCGGGGCATATTCGCGAACGCGGCTTCGATCTCGATGCCACCGACGGCACACCCGCCATGGTCCGCAAGGCGAACGAGCGCTTCGACGTCGGCGCGCGGGTGATGCGCTTCGACGAGCTAGAGGCCGAGGACGAGTACGACGCGGTCTGGGCTCATGCCTGCCTGCTGCATGTCGCGCGCGCGGACCTGCCAGGAGTGCTCGCCGCGATCCACCGCGCGCTGCGGCTGGGCGGTTGGCATTTCGCCAACTACAAGCTCGGCGAGGGCGAAGGCCGCGACCCGCTGGGTCGCTTGACCAACCTGCCCCCCGAGGCCTGGCTCGAGCGCACCTATCGCGAAAGCGGTTTTGCCATCGTCGCGACCGAACGCTATCGCGGCGAAGGTGCGGACGGGGTCCAGCGCGACTGGTCGGCACTGACTCTGCGCAAGGAGGACGGCCTGTGACCGAGGTATTCGCGATCTGCACCGGCCAGCCGAAGCCCTTCAGGGGCTCCGAGACCAGCGCGATCGACAAGCGCCCGGTCGAGGGACCGGTCGGCATCGGCGTGCTCGGCATCGCCGGCGACAGCGTCGCCGACACCAAGCACCACGGCGGCGTCGACATGGCCGTCCACCACTACCCGCACGATCACTACGCCGCCTGGAACACATGGCTCGGCGAACATTCACTGCTGGCAGGCCCCGCGGCTTTCGGCGAGAACCTGATGGCCAGTGGACTGACCGAGGACGGCGTCCATATCGGCGACCGCTTCCGGCTAGGCAGCGCGCTGCTCGAGATCAGCCAGCCGCGCCAGCCCTGCTGGAAGATCGAGCATCGCTTCGACCGCAAGGGCATGGTTGCGCGCATTGTCGAACGGCACGATTGTGGCTGGTATTACCGGGTGATCGAGGAAGGCACGGCAGAGCCGGGCGATCTGCTCGAACGTGTCGAGCCCGGGCACGCAGACTGGACCGTCGCGCGCGTATTTGCCGCGCTCTACGATCCCGCGTATTCCCACTCGCCTGCCGAACTCCACGGGATCGCCGCGCTCGATCGGCTGTGCGAACCATGGCGCGACAAGGCCAGGAAACGGCTCGAAGCCTAGCGGTTCGTCGCGCGGGACCGGTCGGCTCATCGCTAATTTCGGCTTAATGCCGCCCGTTAATCCGAGGTTGTGGACCTCGCCAGCAGAGTCGTCGTTGACAAGCCGATACAGGCAATGAGGTAGCAACGATGAAGAAACTCACCCTCGCATTCGCAGCCGGCACCATGGCGCTGACCGGTCTCGGCATGGCCGCTCCCGCGGCGGCCGATCCGCCACACTGGGCGCCCGCCCATGGCAAGCGCGCCAAGGACCGTGCGATCTACGACAGCCGCGGCTATTACGCGCAGCCGCGCCGGATCACGCGCTCCGACCGCATGTGGCGCGGCAATGACGGGCGCTATTACTGCAGGCGCGACAACGGCACCACCGGTCTCGTGATCGGCGCGGGCGTCGGTGCGCTCGCGGGCCACGAGCTGGCCGGACGCGGCGACAGGACGCTCGGTGCGATCCTCGGCGGCGCGGTCGGCGCGCTGGTCGGTCGCGAAATCGACCGTGGCAGCCTGAGCTGCCGCTAAAGGAACAAGCCAGCCGCAAGGCTGCGCATCGGGCGCGCCGTCACCTTTCCCTCTGGTGGCGGCGCGTCTTTCCTTTGTCCCGCGGGCCGCTATGGTCGCCGGCGATGACCGAGACCAGGCCAGCAGTGCTCGTGACCGGCGGGGCGAAGCGGATCGGCGCGGCGATCACCCGCGCCTTCGCCGCGGCGGGCTGGCATGTGGTGATCCACCACGGCTCCTCGCGCCAGGAGGCCGAGGCGCTGGCCGTCAGCCTCCCCTCCGCCGAAGCCGTGCAGTGCGACCTTGCCGATGGCGATGCCGCCGCGGCGATGGTCGGCATGCTGGCCGGGCGCCTCGCTGACTGGCGCGCGCTGGTCAATTGCGCAGCCGTGTTCGAACCCGACGCGGTGACCGCGCTGGATACCGAGACCAACCGCCGCGCGATGCAGATCAATTCCCGCACCCCCGCGCGCATGGCGCAGTCCTATCTCGCGCAGGCCCGTGCGCAGGGCGGACGGCGCGTCATCCAGCTGACCGACCAGAAGCTCGCCAATCCCAATCCCGATTTCTTCAGCTACACGATGAGCAAGCACGCCGTGGCCGCCACCATCCCCATGCTGGCGATGGGCGCCGCGGGGCCGGACGACCGGGTCTATGCCCTCGCCCCCGGTGCGATCCTCGCCAGCCACGACCAGGACGAGGCCGAGACCGAGGTCTCGCACCGCATGAACCTGCTCTGCCGCAAGACCGGCGCCGACGAAGTCGCCGATGCCGCGCTGTTCCTGGCGCAGGGCCACCTTGCCAGCGGGCAGACGATCTATATCGACAGCGGGCAGCACCTGCTCGCGCAACCGCGCGACGTGATCTACCTCGCGCGCGCGGAGCGGGCCCGGTGAAGCGCCATGCCCTGACAACCCGGCTGTGGCACTGGTTCAACCTCCTGTGCGTGGTCGTGCTGTTCATGTCGGGGCTGACGATCTCCAATGCGCACCGCCGGCTCTACTGGGGCGACTGGGGCTTTTCCGCCGAACAGGCCTGGCTGGCCGTGCCGCGCTTTCCCGACTGGATGACGATTCCCGGATATTACAGTCTCGCCGTCGCTCGCGACTGGCATATCCTGATGGCGTGGCCCTTTGCGCTCGGACTCGCCTTCATGTGGATCGCCATGCTTACGAACCGCCACTTCGCGCGAGACATCGCCACCAGCCGGAAGGAATGGCGACCCGCGGCGATCTGGCACGACGTGGTCGAGCACCTGAAGCTCCACTTCGAGCACGAGGACAGCAAGTACAATTTCCTCCAGAAGCTCGCCTACGGCCTCGTCCTCGGCGTCTTCCTGCCGATGATGGTGCTCACAGGAATGTCGATCAGCCCCGGCATGGAGCCGACGCTCGGTTGGCTGGTCGAGCTGTTCGGCGGGCGGCAGTCGGCGCGCAGCCTGCACTTCATATTCGCCTTCGCGATCGCGGCTTTTTTCGTGGTGCACGTCGTGCTGGTCCTCCTCTCGGGCCCGATCCACCAGATTCGCGACATGATAACCGGGGGGCACGACCAATGAAGCGCCGCAATTTCCTGGTCGCGGCCGGCGCCGCCTTCGTCGCCGGATGCAACCGGATTGCCGAAAGCGTTGCGGGGAAGTCGCTGCTCTACGCCGCCGAAGGCTGGCACAGGGGTGCGCAGCGGCTGCTGACCGGCCGCCGGGCGCTCGCGCCTGAATATCCCAGGAGCGCGATTTCGCCCTTCTTCCGCGGCAATGGCTCGACCGACCCTCAGAACGGCAACTATCCGCAGCATGTCGAGGAAGGTTTCGCCAACTGGCGGCTCGAGGTGCGCGGACTGGTCGACCATCCGCTCAGCCTCAGTCTCGAAAATATCCGCAAGCTTCCCCAGCGCAGCCAGATAACGCGCCACGACTGCGTGGAAGGATGGAGCGCGATCGGCGAATGGACCGGCCCGCAGCTCGCGGTGCTGCTCAAGGCGGCGGGGCTGAGGCCAGAGGCGAAGTTCGTCGTCTTCCGCTGCGCCGACGAATACAAAGGCGGGCGCTATTACGAGAGCGTCGATATCGAAGACGCCTTCCACCCGCAGACGATCGTCGCGCACAGCCTCAACGGCGAACCGCTCCCGGTCCGCAATGGCGCGCCGCTGCGCATGCGGATCGAGCGCCAGCTGGGCTACAAGCACGCCAAGTACCTGACCGCGATCGAAGCGGTCGCCAGCCTCGACGATATCGGCGAAGGTCTGGGCGGCTATTGGGAGGACCGCGCCGGCTACCAGTGGTACGCCGGCATCTGATCAGTCGGGATAGCGGACGAGCGACCGTTTCCAGCCGAGTGCGATCATCTCTTCCAGTACCGCCAGGTCGATGTCCGCCAGCTTGTTGACAGAGAGGCACGCGGCGCCGCGCGAATGCTTCCCGAGCCGCGCCAGCAGCGGAGCGAAGGCCGCCTCCTCGCTCTCCTCGCCGCATTGCAGGATGTAGAGCGAATGCTTCGCCTTGCGCGGGCTGAAGCCCTGGCGGCACATGTCACCCTCGCGCCCGCTCTCGTAGCGATAGTGATAGCGACCGTAGCCGACGATGCTCGGCCCCCACATTTTCGCGGGCTGGCCCGTCACCTTGCGGAACAGCGCGTCGAGCACTTCGGCTTCCTCGCGTTTCCTCTCGGGCTCGACGGCGGCGATGAATTCGGCCGGTTCGACCGCCGTCTCGACCGTTTTCGCTTCCGCCATGGTGAACGCCTCGCTTCGATTGACACCACCATCCTTGTGCCACAGACCTCCCCGAGGGGAAACAGAGGAGAGGACCGGCGCCTATGTGGCTGCTCGACAAATTTCTGAAATCGGCGATCAGGCGCGGATGCATGGTGGTGACGGACCACGACGGAAAGACCTTCGAATACGGCAGCGACGATGGCAGCGGATCACCGCCGCTCCGCATCCGGCTGACCGACAAGAAGGCCGCCAACCACATCGCGCGCTATCCGCAGGTCGGCGCGGGCGAGGCCTTCATGTGGGGCTGGCTCGAGGTCGAGGAGCCGCACGACATCCGCGACCTGGTGCTGTTCGTGACGATGAACGCCAAGCGCGAGGCAGGCGCATCGCTCAAGCCCAAGGGGCCGCTGCGCAAGGCGGCGCAGAAGCTCCTCGCCAAGGCCGACAGCGTCAACCTGCGCACCAAGGCGCGCAAGAACGCCGAGCACACCTACAATCTCACGCGCGAGCTTTACGAGCGCTTCCTCGACGAAGACCGCCAGTACACCATGGCCTATTACCGCGAGGATCCCGACAGCACCTCGCTGGAGAAGGCGCAGCTCGACAAAAAGGCGCATCTCGCGGCCAAGATGTACATCCAGCCCCCCAAGGACGGAAAACGCCAGCGGATCCTCGACATCGGTTGCGGCTGGGGCGGTTTCGCGCTCTATCTCGCGCGGCACTACGACGTCGAGGTCATGGGCGTAGCGCTCGCGCCCGACCAGATCGCCTTCTGCAAGGAACGCGCCGAAGAAGCCGGGGTCGCCGACAGGGTGACATTCGAGCTGATGGACTATCGCGACGTGCAGGGGCAGTTCGACCGCATCAGTTCGGTGGGCCTGCTCGAACATGTCGGCACGCCGCACTACCCGCAGTTCTACGAGCACACGAATCGCTTGCTCGCGCCCGACGGAGTGATGATCAGCCACTGCTGCGGCCGCGCAGGCCCGCCGGGCTTCACCGACAAATGGACCCGCAAGTACATCTTCCCCGGCGGCTATATCCCCGCCCTCTCCGAACTCGTCACGCAGAGCGAGAAGCACGGCTGGCAGGTGATGGATGTGGAGGCGATGCGCTTCCACTACAGCCACACGCTCGAGGAGTGGTACAAGCGCACGGTATTGCATCGGCGCGAAATCACCGAACTCTACGACGAGCGCTTCTACCGCATGTGGCTGTTCTACCTCGCCGGCGCCGAGCAGAGCTTCCGCCACGGCAACATGGTCAACTGGCAGATCCAGTATGTGAAGGACCGCGCCGCGATCCCGATGACGCGCGAATATGTCGAGGCGGAAAGCGCCCGCCTGCGCGCGGCGGACGAGGGCAAGGTACCGCAATGGCGCTTCGACCCGGCGCTAAAGGAGGCGGCGGAGTAGCGCGTTCAGGCACGCTGCTCCGGCACCGCTGACTCTTCAATCGAGGATGGCCTCGAACTCGACCCGCAGGTCTTCGATCTCCGGTTGTGGCCAGTTCCGCCGGGTTACCGCAGGCCAATAGGAATTGACCGCCGAATGCGCTCCCGCGATGGTTTCGCTATGGTCACTCTGGATCGCCGCGAGGATGACGTGTTGCGAATGGGAGATGGCGACTGCGCCGGAGTCTATGACACTCGTCGCGGGATCCGGGCCGTCGTAAAAGACCAGCTCGCCGCAAAGGTGGTAGCCGGCATACATCTGGTCGAAGATGGGACGGAGGGCGTAGGACAGCAGGCTGCTGCAATATTGGGCGTTCATATCCCGGATGTTGAAGCTGTCATAGGGCGGGACGAAGGGCACGATATCGCTCCACCGCTGAAACCGCATCGCTCTGGTGATCACCCGCTGGCTTGCGAAGAATGACACGAAGGTGGCGTCGCCCAGAAGCGGACAGGCATAGGAATAGACCTCGATCGCGGCGGGCCTGCTTCCGTTCACCCCGGTCAGCTCGTTGGCGATGATCACCGCCAGCAGTTGCGATAGCGCGGCCCCCTTCGAATGACCGGTGACGCGGATACCCTTGACCTTCGAATAGTCGACGCTGGCGAGGCCAGCCTGGAAACTGCCGCCGAAGTAGCCGCCTAGCAACAGATAGGGCCACAGGGTGAAGGCCGCGCGGCGAAAGCCGCGATGCACCCTGCCCGATTGCGGATTGGGATAGAGCGGCTCGAGAAAGGTTTCGTCATCCTCGTACCAGTCCTCGAGCGTCGCGATCAGTTCCCAGAAGCTGCTCGTGTCGAGCAGGGTCCCCCGGATGGAAAGCGTGATCCAGCCATCGTCGGCAAGTGTCCAGAAAGCCGCGTCGATATCGCTCTCGCCCAGCTGGAAGGCGTTGACTTCGCCGACGATTCCCGCGTGCGACCAATAGGGTTCGACCTGACCGACCTGATCCTGCGCAATGAAGTAGGCAAGTATCGCATTGGCCAGCATCTTCGTTTCGATCGTAGGCGCCGTCGCCTGAGTATCCTCTCCCATCACACTCCCCCCAGATGCTCTTCAGGACCTGTTGCCTGAAGTGTTATTACTTCCCTTTATTGTGGCAATATTATGGTCGAGTGCGGAGTCTTGAGCTGGAAGCGGCTTGAGCGGGGGACCCATCGCGCTTCCGCACCGTTATTGGTATCTATCGAGGAACAGTACTCACCTGCAGGAAGGATGCAGCATGGCAGGCGGATGGGCGCGCGATGGCGCGGTTCAGGACCAGATCGACGACACGGTGTCCGACGCGGTGAGCGCCGCGCGGGCACGCATGCCCTCGGGCGAGAGCGAACAGTGGTGCGTCGAATGCGGCGAGGAAATTCCGGAGAAACGGCGCGTGGCGCTGCCCGGGGTGAAGCGCTGCGTCGCCTGCCAAAGCGGGAAGGATGCAAACCAGCGTCAGGCAGGCATCAACCGGCGCGGCAGCAAGGACAGTCAGCTCCGCTGACGGCGCGGTGTATCGCGGCGGGTGGTTCGCCAAACTGCGCTTCCGCTCGGCCAAGCGTGAATCGATTGCCTTTCCGCCCCCTCCCCTGCTAGCGGCGCGCGCAAAGCAGCAAGGTGCCCGCAATGTCCGATATCCGTCGCGTCGTCCTCGCCTATTCCGGCGGCCTCGATACTTCCGTCATCGCCAAGTGGCTCGAGGTGGAGCGTGGGCTGGAGGTGGTCACCTTCACCGCCGATCTCGGCCAAGGCGAGGAAATCGAGCCGGCGCGCGCCAAGGCCCGCGCGATGGGCATCCCCGACGAGCATATCTTCATCGAGGATCTGCGCGAGGAATTCGTGCGCGATTTCGTCTTCCCGATGATGCGCGCCAATGCGCGCTACGAGGGCGACTACCTGCTCGGCACCTCGATCGCGCGCCCGCTGATTTCGAAGCGCCTCGTCGAGATTGCGCACGAGACCGGCGCCGATGCGATCGCCCACGGCGCGACCGGCAAGGGCAACGACCAAGTCCGCTTCGAACTGTCGGCCTATGCCCTGGATCCGGATATCAAGGTCATCGCCCCGTGGCGCGAATGGGATCTCACCAGCCGCACCGCGCTGATCGCCTGGGCCGAGGCGCACCAGATCGCCGTACCCAAGGACAAGCGCGGCGAAAGCCCCTTCTCGACCGACGCCAACCTCCTCCACACCTCGTCGGAGGGCAAGGTCCTCGAGGACCCGTGGGAGGAGACGCCCGACTACGTCTATTCGCGCACCGACCACCCCGAGGATGCGCCCGACGCGCCCGAGTACGTCACCATCGATTTCGAGAAGGGCGACGGCACGGCGCTGAATGGCAAGGCGATGAGCCCCGCCACCCTGCTCGCCGCGCTGAACGATCTCGGCCGCAAGCACGGGATCGGCCGGCTCGACCTCGTCGAGAACCGTTTCGTGGGGATGAAGAGCCGCGGCATGTACGAGACGCCCGGCGGCGAGATCTATGCCCGCGCGCATCGCGGGATCGAGCAGATCACGCTCGATCGGGGCGCGGCGCATCTCAAGGACGAGCTGATGCCGCGCTATGCCGAGCTGGTCTACAACGGCCTGTGGTTCAGCCCCGAGCGCGAGATGCTCCAGGCCGCGGTCGACCTCAGCCAGCAAAAGGTCTCGGGCACCGTCCGGCTCAAGCTCTACAAGGGCAATGCCATGGTCGTCGGCCGCAAGTCGCCGAACTCGCTCTATTCCGAAGCGCATGTCACCTTCGAGGACGATGCCGGCGCCTACGACCAGAAGGACGCCGAGGGCTTCATCAAGCTCAACGCGCTGCGGCTGCGGCTGCTCGCCAAGCGCGACCGTTAGTTGCGCTGCAACACGCTTGTGCGGCGCAATATTGCGCCGCCAACGGTACGAGTATTTCATTTTTGCGATGAGCGGTTGAGTTATCCACCCCGCTCCACAGCGAAAAGCGGGGAAAGTGGAAAACTCTACTCTTGTGCGCTGGACGAATCATCCGATCAGGCGCAGCTTCAACTCATCGGAACGGCGAGGAACTTCCACCGGATCGACGGTCTAACGACCTGAAATCAAGGAGAAATTCCACACCGGAAAGACATGGAAGGTGCTGTCCATGTGTTTTCGAGACCGTCATGCGGAGGACTCCGGTCCAAGGCAAGATGGTCGATGACGGAACACACTGTACGTCTTTCATGGATCGGGCCAGCCCGGTCGGATGCCGAGGCGGCATCTAAGAGACGGTCTTCGGACCCGATCATAGGTGCAGCCGCTCGAGGCCCCGGCCATGAACGGAGGGTTCGATCGCGGAGCTGCCTGTCGAAGGCCGGCCTGCGACGGAAGCGAGGGTCTTCGGACCTGGCGCACCAGAGCGGGGCGACTGGAGGGTGGAGCCGGATGCCGGTGCGAGCGCCGGTGACAGAACCGGAAGCGGTGCCTTCGGGCGCGGCGGAAGGGAAAACATCGGATGCCAAGTTCTTGTCTTCGGACACGACCACGCATCGGTGAGAGTGGGGTCGGCAGCGATGCCGGCCCCATTTGCTATGCGCACCCCGGCGCCCCGGGGTCGATTCGCAATCGGACGATCCACGGCTTGTGTGGACGCCTCCCGAGGCCCGCTAAATGCTGTGCGGGACGCCATGATCGTTCCCCAAGCACGATGAACTGTGGCAGGAATGGGGCGATCGCCTCCGGTCGTAACGACTCGGTCGACCTGCTCGCCTATAGACCTTCCAACCGAACGGGAGGTCCAGATCATGGCCAAACGCGCGTTTCGCACCTTGTGTTTCCTTGCTGCCGTAGCGCTGCCCGCCACCGCGGCGCAGCCCAAGGAGCACGTCCACAGCGCCCAGCCCCGGGCCACCGAATTCGAGGCAAGCTTTGCCGGCTTCGAGGCGCTGCCGCCCGCTGTCGCCCCTGCGGCCCGCGCGGTCGACCTGCGGACGATCGAGCCGGCGGTCGAGGCGCCGCGCACCACCACGCCGATCGCGGGCGGGGTCGCATCCTATTACGGCCGGCGCTTCCACGGCCGCCGCACCGCCAGCGGCGAGACCTTCGACATGAACGCGATGACCGCGGCGCACCGCACGCTGCCCTTCGGCTCACTGGTCGAAGTGACCAATCCGCGCACCGGCAAGACGGTGACCGTGCGGATCAACGATCGCGGCCCCTTCCACGGCGGCCGTGTGATCGACGTCAGCCGCGCCGCGGCGGAAGAGCTCGGGCTGATCGCCCACGGCCGCGACACGGTCGAGCTCGCGCTCCTCAACGGGTAGGCATTGCATCGCCCGCTCGCGGGCGACGGCGTCAGGCGGCGAGTTCGCGTTCGTCGGGTGACGCCAGCGAGGGGGCCAGTTCGGCTTCCACCGACAGGCGCACGGCGGCAGCGAGATTGCGCACGCCGAGCTTGGTCAGCACATTGGCGCGGTGAAGCTCGACGGTGCGCGGGCTGATCCCCAGCGTGCGTGCGACTTCCTTGCTCGAATAGCCCTCGCACACCCCGTTGAGCACTTCCTTCTCGCGCGGCGAGAGCGCGCCGATGCGCTGCTTGGCCTGCGCCTGTTCGAGCGTGGCGGTGGCGCCCTGGCGCCGGCGCGTCATGATGTTCGCCAGGCAACGCCGCAGTTCCTCGCCCGTGGCGGGCCATTCGAGATAGCCCACCGCGCCGGTGCCGAGCACGTCCATGACCCGAGCGATGCTCGCCTGTTCGGCATAGGCCACCATCGGGTAGAACCTGCCCGCCGCCTCCAGCGCCTGCTGGGTCTCGGCGAGGAGATCGCCCCCGTCGTGGACCAGCATCCAGGCCTGGTCGGGCCAGCGCCCACCCAGATCCTCGAGCGTATCGGCGGGGACGACATAACCCACGTCCCCCAGTGCCAAAGTCAGTTCGTGACGATTACGATAATTTCCATCAACGACAATAAACGTGGTGCCATGCATCCCGTTTCGATCCCGTAACTGTGTCAAGCCCCCAGCCCGGGAATGCGATGAATTCCCCCAACTGTCGGATGAATAGCTACCGGGACCCCTGTGTTTACCCTAGTCACCCTGTTGGAGGTCACCACATCGGATGACATCCGTGTTAGGTATATTTCGCGCGTCGATCGAAGGTCGGCGTTAACCATGGGGTATATGGTTACCGGAAACGCGCTGGCGCAGCCACGTTGCGGCACCGCGAGACTTGCCTGTCGTCCTGATGGATGACATTCACTCGAATCACGCCCGCCCCGAGTCCCGACCCGAGAAAGGATCAGCCCGCGATGGACGACAGCAGAGCGATCCGCCGGATCGCCGCCGCCGAGACCCGCGACGATACGCTGGCGATCGCCCGCGCCTTCTTCCGCGGCCAGGGCTTCCACGCGCTGAGCTACGTCCGCCCCTCGCACAAGGACCCCGGCCGCGCCGAGGTCGAGAGCTTCGGCTTCCCCGAGGCCTGGACCGCGCTCTACGACGAGGAGCTCAACCGCATCGACCCCTTCCCCGCGCTGGTCGCGCGCGCCGGCCGCCCGATCCGCTTCGGCGAGATCTCCGCCGCGCGCCCGGTCAATGCCGACCACCTGCTGTTCCTCGAACGCGCGCGCGAACACGGGGTGACCGACGGCTTCATCTTCCCCACCTTCGGCCCGCGCCAGCACCTCGCGGCGGTGGGCATCTCGATGGTCGACCACCCAGACCGGATCGATCACGCCGACATCCCGATTTACCATAGCGTGGCGCAGGCGCTGCATCTGCGGATCGACCAGCTCGAGCAGGGCGACTTCGAGCGCCCGCACCTCGCCCCGCGCGAGGTAACCATCCTGCACTGGATCGCGCGCGGCAAGAGCAACGAGGAGATCGCGCTGATCCTCGGCAACAAGCGCCCGACCATCGCCACGCATATCAAGCGCATCTTCGCCAAGCTCGACGTCACCGACCGCGCCTCGGCCGCGGTCCAGGGGCTCAAATACGGGATCATCAGCGTCTAGGGCGCATCGCCCTCCAGCTCCGCGATCCGCCCGGCCAGCTCCTCCTCGCTGCCGAGCAGCCACCATTGCGCCACCCCGAGGCAGAAGGCCTCCATCTGGACGCCGTCGACCTCCCTTGGATCGCCCAGTTCCTCGAGCGGCGGGGCGTCGGCGGGCCGCTGCTCGTCCATTTCCTCGATCACCCGCGAGACCGGCGGGTAATGCGGGCAGTAGCGGCATTGCG
Organism: Qipengyuania sp.; assembly: GCF_048550555.1. GTDB lineage: Bacteria > Pseudomonadota > Alphaproteobacteria > Sphingomonadales > Sphingomonadaceae > Qipengyuania. The sequence continues at coordinate 25,816 of NZ_JBLYYF010000005.1, read as the reverse complement.
GCCAGCGCGGCGAATCGCAGCACGGCCCCTCGCCTGCGACATTGATCACCGGTTCGGGCCCCTCCGGCCCGCGCCGGAAATGCGGACGCCCGCGATCGGTCCCGAAGCGCGCGCCCGCGCAGCGGCAGGGGCGCCCGGCAAGCGGCTCGGGCGCCTCTTCCGCCGGAGACATGGACCGGGTGTTACACGGTCCAGGCGAAAGATTTTCGCTCTCACCCGCCACCTCCCGGTCCCCTGCGCAGGCAGGGGCCTCGTGAGGCTGTGCTCCACCGCCCGAGGTCCCTGCCTGCGCAGGGACACATGCGCCCTCCTCCACCTCGATCGGCTCGCCGCGGCGCAGGCGCAGCACCATGGCGTCGAAATCCTCCGCGAGGCGCTCGATCCGCTCGTCGCCGCGCATCCGGTCGAGCCGCGCGAGGTGGGCGAGCAGCAGCCGGTCGGAGAAGCGCCGCCGCTGGCCGACGAGGTCGCCGTGATACCACACCTCCTCGACCACGCCGTTCATCGCGCAATCGGCGAGCTTCGCCTCCGCCGTGCCGCGCGCGACCACCAGCGCCGCATCCCAGGCGCGCCCGAAACCCGCGCTGGAGCGGCGCGCGCGATAGCAGGTCTGGTGCGAAACCTTCACCCGCCGCGCCGCGGAGCGCACGCTGCCGGTGACCGCGAGCGCCTCGAGAAAGGCCACCTGCCGCTCGGCCACGAACTGCGTCTGCGGCGCGCGCTCGTCCTCGGCATAGAGGTCGGCGTGGAGGATGACGGGATGATTGCTCATGTCGGTCATGCCGCGCCTCCTGCGATGGAGGGGAGCGCAAGGCCCGGCGTCTGGAGTCGGAGCCGAAGGCGGAGACGGCGCGAAGCGCCAGCGCGTAAACAAAAAACACCCATGGTTCACCTGTGCGTTGAGAGCAGGGGAACCGGGCTATTTATACATCGGCGGGCGTGTAGGACAGCCTGCACGGTGCGGCGGCCGGCGGGACCCGGAATGCGCGATGGCGCGTTTCACCATGCGCGGCAGGGAATTGTCCCCTCGCCCCGCAGGATCGCACGCCCATGTTCACGCAACTCAACCCGCCGCTGCCCGTGACCGTCATCGACCGTGGAAAGGGGCTGGCGCTGGCGGTGATCGACTACGGGCCGGAGCACAACCTCATCTGGGTCACCGCGCTGGACGAAAGCGGCGAGATCTGGTGCGCCCCCAACCCCCGGGTGCGGATGCAGGAGAACTGGTCGATGGGGCGGGCGAAGCCGGAGGTCTAGAGCAGGTCGGCAATATCGGTCGGAGAAGGCTTCCGACCCGCTCAGCTCGCGACGTAAAGCGCGACCTTGAACACGGCGAAACCGATCGCCAGCAGCGAGACGAGCGAGACCACCACCGGCTGGAACAGCCCCCCGGCGATATCGGCAGCCGCCCGGTCGAGCGCGGCATCGAGGGACAGCGCCCCCTCGCCCGCCAGCTCGGCGACGGCGCTCTGCGACGCGGCCACCCGGAGCGTATCGGCAACGATGCTGGCGTGTTCGACCTCGGACATGCAGGCTCTCCCTTGTGCACAGGCCTAGCGCACCACCTGTCGCCGCGCGGTTAATCCGGATGGTTACCATCGGGTGGAGAACGGGGCGCGCGCTCGCAGGTCGGGCAGCGGGAAAACGCTCGACGCGCGCGCCGCGCCGCGTGTAGGCCTGCTGACGGTCGCCCTGGGGGAGGACGACGCATGTCGGGGTTCGATTTCGCATTCACCCTGTTCAGGCTGGTGCTGGGGCTGGCGATGGCGGAGGTGCTGGCGGGCTTCGTCCGCGTGCTCAAGGCACGGAGCCTCCCGGCCGCGAAGGGTAAGAGCCCCAAGGCCTCAAGCAGCGAAGCGGTAGGCCAGACAAAAAACGCCTCAAGCAGCAAAGCGGTAGGCCGAAAAGACTCCTCAAGCAGCGCAGCGGTAGGCCGCATGATACGCATCGGCTGGATGACGCCGGTGATGGGCGGAATCGTGGTGGTCGACCTCGTCACCGCGTGGAACCTCGCCTGGCTGACGCTGCAGGAGGTGTCGATCAGCATCCCCGTGCTGGTGGCGGGAATGGTCGAGACGGGCCTCTACTTCATCGCCGCGAGCCTCGTCTGGCCCGACGAGGCGAAGGACTGGGCCGATCTCGACAACTGGTTCGACCGGCACAAGGCGCAGATCGGCATGTGCCTCGCGCTCGCCAATGTGGGCTTCTGGCTGCTCTACAATGCGAGCGGCATCTACAGCGGCTTCCCGCCCGCGCTCGCCCCCTACATCCTCGGCACCGCCGCCCTCCCCTTCACCCGCACCCGCCGCCAGAGCGCCCTGGCGCTGGCGGTGCTGGTGGCGTGCCTGACATGGGTGGTCGGGATCAGCACGCTGCGGCTCATGGGCTGGACGCCATGGGCAACGGGGATGGTGCCGTTGGCGGGGTGATGTCGCCGGGTTCGATCATGGCGCTCTCGACGCAACCATCAAGGAAGCTGCATTGGGCGGCGTAAATTGTTATCCCAACTGAAAGTAGGAAAACGTCTTTTCGGTACTTTAAATTGGTGTGCTTTTTCCCGATAGAGATGCCTATCTAGTCTTACGTCTTCGATCCGGGGGTAAAAGTGGCTGTTGGGACCGCGAAAAGCGCTAAGTTTCACCTCGTGCTACCGGTCAACAATTTGCCTTGCGATATTCCGACAGAGGTGCCGATCTCGTTATCCGACAAGGTGGCGTTGAGGCAAATTCGCCCAGAGGATCTGGCGACAATTACGGCAGACGAGAACTTTGATGCGGTGCAGTTGAAGGGGAGCACCTACACCATCACAGTTGATGATTATGACGTCGAAGGCGATTGGAATGTAGCTCTGTCGAGCGTGCTTGCTGCGGCATTCTCATTGAATGTCTATTCAGAGGAGCAGGCCATCTCCGTCGATAGTGCTTACGTCATTAGGACACTTAGGAAGCGCACGGTTTCTGAGCGAAGGGATCTTCCACACCACCATCATGGTAAGAAGGGACCGTTCAAGATTACCAAGGGCACCGATTTTTCGTCAACGGAAACACTGTTTTCGTCGGTCCAAATTGCTTTAGAAAAGCACAGAGCTCTGGCGCTCACACTTAGTAGGTTTAATTCCTCCCTTGGTCGGGTCTCTTCTCAAGACCGCCTTATTGATTTATGCATTTCTCTTGAGTCTGTGTTTCAATCTCAAACCGAAATCACATTTCAGTTTTCGCTCTTCAATTCCCTTCTTGCGGAGACAGATCCGGCAAAACGGCATACAATCTTCAAGCTTTTGAAAAAGCTCTATGGTCAGAGAAGCAATTTGGTTCATGGGTCGAAGGAACTGGATGAAGATTGGTTTAATGAGGCCTGGCCATCGCTGGTAGCAATCGCCAAGGCGGCGATTTTGCGGAAAGTGGACTTCTTGGCCCAGCATGATCATGACGCGTGGAAAGAGCATCTCGAACAACTCGCCTTAGGAATTTTCGATGGCTAAAAAGCCCACTAGGAAGAGCACGAAATTCACTGTTCCGGTTGTTGTATCTGCAGTTATGGGTGTCCGTGTAGCTCGTGGCTACGCCCCCATTTGCGATCTCGCAGATATTTCCAAGCCTGACATCTACGATGCAAAACATAACCCGACCGGAACGCAGCGCGATCTTAGCCCCAAGCACGCTAAGGACGCCTATGAGTACGTCGGCACCGCCAAACTAGGCTTCTTCCCTGAAGTTTTTCTCTCCTTGCGGGACGCAAACGTGGCAGATCTCAAAGTAACGAATCAGGAAAGAGGATTCGGGATGCTGGAGATCTCGACCTCGTCCATTCACCGTTCTGATGAGATCAAGATTTCCAGAGTCGATGGCAATCATCGCCTGCATTTTGCGGATGGGCACGAAGAGGGATTCCCGCGCCTTGATACCGTGGTATCTTTTTGTATCGCTTTGGATTTGACACTTGATCAAGAAATAAAATTGTTTCGTGACATTAACAATAATCAACGACGAATGAACACAAGTCACTTGGACAATATTAGCCTACGATTGACTAGCGAGCAGGTGATTGCGCGCCGAGACCCTGCACTTTACATCGCGAGTCACCTACGAGACGATAGCGACAGCCCATTAAGGGGTGCCGTCTACGACGGAGGAAGATCAGACGTCACCAAATTCATTCCGCTTCGGACGCTAAAGACCGGACTGGAGTACATGCTCTCACGGCCGACCCGACTGACATCTCTTGATGATCCGAAGATACAGACCGCAGTCATCAAAAACTACTTTTCTGCTGTGAAGGAATGGCAACCAGAAGCTTGGGGAAGCCCGAAAGAATACCTTATGCTCCGCGGCGCAGGCTTGTGGGGGGTTTGTTTCCTAGGTGCGAGCGTCATCGATAGGGCTCTTGGGAAAGGAAAGTACAAGCCCAGGGACATGCTGCAAATCCTTCGCTCTGGACGTGAGTGGGATTGGCATAAATCCGGCGATTTCCAAGGTTATAGTGGGCGGTCGGGAGCCCTGCAGATTAGTAATCTTATTACCGCTGAATTGGAGGACGGATCAGGCTCTTCGCTAAAATCTCTAATCGCGGAGATATCGGACGAGATTGAATAACGCGCGATGCGCTACTCCGCCGCCTCGCGCTCGCGCTTGGCCTTCTTCGCCGCCGCGGGCGCCGATCCGGCGCGTTCGAGCATCGGCTTGAGATACTGCCCGGTGTAGCTGCCCTCGACCGCCGCGACTTCCTCGGGCGTACCCTGCGCGACAACCTCCCCGCCCCTGACGCCGCCGCCCGGGCCGAGATCGAGGATATGGTCGGCGGTCTTGATGACGTCGAGATTGTGCTCGATCACCACCACCGAGTTCCCCTGGTCGACCAGCCGGTGGAGCACTTCGAGGAGCTTGCGGACGTCCTCGAAATGGAGACCAGTGGTCGGCTCGTCGAGGATGTAGAGCGTCTGCCCGGTGCTGCGCTTGCTGAGCTCCTTGGCGAGCTTCACCCGCTGCGCCTCGCCGCCCGAGAGCGTGGTCGCCTGCTGGCCGACCTTGACGTAGCCGAGGCCAACTTCGTTCAGCATGTGCATCTTGTCGCGGATCGGGGGGACGGCCTTGAAGAACTCCTCCGCATCCTCGATCGTCATGTCGAGCACGTCGGCGATCGAGTGGCCCTTGAATTTCACCTCCAGCGTCTCGCGGTTGTAGCGCTTGCCGCCGCATTCCTCGCACGTCACGTAGACGTCGGGCAGGAAGTGCATCTCGATCTTGATCAGCCCGTCGCCCTGGCACGCCTCGCAGCGGCCGCCCTTGACGTTGAAGCTGAAGCGGCCGGGCTTGTAGCCGCGCGCCTGCGCCTCGGGCAGGCCGGCGAACCAGTCGCGGATCTGGGTGAAGGCGCCGGTGTAGGTCGCCGGGTTGGAGCGCGGGGTGCGGCCGATGGGCGACTGGTCGATCTCGATCACCTTGTCGCAGAACTCGAGCCCGCTGACCTTGTCGTGCGCTCCCGCGACCACGCGTGCGCCGTTGAGCGTGCGCGCCGCGGAGGCGTAGAGCGTGTCGATGGTGAAGGAGGACTTGCCCGAGCCCGAAACGCCGGTGACGCAGGTGAAGGTGCCGAGCGGGATCGAGGCGGTGACGTCGCGGAGGTTGTTCGCCCGCGCGCCGTGGACCGTGAGCTCGTGCCCGTTGCCCGTGCGGCGCTTGGCGGGGACCTCGATTTCGCGCGTGCCGTTGAGATAGGCGGCGGTGAGGCTTGTCTTGGACTTGAGGACCTGCTTGAGCGTGCCCTCGGCGACCACCTCGCCGCCATGGACGCCCGCACCCGGGCCGAGATCGACCACGTGGTCGGCGGCGCGGATCGCGTCCTCGTCATGCTCGACCACGATCACCGTATTGCCGAGATCGCGCAGGCGCTTGAGCGTCTCCAGCAGCCGGTCGTTGTCGCGCTGGTGGAGGCCGATGCTGGGCTCGTCGAGCACGTAGAGCACGCCCGAAAGGCCCGAGCCGATCTGCGAGGCGAGGCGGATGCGCTGGCTCTCCCCGCCGCTCAGCGTGCCGCTGGTGCGGTCGAGGTTGAGGTAGTCGAGGCCCACATTGTCGAGAAAGCCGAGCCGCTCGTTGATCTCCTTGAGGATGGCGTGGGCGATCTGCTTCTGCGTCTCGCCCAGCTGGTCGGGCAGCGCGAGGAACCAGTGCTTGGCATCGGCGACGCTCATCCTGGTCGGCGTGGCGATATCGGTGGCGTCGTCGCCCTGGCCGACCTTCACCGACAGCGCCTTCTCGTTGAGCCGCTTGCCGCCGCAGGTCTCGCACGGCTGGCTGGTCTGGAACTTCGACAGCTCCTCGCGCATCCACGTGCTCTCGGTCTGGAGCATGCGGCGGTTGAGATTGCCGATCACGCCCTCGAACGGCTTCTTGACCGTGTATTCCTTGCGCCCGTCCTTGAAGGTCAGCGGGATGGCGCGGCCCTTGGTGCCATAGAGGATGATGTCGCGGATCTCGCGGTCGAACTCCTCCCACCGGGTTTCGAGGCTGAACTCGTATTCCTTCGCGAGGGATGCGAGCACCTGCATGTAATAGGGGCTCGGCGGGTTGCTCTTCGCCCAGGGCACCACCGCGCCCTTCTTGAGGCTCAGCGCCTCGTTGGGGACGACAAGCTGCGGGTCGAACAGCTGCTTTTCGCCGATTCCGTCGCAGGTCGGGCAGGCGCCCTGCGGCGCGTTGAAGGAGAACAGCCGCGGCTCGATCTCCTCGATGGTGAAGCCCGAGACCGGGCAGGAGAATTTCTCCGAGAAGACGATGCGGTTGGCGGGGATGCCCGCGCCCTTCATCGCCCCGCCCGCGGCCCCCTCGTCCTCGCGCCCCGGCACTACGCCATTCGCGAGGTCGACATAGGCGAGCCCCTCGGCCAGCTTGAGCGCGGTCTCGAAACTGTCGGCCAGCCGCGTCTCGATACCCTCCTTCACCGCGAGGCGATCGACCACCACCTCGATATCGTGCTTGAACTTCTTGTCGAGCGCGGGTGCTTCCTCGATCGGATAGAGCTCGCCGTCGATACGCACGCGGGTGAAGCCCGCCTTCTGCCACTCGGCGAGTTCCTTGCGGTATTCGCCCTTGCGCCCGCGCACCACGGGGGCGAGCAGGTAGATCCGCGTGCCCTCGGGCAGCGCCATCACCCGATCGACCATGTTGGAGACCGTCTGCGCCTCGATCGGCAGGCCGGTGGCGGGGCTGTAGGGCACCCCCACCCGCGCCCACAGCAGGCGCATGTAATCGTAGATCTCGGTGACGGTGGCGACGGTCGAGCGCGGATTGCGGCTGGTGGTCTTCTGCTCGATCGAGATCGCAGGGCTGAGTCCGTCGATATGCTCGACATCGGGCTTCTGCATCATTTCGAGGAACTGCCGCGCATAGGCGCTGAGCGATTCCACGTAACGCCGCTGCCCCTCGGCATAGATCGTGTCGAAGGCGAGGCTCGACTTGCCCGAGCCCGAAAGCCCGGTGATGACGATCAGGCTGTCGCGCGGCAGGTCGATATCGACGCCCTTGAGATTGTGCTCGCGCGCGCCGCGGACGGAGATTGTGGTAAGTGCCATGAAGGAAGCGTGTTCCCGAATTGTTCGCTTTGGTCAAGGGGCGGTCTAGGTCGAGCGCTTGGCCCGCGACGCCGTTCCGGCAATGTGGTCCCGCGATGCCGAATTGCAACGCCCGGAACGCAAACGCGAAATGCCGCGACAGGCCGCACCGGACCAGCGACGGCCCGCCCGGCGGCAGAATGTTTCGTTCACCTTCCGCGCGCTATTCCCGCAGCGGGATCGAAAAATTTGAGGGAAGGTCGCACTTCATGAATGCTCGTTTGCTGGCCGGCGCCATGGCGCTCGGCTCCGTCGCCCTGTCCACGCCCGTCTTGGCCGACGACCCGAACGATCCGTCGATGCGGTCGAGGGAGGCGCGCGAGCGCGATGCGGCGATCATTCGCCAGCTCAATCTCGAACAGCTGCGCTACGTCCGGCAGCGTGATGCCCAACAGGCCAGGGGCTGGCAGGCGACTCGCGACTACCCCGATCAGCTGGCCGAGCATGAAAAGCGCATGGCAGCCTGGCGCCACGCCGTGCGCATGTGCGAAAGCGGTCATTACGAATATTGCGCGCGCTGAGCCCGAGGGCCGCGCATCGTCGCCTTCCCGTCCCCGCCGGTCAGCGATGGTACGCCACATCTGCCGCTCGCAGAGGCATCTGCGCCGTTCGCCGACAAGGCTTGTCGCGTACTCCCCTGACGCGCTAGCAGGCGCGCGACTGTAATTCAGGGGACTCTCTATGCTTCGCACCCGTTCGCTCACCCGTGGCGCCGCCGTTTCGGCGCTCGCGCTGGGTCTCGCCCTTTCCGCACCCGCCTTCGCGCAAAGCGGGGACACCGCTGCCGACAGCGAAAACACCATCGTCGTCACCGGTCAGGCCAAGATCGGCGACTACGGCCTCGACCTGACCGCGCGCGATACCGCCGCCAAGCCGGGCGACGATTTCGAACGCTACGCCAGCGGCGCCTGGATCGACCGCACCGAAATCCCCGGCGACCGTCCCTCGGTCGGATCGTTCTACAATCTGCGCGAAGACGTGACCGAGCAGGTCAACGGCCTCATCACCGAAGCGCCCGCGGGCACGCAGTACGGTGCGCTCTACAGCAGCTTCATGGATGAAAAGGCAATCGAACGCGCCGGCATCAAGCCGCTGCAGCGCGATCTCGCCGCGGTCGATGCGCTCACCGACAAGCGCGAATTCGCCCGCTACATGGGATCGACCTACGGCAAGTTCGGCGGCTCGCTGTTCGGCGCCGGTCCCTATGCCGATCCCGACGATCCGACGATGAACGCGCTCTGGATGTTCTCCGGCGGCCTCGGCCTGCCCGAGAAGGACTATTACTTCGCCGAGAAATTCGCGCCGCAGCGCAAGGCCTATATGGAATATCTCGAGCGGACCTTCCGCAATATCGGCGTGAAGGACCCGCGCGAGGCGGCCAGCCGCGTGATGACCTTCGAGACCTATGTCGCCGAGCTCAACTGGGACGTCGAGCTGACCCGCGACATCGACAAGATCAACAATCCGATGTCGGCGACCGAACTGGCCGCCTACGCTCCGGGTGTGGACTGGGCGGCCTTCTTCGACGGGAACAACATCCCGCCGCAGGATCGCATCATCGTGACCGACAACACCGCGATCAAGGGCATCGCCGCGCTCTATGCGAGCACCGATCTCGACACGCTCAAGCTGTGGCAGAAGGCGCGCATCACCCACCAGGCCTCTCCCTATCTCAACAAGAAGATGGTCGACAGCCGCTTCGAATTCACCAGCAAGCTGAACGGCACGAGCGAGCAGCGCGCCCGGTGGAAGCGCGCGGTCGATACGATCGACGGCTCGCTCGGCGAACTCGTCGGCGAAGCCTATGTGGCCGAATACTTCCCCAAGGTCGCCAAGACCCGCATGGACGAGCTGGTCACCAACCTGAAGCTCGCGATGGGCGACCGCATCCGCGGCAACGACTGGATGAGCCCCGAGACCAAGGAGGCCGCGCTCGAGAAGCTCGAGCGGATGGACGTCATGGTCGGCTATCCCGAAACCTTCCGCGACTATTCGCAGCTCCCGATGTCGGCCGACGATCTCTACGGCAACATGGTCGCCGCGACGCAGTTCAACGCCGATTACCAGATGAGCGACCTCGGCAAGCCGGTCGATCGCAAGAAGTGGGGCATGAACCCGCAGACGGTAAACGCCTATAACGGCGGGCTCGAGAACAAGATGGTCTTCCCCGCCGGCATCCTCCAGCCGCCCTTCTTCGACCCCTGGGCCGATCCGGCGGTGAACTATGGCGCGATCGGCGTGGTGATCGGCCACGAGATCAGCCACGGCTTCGACGACCAGGGCCGCAAGATCGACGCAACCGGCGCGGTCCGCGACTGGTGGACCACCGCCGATGCGGAGCGCTTCAAGGTCGAGGCCAAGAAGTTCGGCGACCAGTACGCCGCCTTCGAGGTCGTGCCGGGCAGCTTCATCAATCCCGACCTGACCATGGGCGAGAACATCGCCGACCTCGCCGGCGTGCTGGTGGCCTACGATGCCTACCACAAGTCGCTGAACGGCGAGGAGGCCCCGGTGATCGACGGGCTGACCGGCGACCAGCGCTTCTTCCTCTCCTATGCCCAGGTGTGGCGGGCCAAGGCGCGCGAGGACAGCCTGCGCAACCAGGTCGCCACCGACCCGCACAGCCCGGCGCGCTATCGCACGATCGCGCCGCTGCGCAATGTCGACGCCTGGTACGAAGCCTTCGGCATCACGCCCGACGACGCCATGTACATCGCGCCCGAGGATCGCGCGCGGATCTGGTAAGCAGACGGGGGCGGCGCCGGGCCCGGAGGTCCCCTGCGCCGCCCCCGCCTCGCCCACAGCAAAAATATGAATACGACAGGCGATTTCGTTAAGAAATTCTCGCTACGGGTGGTAATCGCCCGTTGGGAGAGGGACTTAGGGACGCCAGCACGTGCAGATCGGCCAGCAATCTGACGACGATTCTGTCGGCGTGTTTTCGCGCGTCCCGGTCGATTCCTACGAGATCGAGCGCGAGGCGGTCATCGCCATGCTCGAACGCGAGCGGCGGTCGCTGCCCTCCAGCCTGATCGCGATGGTGCTGATGGCGGTCGGGGTGGCGATGCTGCCCAATGTCGCCTTCATGGCCGGGCTGCTGGCGCTGCGGCTGGCCTCTTTCCTGTTCACCCGCACCGCGGCCGCGATGCTCGAGCGCCGGGTGCGGGCGCGCAACCCGCTGAAGAATTCGCGCCGCATCCTGCTCTTCGCCATGATGCTGACCGGGGTGACGCTGGCGCTCCTCCTGTGGCCGCAGCCGGCGGACAGCCCGCTGGGCGCGGTGCGGATGATCCAGCTGGTCGTGGTGGTTGCGGTCACGCTGATCTCGGTCACGCTGGCGGCCCTGCCCCGCTCGGTCGACGCCATGCTGGTGAGCTTCTGGGCGACCGCCTGCGCGCTGATCCTGTTCCATCCCGCGAATGGCAACCTGGCGATGATCGGGGTGGTTACCCTGGTGCTGCTCGGCATACGTCTCTACAGTTCGTCGGCCGGGCTCCACATGCGCAGCGCGGCGCAGATCCTGGTCGAGAACCGGCAATTGTCCGAAGATCTCGCCGATGCGTTGGCGCATGCCGAATTCCTCAGCTGGCGCGATCCGCTGACCGGGCTGTTCAACCGGCGCAAGCTGTTCGAGGAGACGCGCCTCGACGGCAGCGGGCTTTCGCGGCACCTGCTGACGATCGACCTCGACCGCTTCAAGGCGATCAACGACACCTATGGCCATGCGGTCGGCGACCGCGTGCTGATCGCCACCGCCGACGCCATTCGCCACTGGTGTCGCGCGCTCGGCGAGGAAGGCACGCACCAGTGCTTCCGCCTCGGCGGCGAGGAATTCCTCATCCTGGCGCGCGGCTTCGACGATGCCGAGATGATCGATGCCGCCGAGCAGCTCCGCAAGCGGATCGCCGAGCTCGGCCACCTCTTCCCCGATCATCCCGAGATTGCCATCTCGGCCTCGATCGGGCTGACCGGCTGGCGCTTCGGCGAAGGTCTCGACGATGCGCTGCAACGCTCCGACGGTGCCTGCTACGAAGCGAAGGATCGCGGCCGCAACCGGGTCCGCCGCGCCGCCTGAGCCGCGCGGGCTGCCGCCCGGGCGTTGTCCCCCAGCGACGAACCGGGGACCGATCGACCCGCCTCGACCGTTCTATCCATGAAGACGCCACCCGCGCCGTGCGTGCACTTTGTATTCCCAGCGTCGCAGCGCCGGTGTGGCAGCCCGATTGATCCGACGAAAGGTGACCATCCCATGGCCACGAACTCCGCGCGGACAGGTAACCAGCCCGATCGCCCGGGCTCGACCCCGGCGCGCGCCGAACCATCAAGCAAGACGCTCGAAACGATTCTTGCCGAACTCAATCGCCCGCTCGACGATGTCGCATGGTCGGCCTCGCCGCGCCGGTCGAAGGGGGAAAGCTCGCAGACCTTCTTCACCCGGCTGAGCCGCGAGCGCCGCCATCGCCGCGAATTGCGCCGTGCGCGCAAGGCCGCGTCGCAGGCCTTCGGGGTGCGCCCCAGGCTTTCCAACCGCAGGCGCGCGACGCTGATGCTCGGTGCGGGGGCGCTCGGCCTCACTGCCTTCACCGGCCCGCCAAAGGCCCGCAAGCCGAGTACCGACAGCGCCGCCCAGCTGGTCGTCGACCGGATCGAGGGGGCGCGCATGCCCGCCGCGCTGCTCAAGGCCAGCGACTCCTTCAAGCGGACGCTGCTCGAAGAGGAAGGCGTGCGCTACACCGTCTATCGCGACGTCGCGGGCTACAAGACCGTCGGCGTCGGCCATCTGGTCCGGCCCCAGGACGGGCTGGAGGTGGGCGACAGGGTGAGCGAGCGCCGGATGCGCGAATTTCTCGCCTCCGACCTCGCCGAGGCCGAACGCGGCGTCCGCCGGCTGGTCGGCGACCTGCCGCTGCACCAGCACGAGTTCGATGCCCTGCTCGATCTCGTCTACAATGTCGGCTTCGGCAATGTCGCCGAGAGCGAGAGCCCGCGCCTCAACGCGGCGATCGCGGAAGGCGACTACGAGGCAATCGCCGCCGAGCTCGACTATACCCATGCAGGTGGCCGTTTCGCCCGCGGCCTGATGCATCGCAGCGACCGGCGCGCGCGCATCTTCACGAATGCCGCCTATGGCGACCCGCGCGGAGCGGGAGGAAAGCCCGAGACCTCGGCCTGATCGGTCAAAATTACATCATTTTTTACATTCCCCGGCTAACGCTCCCTCATGGCAACGAGGGAATTGAGCGACATGGGCCGGAAGGCCGGCGAGCGGGACGCGCAGTGGCGCCGCGAGCGTCTGCGCCTGCTCGTCCACTCGGTCGCCGACCTCGAAAGCCGCTCGATCGTCGCCGGTGTAATCGGCAGCGGGCTGATCGTGGCGGCCGCCCAATGGCTGCCCAATGCCCGCGATTTCATGATCCCGCTGCTGCTGCGCCTGATCGCCATCATCGGCAATGCATTCCTCTATGAGAAGATCCGCAATCGCCTTCGGACCGGCGCCGACATCGCGATACCGCTTCGCGCGGCCGCCCTCATGGCGGCCTTCGGCGGGGTCAGCTGGGCCAGCCTGATCATTCCGGTGTTCCTCCGCCCCCATCTCCACCCGGCCTCCTATATCGTCACGGCGGGTGTTTTCATCGGCGTTTCGCTCATCCTGGCGAACACGGCGGCGATCAAGCGCATCGCCCTGCCCTTCGCCGCGGGGTTCGTGGTGACCTTCCTCGGCGCGGCCGCCCTGACCCCGTGGAACACGGCGGTCTGGCTGTTCGGCGGGCTGGCCTTCATCGCCACGGGTGTCGGCACCTTCAGCATCGGCAGCGCGCACCAGCGGCTCGACGCGGCCGACACGCTGGTCGAGAACCAGCGCCTGTCCGAAGAGCTGGAGGAGGCACTGGCACGCGCCGAATTCTTCGCCGATCACGATCCGCTCACCGGGCTGTTCAACCGCCGCGCGCTGTTCGACCGGCAGATCCACCTCGAGGCTCCGGGCGAAAAGCATCACATGCTTCTGATCGACCTCGACAATTTCAAGCAGGTCAATGATCGCTTCGGCCATGAGACGGGCGACCGGGTACTGATCGGCGTGGCCCAGGTGCTGGGCGACTTCGTGGCCGGATCGCAGGGCGAAGGTCATTTCGCCGCGCGTCTGGGCGGCGAAGAGTTCGCCGTCTTCCTCGCGGTGTCGGACAATGACGAGGCGGACCGGATCGCCACGCAGCTGCACTTGGCGATGAGCGCCGTCGCCGCCGCCATCGGCCTGCCGCCCAAGCTGGGTACGCCCTCGATCGGGATTTCGCCTATCTATCGCGGCGAACAGGTCTGCGATGCCTTGCACCGCGCCGACCATGCGCTCTATCAGGCGAAACGCGACGGTCGCGACAGAATTTGCCGCGACGCAGCCTGACCCTTTAGCCATGCGCCGGCGAAGCGGCGCCGATCGACCATGTCCCACCGCCTTTTCGTCGGCATCCGCCCACCCGAACCGATCCGCGATGCGCTGATCGACCTGATGGAGGGCGTCGACCATGCGCGCTGGCAGGACGAGGACCAGTTGCACCTGACGCTGCGCTACATCGGCGAGGTCGACAGCCATACCGCCGACGACCTCGGCGAACGGCTGCGCGCCGCCGCCACGCCGGGTTTCGAGCTGGCGATCGAGGGTACCGGCATCTTCGAGCGCAAGGGCCACGCGCACACGCTCTGGGCGGGCATTGCGCCCTCCCCTGCGCTGGCCCGATTGCAGCAGCGTATCGAAAGGCTGTGCATCGCCACCAGGCTCGAGCCCGAGCCGCGCAAGTACCATCCGCATGTCACGCTGGCGCGGCTCAACCGCGCGACGGGGCCGCTCGGCCCGTTTCTCGCCCGTACCGCAGCACTGCGGCTGGGGCCGTGGCCGGTCGATTCCTATATCCTCTACGAAAGCACGCTGCACCCGGGAGGCTCGCTTTACGAGCCCGTCCTGCGCTATCCGCTCGAACCCGTATCATGACCCGCATTCCCCTCATCCTCCTCGCTTGTTCCACTCCCCTTGTCGCCGGCTGCGCCCGCGCAGATGAAACGCCCGCCGAACACCCCACCGAAGCGCCGACAGTCGCGGAGCCGCAGCCGGACGATTGCCTGCTGCTGGTGTGGTCCGACCAGAAGGAGCGCAACGCGCGCTTCGACCGCGACCACGATTTCGTCGATGGCGGAGCCATTTCCTGCGCCACCGGGACCAGCGCGAGCCAGTTCGACACCGCGATCCACGCGCTGCGCGAGGCGGCGAAGAGCGGCAACAAGGCCCGGCTGCTCGAGCAGCTCGGCCTGCCGCTGCTCTATATCGACGCGCAGGGCGAGCGCCGCGAGATCGAGGACCGCGCCGAGGTGGAGGCGGTGTTCGACGAGATCTTCGACCCGTCCATGCTCGCGCTGCTGCAGCGGCTCGACCTGTCGCGGATGAGCGTGGCCAAGGACCAGGGTGGCTATTTCGAGCTCGGCGCGGTGTGGCTCGTCGTCGATCAGGGTGGCGGCCGCCCGCGACTGATGACGGTCAACCGGCAGGCGCTCGACGAAGCGCTCGAGGCGGCGCGCGACCAGGCCGAGCGGAACCAGGGCGACCCGGTCCCGTTCGACTAACGTCACCCTTGCGCCGACCGGCGACTTGCACGTCCTTGCCTAGGCGTGCGAAGCGGTCCAAGCGCGCATCCATTATCGCATTCCTGCGCCCGGCGTCCGCCGCGCGCACCCACACGAACACGAGGGGAAAAGCATGAAGGCCCGCATTTTGGCCACCACCGCCGCAACCGCACTGTCGCTTGTCGCATTCACGGGAACCCCGGCCATGGCCCAGAGCAAGCAGGACAGCCAGTCGCTCGACCAGGCAGTCGCCTATTTCGCCAACGACAGCGTACTTCCGTTCAACGCACCCGATTTCACCAAGATCTCGGAAGACGCCTATCTCCCGGCGTTCGAGAAGGGCATGGCGATCCAGAAGGCGGAGATCGACGCGATCGTCAACAATCCCGCCGCGCCGACATTCGAGAACACCATCGTCGCGCTCGAGAAGTCGGGCCGCATGCTCGGCCGCGTGGCTCGCGTCTTCTTCGCGCTGACCGGATCGAACACCACCGACAAGCTGGACGACATCAACACCGAGGTGAGCCCCAAGCTGACTGCGCATGGCGATGCCATTGCCCTCAATCCCGAGCTCTTCGCGCGGGTGAAGGCGGTCTATGACCAGCGCGCCGCGATGACCATGACCCGCGAAGACGCCAAGCTGCTCGAAGACACCTATGAAGGCATGGTCCATGCCGGTGCCCTGCTGACCGATGCGCAGCGCGAGCGGGTGAAGGAAATCAACACCGAACTGTCCGAAATCACCACCGAGTTCGGCCAGGCCGCGCGTGCTGCGATGGCCGACCAGCCGGTGATCTTCGACACCCCCGAAGAGCTTGCCGGCCTGTCCGATTCCGACATCAAGGCGGCCGCCGACCTCGCCACCGAGAAGGGCTTCGACGGCAAATATGCCGTCGCGCTGCAGAACACCACCCAGCAGCCGCTGTTGCCGAGCATGAGCAATCGCGCCGCGCGCGAGAAGCTGTTCCAGGCGAGCTATCACCGCGCCGACGGCACGACCGACATCGACACGCGCACCCTGATCGCAAAAATCGCGGAACTGCGCGCGGAAAAGGCTGCCCTGTTCGGCGAAGCCGACTGGGCGAGCTATGCGATGTGGGACAGGATGGCCGAAAAGCCCGCCACGGCGCTGAGCTTCATGGAGCGCATGGTCCCCGCGCTCGCCGCGACGCAGCGGCGCGAGGCCGCGATGCTCAACGAAGCGATCGCAGCGGACGGCGGCAATTATGAAGTCCAGCCGTGGGACTGGTACCGCTATGCCAACAAGGTCAAGGCCGAGCGCTACGACCTCGACGAGGACGCGGTGGCCGAGTACTTCCAGCTCGACAAGGTGCTCGAGGACGGCGTGTTCTACGCCGCGAACAAGCTCTACGGGCTCAATTTCAAGCGCCGCACCGATCTGCCGGTCTATCACCCCGACGTGTGGACCTACACCGTCTACGACCGCGACGGCAGCGAGCTCGGCCTGTTCTACTTCGATCCTTTCCAGCGCGAATCCAAGCGCGGCGGGGCGTGGATGAGCAATTTCGTCGACCAGAGCGACATGTGGGGCACCAAGCCGGTGATCTACAACGTGCTCAACATTCCCAAGGCACCCGCGGACGAGACGCAGCTGGTCAGCTTCGACAACGTCAACACGATGTTCCACGAATTCGGCCACGCGCTCCACGGCTTCTTCGCCGACCAGCGCTACGAGAGCCTCTCGGGGACGGCCGTCGCGCGCGACTTCGTCGAATATCCGAGCCAGGTGAACGAGATCTGGGCGACCTATCCCGAAGTGCTGGCCAACTATGCCAAGCACTACAAGACCGGTGAGCCGATCCCGACCGAGATGATCGACAAGATCGAGGCCGCCTCGAAGTTCAACCAGGGCTACGACTTCGGCGAAGTGGTCGAGGCCGCGCTGCTCGACATGAAGTGGGCGGCGCTGTCGAAGGACGAAGCCGCCGCGATCGACACGCCGGAGAAGGTCGACGCCTTCGAGCGCCAGTCGCTCGAAGAGCTCGGCCTCGAGATCGACCTCGTCCCGCCGCGCTATCGCAGCACCTATTTCAACCACATCTTCAGCGGACCGACCGGTTATTCGGCGGGCTATTACAGCTATCTGTGGACCGAGATGCTCGATCGCGACAGCCGCAAGTGGTTCCTCGACAACGGCGGGCTGACGCGCGCCAATGGCGACCACTTCCGCGCCACCGTTCTCGGCCAGGGCGGCACGATGGACTATTTCGAGATGTTCAAGGACTTCGCCGGGCGCGCGCCCGACGTGACCCCGATGCTCGAAGCCCGCGGCCTGGTCGACGGCGACGAGGCGGCCGACAGCGAAGTATCGGACGATGGCCCCTCCGCAGTCGGCGATGCCGGCACCGACGTGACCGAATAATCAGCCAGTGACCAGGGCGCGGTGGCCCGGTTCGCCGATCCACCGCACCGGCACTTTCCAGACGCGCTCGATCACCCGGTGGTCGAGCGCGTTGTCGCATGCGCCGTCGGCGGCGACGCGGCCCTCGTCGAGCACCACCACGCGATCGGCATGGTTCATCGCATGCGCGAGATCGTGGAGCACGAGAACCACACCGGCACCGGCCTCCGCTGCCTTGCGCAGGTGTCGCAGCAGCGCGAGCTGGTGCGCGATGTCGAGTGCGGCGAGCGGCTCGTCGGCGAGGATCCAGCGCGGCTCGCCCGCCAGCACCCGCGCGAGCAGGACACGCGCGGTCTCGCCGCCAGAGAGCGACTGCGCCCGGCGATCGGCAAGATGCGCGATGTCGAGCGCGGCGAGAGCGTCATCGACCGGCTCGGCGCGCCGGTCGCCATGCGGCAGGCGACACAGCTCGACCAGGCTGCGCACCGGGACGTCCCACGCGATTTCATGCGCTTGCGGGAGGTATCCGAGACAGCGGGCGCGCTCTTTCGCGGGCGACGAATGCAGGTCCCGGTCGCCGAGCGATACGCTCCCGTCATGGGGCGGCAGGAGGCCCGCGAGCGCTTCGAGCAGCGTCGACTTGCCCGCGCCGTTTGGCCCGCAGATGGCGGTGATCGAACCGGGTTCGAGCGTGAGCGACACTGCCGCCAGCCGCCCGGCGATCGACAGATCCTGCGCCGCCAGCCTCATGCGAGCCCCCGGCGCAGGCGCAGCAGCAGCCACAGGAAGAAGGGCGCGCCGAGCAGGCTCAGCGCGATGCCCAGCCGCAATTCGGTGACCAGCGGGAGCACGCGCACCACGCTGTCGGCGACGAGGACGAGCAGTGCCCCGGCGAGCGCGCTGGGTACGATCAGTTGCGACGGCCGGCGATCGGTCAGCGGGCGCACGAGATGCGGCACGATCAGTCCGACGAAGCCGATGATCCCCGCCACCGCCACGCTTGCGCCGACAGCGAGCCCGATACCGGCGATGAGCAGCCACAGCAGGCGGTGCGTATCGACACCGAGCGAGCGCGCGACCGGCTCGCCCAGCGTGAGCGCGTCGAGCGCACGCCCGCTGCGCCAGAGCAGCATGACGCCGAGCGCAACCAGCGGGGCGGCGACCCAGACCTCGCGCCAGCTGCGGTCGGTGAGCGCGCCGTTGAGCCACATCACGATCTCGCTCATCGCGAAGGCGTTGGGCGCGAGGCTGATCGCCAGCGCGGTGAGCGCGCCGGCGAGGCTCGCGACCATCAGCCCGGCGAGCGTGAACAGCGCGATCCCGCCGGTGCGCCCCGCGATCGCCGCGAGCAGCGCCATCGCCCCGCCCGCGCCGATCAGCGCGAACAGCGGCAGCAGGAAGGGCGCCGCGGCATAGCCGAACCACAGCGCGCCGACCGCGCCGAGCGCCGCGCCCGGCGCGATCCCGAACAGGCCCGGATCGGCGAGCGGATTGCGCAGATAGCCCTGCATCGCCGCGCCGCTCGCCCCGAGCCCGGCGCCGACCACCACCGCGAGCAGCGCGCGCGGCAGGCGCAAATCGGCGAGGATCAGCGCCGCGTTGGGCGTGGTCGCGGGATCGAGCCAGACGCGGCCCGCAAGCAGCGAGAGCGGCAGCGCGATGGCCAGCAGCACGGCGAGGATCGGCGTTGCGCGCGTCACGATACCTTCTCGCGGATTTCGGCCAGCCGTTCGGCGGCGCGGATGATCGTCGGCCCGCCGCAATAGAGCAGGCTGGTGTCGAAAGCCTCGCGGCGCATCCGCGGCAGGCGGTCGAGCACCGGATGGCGCTGGCCGACCTCGCCGCCCGCGACCAGCAGCACGCGCGGCGGCGCGGCAACCAGTTCTTCGAGCGCAACGTAATCGGCTTGCCCCAGCCCCCGTTCCGGCGCGACATTGGCGAAGCCGGTGCGGCGCAGCAGGTCGCTGACCAGTTCCTGCTCGCCCGCGACGATTCCGCCGGGCTGCCACAGGAGAGCTTCGACCGGCTCGCCCGAGCCTGGTGCCGCATCGTGGAGCGCGGCTTCGATCCGCTTCACCAGCGCCTCGCCCGCCTCCGGATCACCCGTCAGTTCGGCGAGTTCGCGCACCTGCGCCTCGCTCGAGGCAACGTCGCGCGCGATATCGAAAGTCGCCACCTCCACGCCCATATCCTCCAGCGCGGCGCGCGTGGCGGGCGCGAGGAAGCTCCCCGCCACCACCAGATCGGGATCGAGCGCGAGCACTTCCTCGACCGTGCCGCCGGTCGCGGCGAAGCGCGCGGCGGTGCGCGCATCCATCGAGCTCGAGCGCGGATCCTTGCTGTAATGCGAGATCGCCAGCAGCTGGCCCGGCGCGGTGACTTCGGCGAGCACCGCGTCGGTGCAGGGGTTGAGGCTGACGATGGTGGGGCGCTCACTGTCCCCGACCCGCGCCGGCTCCCCGCCCGCACATCCGGCGAGCAACAGCGCCAGCGCGGGCAGCAGGCGCCTCACATCCGCGCCCTCACCCCGACGAAGGCACCGCGACCGGGAGAATTGTATCCCGCGACGCTCCGGTAGTCGGCGTCGAAGACATTCTCGATCCGGCCGTAGATCTCGACCGCGTCCGACAGCGGCATGGCGGCGCGCAGGTCGAGCACCGCGTAGCCGTCGAGCCGTACCGCATTGCCGGCATCGTCGAAGCTGGCGCCGACGAGGCGCAGGTCGGTGCCGAGCTTGAGCCCGAAGGGCGCCTCGTAATCGGCAAAGAGCGTCGCCGTGTGGCGCGGGCGACGCGCGAGATCGAGGCCGGTGGTGCGATCCTCGGTATCGACGAAGCTGTAGACGCCCGAGAGGCGCAGCCCCGGAGCGATATCGAATCCCGCCTCGGCCTCGATCCCCTGCGCCCGCGCACGCGCGGTGTTGTCGTAGGTGCCGAAGGGGCGATTGGTGCAGATCCCGCCGCTCACCCCGAAGCAGGAGACGAAGCCAATCAAATCCTCGCTGTCGCGGCGGAACGCAGTGAGCGCCAGATGCGTGCCGCGCCCGCGCTCGCCCTTCTCGATGCCGAGGTCGAAGCTGGTGCTCTCCTCGGGCCGGAGCAACGGGTTGCCGTAATCCGACAGCAGCTGGAACAGCGTCGGCGCCTTGAACCCCTCGCCCAGGCTCGCCCGCAGCCGCCAGTCGCCGCCGAAACCATAGGACAGGTCGGCGCCATAGCTGGCGTTGCTGCCGAATAGCGAATGATCGTCCACCCGCGAACCGACATGCGCGGCGAACCGGCCCATGACGAAGCCCAGCTGGACGTAGGCGCCGAAGATGTCGGCCTCGCCCGCCGGGCTGAAGCTCGCGGCGTAATCGGTCCATTCCTGCTCCGCGCCGAAGGCCACGGTGACCGGGCCGATCGCGCGATATTCGCCGCGCAGCGCCACGCGCTCCGAATGGCCGTCGGAGGCGAAGCTCGTCGCGCCGGTCGCGTCGAGATTGTCGCGCTCGGTGTCAGAGAGACTATAGGCGCCGCGCAGCGTCAGGTCGTTGCCGTAGAAGGCGAAACCGAGATCGCCCGAGTGGCGGCGGGTCTTCTGCGTCTCGAGCGTGTCGGCAAAGGCGTAGGTCGGCGGCGGGGTGCCGTCGAGGTCGAGATCGCCCTCGCTCCAGTTGGCATGCGCGAAGACCTCGAGATTGCTGGTGACATCGACGAAGACCTGGCCGCCGAGCGCGACCTGCTCAAACCCGTCGGGCTCGGTGCCCGAGGCTGCGGTCGAGAAACCGTCGGTGCGGTACCAAGAGCCGGTGAGGCCGGCGTAGTAGCCCTCGCCGCTGAGCCCGCCCGCGGCGCTGGCGAAGAGCGTGTCGCGCGCGCCATATTCGACATTGCCGCTGGCGCCGGTTTCCCCGCGGGTCGAGATGTCGATCACCCCGCCGATCGCGTCCGAGCCCCAGATGGTGCTGTTCGACCCGCGGAGGATGTCGAATTTGCCCGCCGTGCCGAGCAGCAGATTGCCGAAGTCGAACCCGCCGCCGGGCGCAGCTGGATCGGCCACGCGCACCCCGTCGACCAGCACCAGCAGCTGTTCGGCATTGGCCCCGCGGATATTGACCGCGGTGAAGCCGCCGACCCCGCCACTGCGGCTGAGCGAAAGTCCTGGAGTACGTTGCAGCACGCGCGCGGCATCGGCGCCCTGGACCGCGTCGATTTCAGCGCGATCGACCACGGTAACCGACTGACCGGTGCTCTCGACATTGGTGCTCAGGCCATTGGCGGTGACGGTAATCGTCGGCCGTGTGGCATCGGCGAGAATGATCGCGGCATCCTCATCCTCCACCGACTGCGCAAAGGCCGCCGAGGAAAACAGAGAAACAGAAGCAAGAAACAGATATTTACGCACAAAACCTCCCATCATGGACGAAGTGCCGTCCATGACGGGAAAGGGCGGAATTGCGCCTTTCCGCGTTTGCCACCGGTACACCCCGCCCGCGGCCGAACGACGGTCATGGGCAGGTCTCCTGGCTCCCGGATCGACGCTCTCCCGCCGCCTTCCCGGGCTTGCACCCAGTGGCCTGTGGCGGGATCGCTCCCCGGTCACAGTTGCGGGGGCAGCGAGGGCCTACGGAGACAAGTCTCCACCCTCTTCCCTCTTCGGGCCTGCGCGAACAGGCCAACCCGTGACACGCGATGCCACCTACCGCCGGTTTTTGCATTGCACAAGACGCTCTTCGTTAAGCTCTACAATGCTAGGAATCGGGTCGGACGTCGTCCCGCAGCGGGATGGCCTGTCCGCGCGTCTACCGCAATGGCGCGCAAACGCCTATGTTCGGGCAGCAATGCGAGGAAGCGATTTGGCCAGGATGCAAGCGAGCAGGGGGATGGCGCCGCGCGCAGCGCACGCTCCCTCGCCGCGCGTCCAGCGCCGCCAGGCGCGTCAGCGCGACCGGCGTCAGTTGCTCGCGCGCGGCGCGCTGCTCGCCGGTGCGGTGGCGCTGCCCACGGTCGCCGCGCAGGGCGAATGGGGCGAATTTGGGCGGGCGCTGGGGCTCGGGGACGAACGCGTCGCGCTTGCGCCCATGCCCTTCGAGACCGCGGGCGAGAGCTTCCCCGGCTCTGCCTTCTACTATCTCGAGGATGCTCCGCGGCTGACGATGGACCTCGCCGACCTGCGCGAGAGCGAAGGCACGCTGGAGACGGTCGAGTTCGCCGAGAGCCATGGCGCGGGCGCTGCGGCGCAGGCCTTCCGCCAGGCAGGCAGCGGGCTGGACAAGGCACGCGCGCTGCAATGCCTGTCGATGGCGGTCTATTACGAGGCGGCGAGCGAGAGCTATTCGGGCCAGCAGGCGGTGGCGCAGGTGGTGCTCAACCGCGTCGCCCATCCGGCCTATCCGGCGAGCGTCTGCGGGGTCGTGTTCCAGGGCTCGGAACGCAAGACCGGCTGCCAGTTCAGCTTCACCTGCGACGGCTCGCTCAACCGCAAGCCCTCGCGCCGCGGCTGGGCCGTGGCACAGTCGGTGGCGCTCGCGGCGCTGGCGGGCGAGGTCTACAAGCCGGTCGGCCTGGCGACGCATTACCACACCAATTACGTCAATCCCTATTGGGCGGCGAGCCTCGACTATATCGGCGCGATCGGCGCGCACCGCTTCTATCGCTGGAAGGGCGGCGCGGGGACCGCGGGCGCCTTCACCGATGCCTATGCCGGCAGCGAACCGCTTGCCGCGCCCAGCGTGCGCCGTGCCGAGGCCGATGTGCCCGGGCCGGTGGCCCCCGCCCCACCCTCGAACGAGGCGATCGGCCTCGGCCCCGCAGGCGATCCGCCGGTCGGGGCGGCGGCCTCAGCAGTTGCACCCGCCAATGGCAAATTGCCGCAATCGGGCCGCATCCGCGAGGAATATGCCAATTCGGGCCAATGGATCAGCCAGCCGGGCAAGCAGTAGCCGCTCGCCCGCCGAATTATCCTTTACGGCTCCACAACCATGTCGCAACACCGAAGCTTAGCGCGGCCTCGCTAGAAGCACCGTCACCCCCGGTCGTTTCCAGAGGATTTCAGGCATGCCCCTCCGTTTTGCCGCCGCCCGCACCCCCGCAACCTCTCCGATTGCCCGCGTTCTGGCGCGAAAATCGCCCGGTCGACCCGCAAACGACAATGGCGATGCGCCGCGGGTGGTGCCGAGTTCGGGCATCGATCCGACGATGCGCGCCGCGCTGAGGCAATTCGCCACGCACGGCATGGCGGCGGCCGGAATTGCCCGCTTCCAGGCGGAGAAAGCCCATTTCGCCGGCGACGGCGACGCCTGTCGCTGGTGGCTCGGCATCTGCCGCTCGCTCGACCGGCGCCTTGGCGAACGGCTCGAACGGTCGCTTGCCATCGAGGATCTGCTGGCCCGCTGAGGCCCCGGAGCGGAGCCGCCGCTCCCTGACCCTCGGCGCGGCATCCAAAGGGCACTGGACAGCGGCGAAAAACCGCATTATTGAAATTGCGAACCATTTGCAAAGATAGTTTTGCGCCGCCGATCATTGGCGGTTGCATTCACCCCTGCACCGTCCTAGTGCCCCTCTCGCAATCGACCGGGCGCCGTGCCTCCTTTGCGGGACACCTGATGCATGGCCCATTATCGGTCCGGGTATCATCACTGTCCCGCACGGCAGGAACAAGGACCCTACCCCCATGGCACGCAAGAAGATCGCCCTTATCGGCGCCGGCATGATCGGCGGCACGCTCGCACACCTCGCGGCGAAGAAGGAAATGGGCGACATCGTCCTGTTCGACATCGCCGAGGGCATGCCGCAAGGCAAGGCGCTCGACCTCAGCCAATGCGGCCCGATCGAAGGCTTCGATGCCAAGATCACCGGGACCAACGACTATGCCGATATCGCCGGCGCCGACGTGGTGATCGTCACCGCGGGTGTGCCGCGCAAGCCGGGCATGAGCCGCGACGATTTGCTCGGCATCAACCTCAAGGTGATGAAGGCCGTCGGCGAAGGCATCAAGAACAACTGCCCCGACGCCTTCGTGATCTGCATCACCAACCCGCTCGACGCGATGGTCTGGGCGCTGCGCGAATTCAGCGGCCTGCCTCACAACAAGGTCGTCGGCATGGCCGGCGTGCTCGACAGCGCGCGCTTCGCCACCTTCCTCGCCTGGGAATTCGGCTGCTCGGTGAAGGACGTCAACGCCTTCGTCCTCGGCGGCCATGGCGACACCATGGTGCCCGTCACCAGCTACACCACGATCAACGGCATCCCGGTCAACGACTACGCCAAGATCAAGGGCGTTTCGCCCGACCGCATCGACGAAATCGTCAAGCGCACCCGCGCGGGCGGCGGCGAAATCGTTCAGCTGCTCGGCAACGGCTCGGCCTATTACGCGCCCGCCACCAGCGCGATCAGCATGGCCGAGGCCTATCTCGGCGACCAGAAGCGCATCCTGCCCTGCGCCAGCTATGTCGAAGGCAAATACGGCCTCGACGGCCTCTATGTCGGCGTCCCGACCGTGATCGGCGCGGGCGGCACCGAGGAAGTGATCGAAATCGAGCTCTCGGACGAAGAAGCCAAGAACCTCAAGGTCTCGACCGACGCGGTCGAGGAACTTCTCGAAGCCTGCAAGGGCCTCGACAGCTCGCTCGCCTGAACGGCGAATCCCACCGAACAGGAGTAGAGACTCAATGAGCATCCTCGTCGACAAGAACACCAAGGTCATCACCCAGGGGATGACCGGCGACACCGGCACCTTCCACACGCAGCAGGCGCTCGCCTATGGCACGCAGATGGTTGCGGGCGTGACCCCCGGCAAGGGCGGCACCACGCATATCGACCTGCCGGTGTTCAACACCGTCGCCGAAGCCAAGGCCGAAACCGGCGCGACCGCTTCGTGCATCTACGTCCCGCCGCCCTTCGCCGCGGACTCGATCCTCGAGGCGATCGACGCCGAGGTCGAACTGATCGTGGCGATCACCGAGGGCATCCCCGTGCTCGACATGGTCCGCGTGAAGCGCGCGCTGCAGGGGTCGAAGTCGCGCCTGATCGGCCCGAACTGCCCCGGCGTCCTCACCCCCGGCGAATGCAAGATCGGCATCATGCCGGGCAGCATCTTCAAGAAGGGCAGCGTCGGCGTGGTCTCGCGCTCGGGCACGCTGACCTATGAAGCCGTCCACCAGACCACCATGGTCGGCCTCGGCCAGACCACCGCGGTCGGCATCGGCGGCGACCCGGTCAACGGCACCAATTTCATCGACGTGCTCGACCTCT
>NZ_JBLYYF010000004.1:0-25241 GCF_048550555.1 Qipengyuania sp. | reverse complement strand
TGGCTTCCTCGACGGCGATTTCGTCGAAGGGGTTCATGCTCATCTTGACGTTGGCGAGGTCGACGCCCGAGCCGTCGGCCTTGACGCGCGGCTTGACATTGTAGTCGATCACCCGCTTCACGGGGACGAGGATTTTCATGCGATACCTTCCTCTCGGCTTGAAACTGTGGCGACCGCCTAGCTTGCGTTTACGTAAACGTCAAGCTGGCAGCCGGAGCGGTTCTTGACCCTTGCCCCGTCCCTCGCGCGGGGCACGGGGCAGGTCAAGCGGTCTCGAAACCTGTCTTTACTATGCTTGGCGCGAGGCATAGTTTCACCCCCGGAGACGGGAGGTGTCCGATGCGCGTCTGGCCCATGTTCGCAAGTGCGGCGGCAATGCTGGCGATGCCCCTGTCGGCGCAGGAAACCCGGGCCGCTCCCGACGGCCACGTGCCGCCTCCCGCGACGCTCGAAGACATGGGCTGGCTGGTGGGCCAGTGGCAGGGCGAGGGGATCGGCGGTGCACCCGCTTACGAAAGCTGGCTCCCCCCATCGGGCACCACGATGGTCGGCACCTTCGTGCAGCAGGCCGACGGCGAGACGCTCCGCTTCACCGAGCACATGTATCTGATCGAGGAAGGCGGCACGCTGGTGCTGCGCCTCAAGCATTTCAACGCCGACCTGACGGGCTGGGAGGAGAAGGACGACATGCTCTCCTTCTCCCTGATCGCGGTGGAGGATTGCGCCGCCTATTTCCGCGCGCTCACCCTGCGCTGCGACGGCGAAAACGGCCTGCTGGCCGCGGTTCGCACGACGCACGAGGGCAAGCCAGCCGGCGAGCTGGTGTTCCGGTTCACGCGGATGGAGTGATCGGCGAAGGCGGCGCTCAGGCCGCCTTCTTGACCTCGGCCACGATCTTCTTCGCCGCATCGCCGAGATCGTCGGCGCTGACGATGGCGAGGCCCGAATTGTCGAGGATGGCCTTGCCCTCTTCGACATTGGTGCCTTCGAGGCGGACGACCAGCGGAACCGAGAGATTCACGTCCTTCGCCGCCTGGACGATGCCGTTGGCGATGACGTCGCACTTCATGATGCCGCCGAAGATGTTCACCAGGATACCCTCGACCGCCGGATCCTTGAGAATGATCTTGAACGCCGCGGTGACCTTCTCGGTCGTCGCGCCGCCGCCCACGTCGAGGAAGTTCGCCGGGAAGGCGCCGTTCAGCTTGATGATGTCCATCGTCGCCATGGCGAGACCGGCGCCGTTGACCATGCAGCCGATATTGCCGTCGAGCTTGATGTAGGCGAGGTCGTATTCGCTCGCTTCGACTTCGGCCGGGTCTTCCTCGGTCACGTCGCGCAGCGCTTCCACGTCCTTGTGGCGGAACAGCGCGTTGCCGTCGAAGCTCATCTTGGTGTCGAGCACCAGTAGATTGCCGTCCTCGGTTTCGACCAGCGGGTTGATCTCGAGCATTTCGCAGTCGAGGTCCATGAAGGCGGTGTAGAGCTGCTTGGCGAGCTTCTGCGCCTGCTTGTTGAGGTCGCCGGTCAGCTTGAGCGCGAAGGCGACCGCGCGGCCGTGGTGCGGCATGAAGCCCTGCGCCGGGTCGATCGCGATGGTGGTGATCTTCTCGGGCGTCGAATGCGCGACTTCCTCGATGTCCATGCCGCCTTCGGTGGAGACGATCATGGCGACGCGGCCGGTCGCGCGATCGACCAGCATCGAGAGATAGTATTCCTCGGCGATGTCGACGCCGTCGGTGACATAGAGGCGGTTGACCTGCTTGCCGGCATCGCCGGTCTGCACGGTCACCAGCGTATTGCCGAGCATTTCCTTGGCGTTGGCTTCGACGTCCTCGATGCTCTTCGACAGGCGGACGCCGCCCTTGGCATCGGGGCCGAGTTCCTTGAACTTGCCCTTGCCGCGACCGCCGGCATGGATCTGCGCCTTCACGACATAGAGCGGCCCGGGCAGCTGCCTGGCGCCTGCGACCGCCTCTTCGACGGTCAGGGCGGCATGGCCCGCGGGGATGCCGATGCCGTATTTCGCGAGCAGTTCCTTGGCCTGGTATTCGTGAATGTTCATGTCGAAGCTTCGTCCTTCGCGTGATGCGCGTGGGGGAATAAGAGTCGCGAGCGCCATAAGCATGTCTGGGCGCGCTTGAAAAGGCCCGCATTCGGGTGCAGGGCGCGGGCCACTCTCCATGATCGATAGCCAGCGCCTCGAATCCATCGTCTCCGAAGCCGGAAGGATCGCCTACGACCTGTGGCCGGGGGCGGGCAACGATCTGAACGCATGGGAAAAAAGGCCGGGCGATCCGGTGTGCGAGGCCGATCTGGCGGTCGATGCCTTCCTCAAGCGCGAACTCGGCGCGCTGCTGCCCGCGGCGGGCTGGCTGTCGGAGGAGACCGCCGACGATCCCGTGCGGCTCGGCCACGATCTCATCTGGCTGGTCGACCCGGTCGACGGGACGCGCGACTTCATTCGCGGGCGCAGCGGCTGGGCGGTTTCGGTCGCGCTGATCAGCGGCGGACGTCCGCTGATCGGCGCGCTCTGCGCCCCCGCGCGCGGCGAGAACTGGACTGCGGTGGCGGGGCAGGGCGCCTGGCGCAACGGCGAACGGCTGCGCGCCTCGACCCGGGGTGAGCTGACCGGCGCGCGCGTCCCCGCGCATGCCCTACCCAAGGTCGATACCGACCTGGTCGCGGTCGACCAGCCCAATTCGATCGCGCTGCGCATCGCCATGATCGCGGCCGACGAGGCCGACCTGGTGGCGACGGTGCGCTGGGGCTTCGAATGGGACATCGCCGCCGCCGGCATGATCGCGCGCGAGGCGGGGGCGGCGGTGAGCGACGCCTATGGCCGCAAGCTCGACTACAACAAGCGCGACCCGCGCGACTTCGGCGTGCTGGTCAGCGCCCCGGCGATCCACGGCGCGGCGGTCGAACGGTTGGCGAGAAGGTTGGGGTAGGAAAGCTTTTTGTTGGTCGGGTACGGTCGGGACATCCGCTGGTGCCGCAAGGGAAGCGCAGATGCGCTTCACGCACGCACATGAAAAGGGGCCGGCCCGCAGGCCGACCCCCAAGTCGTGCGATTGTCCCGAAGGGATCGTTGATCAGTTGCCCTGTGCCTGCGCGGCCTGGACGTCCTGCTGGTCGAAGGGGATGATCTTGATTTCGACGCGGCGGTTGAGCGGCTCGTTGACATTGTCGCCCGTCGCCACCTTGAGGCGCGTTTCGCCGAAGCCCATCCAGCGGATGCGCGACGAGCTGACGCCCTGCGAGATCAGGTAGTTGGCCACCGCCTGCGCGCGCTGTTCGGACAGGCGCTGGTTCGATTCGGCCGAGCCGGTGGTGTCGGTGTGGCCATAGACGTCGACGAGGCTGTTGGGATATTCGCGTAGGCTCGAGGCGACCCGGTCGAGCAGGTCGCGGAAGCCCGGCGAGATGGTGTAGCTGCCGGTGGCGAAGGTCACGCCGTCGGGCAGGTTGACGAGGATCGCGTCGCCGCCGTCGACTTCGCTGACGTCGACGCCCGATCCGGCGGTCTGCTCCTTCAGCTCCTTGATCTGCTGGTCCATCTTGTAGCCGACCACGCCGCCGGCGACACCGCCCGCGGCCGCACCGATGATGCGTCCGGTCTTGCCGCCGATGACGCCGCCCAGCAGGCCGCCCGCGATCGCGCCGCCGGCGGTGCCGAGCACGGTGCGCGAGATCTTCTTCTCGCCGGTGTTGGGATCGGTGACGCAGGCCGACACGGTCATCAGCGAAACGGCGGCCAGGCTGGCGGTAAGGATGCGCGACTTCTTCATGTAATTCTCCTCCTCTGAGGGGCAGGCGCCCCACGCGGGATCGCTGCCGGGCGAGTAAATGGGCGGACGCGCCCACTCGCGTCACAAGGCATCAAACATTCCAATGCGCCGCCTGTTCCGGCGCGGCGGGAGATAAGTCGCACGAGACGCTGGCAGCGCCGGGCTTTTGTGCTAGCCACGCGCGGGTGACCCCATTTCCCTGGACCGACCTCGTCATCATCGCCGGGCTGATCGTCATCAACGGCGTTTTCGCCATGAGCGAGCTGGCCATCGTTTCCGCACGGACCGCGCGCCTGCGCGCTGCGGCGCATCAGGGCAATGGCGGCGCCCGGATCGCGCTCGAACTCGCCGCCGAACCGGGCAAGTTCCTCTCCACCGTGCAGATCGGCATCACGCTAATCGGCATCATCGCCGGCGCCTATTCGGGCGCCAGCCTCGGCGGACCGGTGGGCGAGCGGCTCGAACTGCTCGGCTTCCCCGCCGGCTGGGCCCCCGAAGCGGGCTTCGCGACGGTCATCGTCATCACCACCTATCTCAGCCTCGTGGTGGGCGAACTGGTCCCCAAGCAGGTCGCGCTGCGCGCCGCCGCGCCGATCGCCATCGTCATGGCGCGCCCGATGGCGCTGCTGGCCAAGGTCGCCGCGCCGCTGGTGTGGCTGCTCGACGTCTCCTCGGGCCTGCTCATCCGCCTCCTCGGCGTCCGTCCTGCGGGCCAGAGCGCGGTGACCGCCGAGGAATTGCACATGCTCTTCGCCGAGGCGACCCGTTCGGGCGTGATCGAGCACGAACAGCACCAGATGCTGCAGGGCGTGGTGCGGCTGGCGCAGCGCCCGGTGCGCGAGCTGATGACCCCGCGGACGGAAGTCGACTGGGTCGATATCGGGGCCGGCCCCGAGGCGATCCGCGCCGCGCTCGACGAGAGCCCGCACTCGCTGCTGCCGGTGGCCGAGGGCTCGCCCGATCGAGTGCTCGGCGTGGTCAAGGTGCGCGAAATCCTCACCCGCCTCGTCGCGGGCGAGCCGGTCGACCTCGCCGCGCTGATGGTCAGGGCCGAGGTCGTGCCCGACCAGCTCGACGCGGTCGATGCCCTTCGCGTGCTGCAGCAGGCCGAGGTCGCGATGGCGATGGTGCATGACGAATACGGCCATCTCGACGGGATCATCACTCCGGTCGACCTGCTGACCGCGTTGGTCGGCGATTTCGCCAGCGACCAGGATGCGGGCGACGGACCCGGCGTGGTCGAGCGCGAGGACGGCAGCCTGCTGGTCGCGGGCTCGCTCTCGGCCGACGTCCTCGCCGACCGGCTGGGGATCGAATATGGCGAGGATCGCGAATTCGGCACCGCCGCGGGCTACGCGCTCCACGTGCTCAAGCGCCTGCCGGGCGAGGGCGACCATTTTACCGACCAGGGCTGGCGCTTCGAAGTGGTCGACATGGACGGCCGTCGGATCGACAAGCTGCTGGTGAGTGCGGAGAAACCCTCGAAGGTCGAGGAAGAGTAGGGGGAGTCATTGTATTTCGCACCGACCTCCGTCGGTGCGTCCTCGCTAGACGTGCAGCAAGCTGCACCCGCTCCGGGCGGGCGGTCGCCCTTGCCGGCCCTCCGCCGGGCCGGAACTAGCGCCTAGCCAGCAATCTGGTGGAAGTATCCGAGCCGATAGGCGAGGCAAGGCCGACGGGCCGCCCGCAGCGACGCGCCCGGAGGGCGTGTGAGCGAGGAAAGCCTAAGGCCGCGGACGCGGCCGCCGGCGCTTGAGGCTAAACAAAAACCCGGGCTTTACCCCGGAATCACCGCGCTGGCCGTCGCACCGTCGCCCTCGGGCGCGGCGATGATGTCGCGGGTGACGCTGCCCTTGGCCACCGTCGCGGTGTTCGGATCGCCCACCGCGCTGCGGATGCCCGGTTCAGCGCTGCCGGCGCGTTCGAGCAGGCTGGTCTCGACGCTGCTGCGCGGCTGGGGGCCGCCGAACAGCGCTTCGAGCGTCTGCGTCGCGGCGCTGCCTTCGGCCGGGCGCGGGGCGCCGGGCTGCGGCGGCACGAGGTTGAAATCGGGCGGGACCACCAGCGGCGCCTGGCGCTGCACGGCAAATTCGTCGGGCCGCTCGCGGTTGAGCAACCCGCCGCTGCCGCAGGCGGCGGTCATGGCGCCGAGGCCGGCAATCAGGGCGAAACGGGCGAATTTGGTCATCACTTGCTCTCCGCGGCCTCGGCCGCCTTGCTGTTCATGAGGCCATCGACCTCTGCCATGTCCTTGTCGCGCATGAAGAAGGCCCGTGCAAGGACGATGACGACGCCGATGGTGATAGCCGCATCGGCGAGGTTGAAAATGAGGAAGGGGCGGAAATCCCCGAAATGCAGGTCCGCGAAATCGACCACATAGCCCAGATCGTAGCGGTCCTTGATATTGCCCAGCGCGCCGCCGAGGATCAGCGACAGCGCGAGCACATCGGTCAGCAGTTTCTCGCGCATCATCCACACGGTCACCACCAGCGCGATGATCCCGGTGACGAGCACCAGCCCCCAGCGCATCTCGGGGCTGTTCGCCTCGAACATGCCGAGCGAGACGCCGAAATTGCGGGTGAAGCGCAGGTCGAAGATGGGCAGCAGTTCCATCGCATCGCCGATGCGGTCGATGCCGAGCACCTTTGTGACGAAATTCTTGCTCCACTGGTCGGCGGCGAAGATGCCGAGCGCGGCAAGGCAGCCGATCAGGCGATTGCGCAGCACCGGGCTCATGCCGCTTCGTCCATCCGGGCGACAACGTCTTCGCAGCGATCGCACAGATCGCCGTCCTCCGCCACGCTGGGCAGCAGGCGCCAGCAGCGCCCGCACTTGCTTTCCGATGTCCGCGTGACCGTCACCGCATCGCTATCGCCGCGCGTCACTGACGCGGTGATGAACAGCTCGGCGAGATCGGCGTCGCTGAAGCCTTCGGGCACCGCGGCTGCAGGCACGATCACATCGGCTTCGAGCCCCGAGCGGATCACCTTCTCGCGGCGCAGCGGCTCGATCGCCTCCATCACGTCCTCGCGCAGCTCGCGCAGCTTATCCCATTTCGCCCCGTCGGCGCTGACACCCGGCACCTTGGGCCATTCGAGCAGGTGGACGCTGCCGCCATCGGGGTAGCGCGTGGTCCAGACCTCCTCGGCGGTGAACACCAGCACGGGCGCGGCATAGCGCACCAGCGCGTGGAACAGGATGTCGAGCACGGTGCGATAGGCGTTGCGCGTCACGCTGTCGGGCCCGTCGCAATAGAGCACGTCCTTGCGGATATCGAAGTAGAAGGCCGACAGGTCCTCGTTGCAGAAATCGACCAGCAGGCGCGTGTAGGCGGTGAAGTCGTAATCATCGACCGCCTGCCGCAGCTTGCCGTCGAGATCGGCGAGCAGCGCGAGAACGTAAAGCTCGAGCTCGGGCACTTCGCCGACATCGCCCATGTCACCAACGAAGCCGTCGAGCGCGCCGAGCAGGTAGCGGAAGGTGTTCCTCAGCTTGCGATACTGGTCGCCCGTGCCCTTGAGGATCTCGTCGCCGATGCGGTGGTCCTCGGTCGAATCGACACTCAGCGCCCACAGCCGGATGATGTCGGCGCCGTACTGCTCCATCACCTTCAAGGGATCGACGGTGTTGCCGAGGCTCTTCGACATCTTGCGCCCGTCGCTCGCCATGGTGAAGCCATGCGTCAGGATCTGGTCGTAGGGTGCGCGGCCGCGCGTCGCGCAGCTTTCGAGCAGCGAGGACTGGAACCAGCCGCGATGCTGGTCGCTGCCTTCGAGATAGAGATCGGCGGGCCAGCGCATTTCGGGCCAGCGCCCGCTTTCGAGCACGAAGGCGTGTGTGCAGCCTGAATCGAACCACACGTCGAGAATGTCGGTGACCATCTCGAACTCTGCCGGGTCGTGGTCGGCGCCGAGGAAGGCCGGTTTGTTGGCCTCACTCCAGGCGTCCATGCCGTTTTCGCGGATGGCCTCGACGATGCGCGCGTTGACTGCCGGGTCCTGCAAATAGGACCCGTCGGCCCGCACGAACAGCGTGATCGGCACGCCCCAGGCACGCTGGCGCGAGAGCACCCAGTCGGGGCGGCCTTCGACCATGCTGCCGATGCGGTTGCGGCCCTTCTCGGGGACGAAGCGCGTATTGGCGATGGCCTTGGTGGCGCGCTCGCGCAGCGTTGCTCCGTCGCCGAGGTCCTTGTCCATCGGCACGAACCATTGCGGCGTGCAGCGATAGATGACCTTGGCTTTCGAGCGCCAGCTGTGCGGGTAGGAATGCTGGTAGTCGTCGCTGGCCGAAAGCAGCGCGCCCGCCTCGCGCAAATCCGAGCAGATCGGGCCGTCGGGCGCGTTGAACTGCTTGTTGATCACCGCGCGACGGCGCTCGTCGTCCCCGCCGAGCCAGCTCCAGTCGTCGCGGTAGAGGCCGCCATTGGTGACGGCGAAGACCGGATCGATGCCGTTGGCCTTGCACAGCAGGAAATCGTCCTCGCCGTGGTCGGGCGACATGTGGACGAGGCCGGTGCCGCTGTCGGTGGTGACGAAATCGCCCGGCAGGAAGGGGCGCGGCTTGGCGTAGAACCCGCCGAGATGATGCATCGGATGGCGGGCGACGGTTCCGGCGAGGTCGGAGCCCTTGTAAAGTCTAATCGCTCCGGTTGCACCGCTTCCGGGCTTTCCGGTTCCGTTTTCCGCAGCTCCAGTACGAAGCGACAAAGCGTAGCAGAGGTCTTCGGCGATAAGGTATTTGCGGTCGGCGTATTGTACCAAGACATATTCAATGTCCGGTCCATAGGCGATCGCCTGGTTCACCGGAATCGTCCATGGCGTCGTCGTCCAGATCACCGCATGCGCGCCGACAAGTTCCTCGATCGGGCTCTCGGTGATCTCGAAGGCCACGTCGATCTGCGTCGAGACGATGTCCTCGTATTCGACCTCGGCCTCGGCCAGCGCGGTTTCCTCGACCGGGCTCCACATCACCGGCTTCGAGCCGCGATAGAGATTGCCCGCTTCGGCCAGCTTCATCAGCTCGGCGACGATGATCGCCTCGCTGTCCTTCTGCATGGTGAGATAGGGGCGATCCCAGTCGGCCATCACGCCGAGGCGCTTGAGCTGTTCGCGCTGCACATCGACCCAGTGCTGGGCGTAGGCGCGGCATTCCTCGCGGAAGGCAAAGACCTCGGCTTCGTCTCGGTTCGCGCCCGAGAGGACCGGCTTTTCCTTCTTCGCCTTGCGGTACTGCTCCTCGACCTTCCATTCGATCGGCAGGCCGTGGCAGTCCCAGCCGGGCACGTAGGGCGCGTCCTTGCCCATCAGGTTCTGCGTGCGGCAGACCATGTCTTTCAGCGTGTGGTTCAGCGCATGGCCGATGTGCATGTCGCCATTGGCGTAGGGCGGGCCGTCGTGGAAGATGAACTTCTCGCGCCCCTGCCGCGCCTCGCGCAGCTGCTCGTAGAGCTTCTCGTCCTGCCAGCGCGCGGCAATGCCGGGCTCCTTCTGCGGGAGGCCGGCCTTCATGGGAAAATCGGTCTTGGGCAGGAAGACCGTATCTCTGTAATCGCGCTTCTCGGACATAGGTTGCGCGCCTTAGCGGTAAGTGCGTCCGCTGCAAATACTCGTCATTGCGAGCGCAGCGAAGCAATCCAGTCCAGCCCTTTCTGGATTGCCGCGTCGCCTGCGGCTCCTCGCAATGACGAAGCGGATGTCACCCGAGCAGGCGACGCGCCTCGTCGCAATCCTTCTCCATCTGCGCGATCAGCCCCTCGAGCGAATCGAACTTGGCCTCGCCGCGCAGGAAGTGGTGGAAGGATACCTCGATCTCCTGGCCGTAGAGATCGCCCGCAAAGTCGAAGAAATAGGGCTCGAGCAATTCCTTCGGCGGGTCGAATTGCGGGCGCACGCCGATATTGGCGGCGCCCTTGAGCTCCTGCCCGGTGGCGAGGATGCGCCCGGTCACCGCGTAGATCCCGTATTTGGGGCGCAAATAGTGCTCGACCGGCAGGTTCGCGGTGGGATAGCCGATTTCGCGCCCGCGCTTGTCGCCGTGCTGGACCACGCCGCGGATCGCGAAGGGGCGGGTGAGCAGCCGCGCTGCCTCCTGCGGATCGCCTGCGCGCAGCGCGTCGCGCACCCGGCTGGAGGATACCGGCTCGCCATGGTCCATCACCGGCGGCACCGCGCGCGCCTCGATCCCCACCTCCTTGCCGAGTTCCACCAGTCTCTCGAAATTGCCGCCGCGCGCCTTGCCGAAGGTGAAGTCCTCGCCCGTCACCACGCCTGCCACGCCGAGGTGCTCGCCGAGCAGCTTGCGGACGAAATCCTCTGCCGTGGTGCCCGCCAGTTCGCCGTCGAAATGGAACACCAGCATCGCGGTCGCCCGGGCGGCGAGGTAGAGTTCCTGCCGCTGTTCGAGCGTGGTCAGCCGGAAGGGCGGGGCGTCGGGCTTGAAATGGCGCACCGGATGCGGGTCGAAGGTCGCGATGATCGCGGGACGGCCTTCTTCGCGCGCCCAGCGGATCGCCTCGCCCGCCACCGCCTGGTGGCCGAGGTGGAAGCCGTCGAAATTGCCCAGCGCGATCACCGCGCCGCGCAGCGATTCGGGCAGCGGCTCGCGATGGTCGAGGAACCTCATTGGGGCCTGCCCTCGGCTCGATCGAGGGGCGCCAGCCCGGCGCGGATGACGCGCAGCGCATTGCCGCCCATCGCCGCGCGGATCTCGTCGGGCGTGAAGCCCTCGTCGAGCAGCGCCTGCGTCACTTGAACCAATTGTGCGGTGTCGAAACGCACCGTCGTTGCCCCGTCGAAGTCGCTGCCGAGCGCGACATGCTCGATTCCGACGAGGTCGCGGACGTGTTTCATCGCCCTCGCGGTTGCGCGCGGATCGGTGCCGCAGATCGCCCCGTCCCAATAGCCGATGCCGATCACGCCACCGGTTTTCGCGACTCCGCGGATTTCCTCGTCGGTGAGATTGCGGTTGACCTTGCAGGTCGCCTGCACCCCGCCGTGGCTGGAGACGACCGGGCGCTGCGCCATCGCGAGGATGTCGGCGACGCAGCGGTGGCTGCAATGGGCGATGTCGACGATCATGCCCTTGGCCTCCATCTTGCGCACCACGTCGCGGCCGAAGGGGGTCAGCCCCCCCTTTTCGAGCCCGTGCATCGAGCCGGCGAGGCGGTTGTCGAAGAAATGCGTCAGCCCCGCCATGCGCATGCCCGCGTCATAGAGCCGGTCGAGATTGGCGATGTCGCCCTCGAGGCTCTGCAGTCCCTCGGCGCTGAACAGCGCGCCGACCGGCTTGGGGCCGCCCTTGCCTTGGCGGCTGACCATCAACCGGCGGACATCGTCGGGTGTCCACACCTGGTAGAACTCGTCGCGGCTCTCTTCGATCGCGGTTTCGAGCTTCTGCGCATGCCACAGCGAGCGTTCGAGCAGGCTGTTCCAGGTCCGCATCGGCTGGAGCTGCGCGACCGCCAGCATGGTGATGTTGTCGCTGTCGGCGCCGTTGGCGTCGTAATTCTGCCCCTTGGGCGTCTTGGTCACGCTCGAGAAGACCTGCAGCGCGACATTGCCCTCGCGCAGCCGCGGCAGGTCCATGTGCCCGCGATCGGCGCGATCGAGCAGGTCGCGCTTCCACAGGAGCGTGTCCGAATGCAGGTCGACGATGGCGAGCGTCTCGTGGAGCGCCTTGGCCTCGTCGGAGACCTCGATCAGCGGCTCGCCGTCGATCCTGTTCATCCCCCGCTCGACGATCCCGGGCGCGAGCAGGAAGAAGCCCACCAGCGCGACGACGATCACGCCGAGCAGGCCGAGGACCAGCTTGCGCTTCACGCCGCACGTTCCAGCGTCACGAAGCTGTAGGCGGGGCGCCCGTCCTCGCCCGCGAAATCCTCGCGCGCGACCGCCTCCCATTCGGGTCCGAGCGGGGGCATAAAGGTATCGCCGTCGAAATCGGCGTGGATTTCGGTCAGCTCGATCCGGTCGGCATGCTCCATGAACACGTCGTAGATCGCCGCGCCGCCGATGACCGCGATCTCGCCGTCCCCCGCCAGCGCGAGCGCATCCTCGACCGAGCGGGCGACTTCGGCACCGGTCGAATCCCAGCGCTCCTTGCGCGTGAGCACGATATGGCGCCGCCCGGGAAGCAGGCCCGGCAGGCTCTCGAAGGTCTTGCGCCCCATGATCATCGGAAGGCCTTGATTTTCCTGGCCCATGGTCAGCGCCTTGAACCGCCTGAGGTCGGCGGGCAGGTGCCACGGCAGCGCGCCGTCCCTGCCGATGCAACCATTGGCCGCACGGGCGAAGATGAGAAACAAGCTCACCGTTCCAGCCGCGTCACATGGCCCATCTTGCGCCCTTCGCGCACCTTGGCCTTGCCGTAATCGTGGAGGTGTGTGTCGGGCGCCTTGAGATGCTGCTGCGCCCGTTCGATGTCCTTGCCGATGATGTTGGTCATGCTGACCGCCCTGGCGACCGTCGCGGTGTCGCCCAGCGGCAGGCCCGCGACCGCGCGGATGTGGTTCTCGAACTGGCTGGTGACCGCGCCCTCGATCGTCCAGTGGCCTGAATTGTGCACCCGCGGCGCCATCTCGTTGAAGATCGGCCCTTCGCGCGTGGCGAAGAATTCGAGCGTCAGCACGCCGACATATTTGAGTGCATCGGCGACCTGACGGGCAAGTTCCCGCGCTTCGCCGACCTGCGCCTCGATCGGCTCGCCCGCGGGGAGTGAGGAGGTGGCGAGGATGCCGTCCTCATGCGTGTTGCGGGTCGAATCCCAGAAGCGGATCTCGCCGTCCCGACCGCGCACGAGGATGACCGAGAACTCGGCCTCGAACTCGACAAAGCCTTCGTAGATCAGCGGCATTTCGGGCAGATGCAGGCCCTGCGCTTCGCGGTCCGAACCGATCCGCCACTGGCCCTTGCCGTCGTATCCGTCGCGCCGCGTCTTGAGGATGCCGGGCGCGCCCAGCCGATCGACCGCCGCCTCGAGATCGGCGCGCGAATCGACGCGCGCATAGGCGGCGGGCCGACCGCCGAGCCCTTCGACGAAGCGCTTCTCGTTGAGCCGGTCCTGGGCTGTCTCGAGCGCGCGCGGGTGCGGGAAGATGCGCTCTTCGGGCATGGCACCGGCGGTGGCCACAGGGACGTTCTCGAATTCCCAGGTCACCACGTCGCACTGGGCGGCGAAGGCCGCGAGCGCGGCGGTATCGTCCCACTTGTTGGCGAACAGATCGTCGCTCGCCTGGCCCGCGACATTGTCGCCCTCGGGCGCATAGGCGATGCAGCGATAACCGAGCTGCGCGGCGCTCATCGCCATCATCCGGCCTAGCTGGCCAGCGCCGAGAATGCCGATCGTGCCGCCGCGCTTGAGCATCAGTCGACCGGGCGCTCGGTCACCGCCGCGCTGCGGGCGGCGCGCCAGTCCTGCAGCCGCTGCGAGAGGGCGGGGTCGTGATTGGCGAGGATCGCCGCGGCGAGCAGGCCGGCGTTGGTCGCCCCGGCCTTGCCGATCGCCAGCGTGCCGACCGGCACCCCGGCGGGCATCTGGACGATGGAGAGTAGGCTGTCCTGGCCCGAAAGCGCCTTCGACTGCACTGGTACGCCGAGCACCGGCAGATGCGTCAGCGCCGCGATCATGCCCGGCAGGTGCGCCGCGCCGCCGGCGCCCGCGATGATGACCTCGATCCCCGCGTCCGCCGCGCCCTTGGCGAAATCGTACATCCGCTCGGGCGTGCGGTGCGCCGAGACGATGCGGACATCGGTCGCAACGCCCAGTTCTTCGAGCACTTCGGCGGCGCAGGTCATGGTCGGCCAGTCCGACTGGCTGCCCATGACGATGGCGACCTTCGCAGTTCCTTGCGTCGCCATATTACGCGTCCCTGAGGTAGTAGCGTTCGCCCGACGCCGTGGTGCCGTCGAAATCGTAGACGATCGGCTGGCCGGTGGGGATCTCGAGCCCGGTGATGTCCTCGTCGGAAATGTTCGAGAGG
This sequence comes from Qipengyuania sp., assembly GCF_048550555.1. Lineage (GTDB taxonomy): Bacteria > Pseudomonadota > Alphaproteobacteria > Sphingomonadales > Sphingomonadaceae > Qipengyuania. The sequence goes on along the minus strand of NZ_JBLYYF010000004.1, from coordinate 11,471 downwards.
TGCTTGACCAGCGCGCGCAGGCTGTTGCCATGGGCCGAGATGATCACGGTCTCTCCCTTGGCGAGCTGCGGCAGGATCGCTTCCTCCCAATAGGGCAGCACGCGCTCGATGGTCAGCTTGAGGCTTTCGGTGCGCGGCACGTCGATCCCGGCATAGCGCGGGTCGTCCGAGAGATCGAACTCGCTTCCCTTTTCGAGCTCGGGCGGAGGGACGTCGAAGCTGCGGCGCCAGACGTGCACCTGCTCGTCGCCGTGCTTTTCGCGGGTCTGCTGCTTGTCGAGGCCGGTCAGCCCGCCGTAGTGACGCTCGTTGAGGTGCCAGTCGCGGGTTACCGGGATCCACAGCCGGTCGCAGGCTTCGAGTGCGATGTTGAGCGTCTTGATCGCGCGCTTCTGGACGCTGGTGAAGGCAACCGTGGGCAGGACGCCCTTGGCCTTCATCAGTTCGCCCGCGGCGCGTGCTTCCTCCTCGCCTTTTTCTGTAAGGTCCACGTCCCACCATCCGGTGAAACGGTTGGCGAGGTTCCACTCGCTCTGGCCATGGCGGACGAGGATAAGCTTGCTCATTTTCTCTCCCGATCTCCGTGCCAGCCCGCTCCCCCTCCCGGCCACCCACGGCACGGTATTCTATGGGTGGCCGGGAGGGGGAGCGGCCCGGAACAGCACCTCGCAATAGCGAGAAAGCAGTGAGCACCGCGCGTTAGCGGCCCTCGGACGGCTTGGAAACCCCGTCGTCGCCCGATTCGCGCAATTCGCGCGCCTGACCCTTGCGGCGACGCAGGTTCTCGCGAAGTTTCGCGGCGAGGCGGTCCTCGCGGCTCGATTTGTCGTTTGAGCTGTCCATCGCGTAAGCTTTCGCGAATTTTGCGCTCCGGCTCAAGCGAAGGTTGACTTCTTCGCCGCGTCTGCCAATAGCGCGCGCCTCCACCCCCGCAACGGTTTTTGCGGGTGACACGTGCTGCTGTAGCTCAGTGGTAGAGCGCACCCTTGGTAAGGGTGAGGCCGGGAGTTCAATCCTCCCCAGCAGCACCATTTTTTTCAAAGATGGGTTTTCTGTTTTCCGCACCCGCCTCCGCGGGCGCGTCCTCGCTAGACGTGCAGCAAGCTGCACCCGCTCCGGGCGGGCAGTCGCCCTTGTCGTCCGCTGGTCGCGGGCGGGACCAATGCACACCACGACTATCCGGCGAAAGTCTCCGAGCCTTTAGGCGAGGCAAGGCCGACCGGCCGCTCGCAGGTGCTCGACGCGCAGCGCCGAAACGGCACCGAGGACGAACCGACGGAGGCCGGTTCGAAAAACAAGAAACTCCGACCTATCTACCCCGCTCGGCCTTGTCCTTGGCATTGGTCCCCTTGATCATCGCGCGCATCGCTTCCCACTGCTCGTCGCCCATGTCCTTGAGCGCGGCGTAGAAATTGCCGCCATGCGCCTGGTAGCCGCCGCCATCGATGGCGATCGTCTGGCCGTTGATCCATTCCGCGCCCGGACCCATCAGGAAGACCGCGAGATTGGCCAGCTCGTGCATCTCGCCGTGACGGCCCATCGGGTTCATCTCGTCATGCGAATTACCGCCGCGTCCTTGCGGCGAGAGACGCGCGCTCATGCCGTCGGTGGGAAACAGCCCGGGGGCGATGGCGTTGAAGCGCAGGCCATACCGTCCCCATTCGACCGCAAGGCTCTGCGTCATCGCGTTGAGCCCGGCCTTGCTCATCGCGCTGGGCACCACGAAGGGTCCGCCGTTCCACACCCATGTCGTCAGGATCGAGAGGAAGCTCGCCTTGCGCCCCTCGGCGATCAGCCGCTTGCCGACCTCGAGCGTGACATAGAAGCTGCCGCGAAAGACGATGTCGCTGATGGCATTGAAGCCGCCCACCGAGAGGTCTTCGGTCCGGCTGATGAAATTGCCCGCGGCATTGTTGACCACGCCGGTCAACGGACCGTGCTCCCAGATCGTCTCGACCATCGCATGGATCGCTTCCGGGTCGCGAATGTCGCAGGCATGGCCGACGACCGTCCCGCCGTGGCGGTCGACCAGTTCCTGCGCCGTCTCGTCGAGCTTGCCCCGGCGTCGACCGCAGATATGGACCTCGGCGCCGAGCCGCACGAAGGCCTCCGCCATCTCGCGCCCCAGGCCGGTGCCGCCGCCGGTGACCAGAATGCGCTCACCCTCCAGCAGGCGCTCGCGGAACATCAGCTTCGAAATATCCATCCCTCATCCTCCCGCGGTCGACATAGCGCCCCAAGAGAGGAAACCCAATTGAATCGCCGAGCCGTATTGCCTAACTAAGACGCCATGGACCATGCCGACCAGCTGACCCCGCTCGATCCTGCCTACAAGTCGATGGTGCGGCTGCAATTGTCGATCGCCGCGCTGGTGCTGCTCGTCGCGGCGACGATTGCCGAGGTGGCAATCCCCGGATGGACGGGTGCGGTGTGGATTCCCGCGCTGCTGGTCATCGCCTATGCGCTGATCCGGGTGCCGCTGCGACGGTATAATGCGCGTGGCTATTCGCTCGAGCAGGAACGGCTGCGCGTGGTGCGCGGCGTGATCTTCCGCGCCGACACCGTCGTCCCTTTCGGGCGGGTTCAGCATATCGACGTGGGGCAGGGACCGCTCGAGCGCGCCTATGGCCTCGCCACATTGACCGTTCATACCGCCGGAACGCACAATGCCTCGGTCTCGCTGCCCGGCCTTCGCCGCGAGGACGCGACGGCCATGCGCGAGCAGATTCGCGCGGCGATCAGGCGCGATACGCGGTGAGCGAGGCTCTCGACAGCGGGCCGCGCCGGACCGATCAGCGCACCTTCGTCGTGCGCGCGATCTCGCTGCTCTCGCAGCTGGTGTTCCCGATCCTGCTCGGCGGCTTCGCCATTTTCGACAAAGGCGAATTCGACGATGTCGTGGCGTATTTCGTGCCGCTGGTCGTCGCGGTGGTCGGGGCCAACGTCCTCTTCGCCTATCTGCGCTGGCGCCGCCTCACCTACACCGTCGGCGAGGCCGATATCCGCGTGGAGAGCGGGGTGTTGTCGCGCTCCGCCCGCTCGGTGCCCTACGAACGCATCCAGGACGTCAGTCTCGAGCAGAAGCCCATCCCGCGCCTGTTCGGTCTTGTCGAAGTAAAGTTCGAGACCGGGGCGGGTGGCGGCGAGGACATTGCCCTTACCTATCTCTCCACGAGTGAGGGCGAGCGCCTGCGAGAACTGGTGCGCAGCCGGCGCGATGACGGGGCCGTCGCGGAGCTGGAGGCGGAAGACGAACCCCGGGCCGGGCCGCCGCAGCTGCTCTTCGCCATGTCCCCCAAGCGGGTGGTCACTTTCGGCCTGTTCGAATTTTCTCTCGCGATCGTCGCGGTCGTAGCCGGGCTCGCGCAGCAGTTAGATTTCCTGCTGCCGTTCGAAATCTGGGACTGGCGCGCGTGGCGAGAACAACTCGCCGGTCCGGGCCACTGGCTTGCAGGGCTCGGTTTCCTCGCGCAGGCCGTAGGCGTTGTGTTTACGTTCGGTTCGCTCCTGCTGATCGGGGTGGCGACCGGCGTAATTCGCACCGCGCTGCGCGAGTGGGGTTTCCGGCTCGAGCGCAGCGACAAGGGCCTCCGCCGCCGCCGCGGGTTGCTGACGCGTACCGATCTGGTCATGCCGGTTCATCGGGTTCAGGCTCTGCGCGTCGGGACCGGTCTAGTGCGTCGGCTGTTCGGCTGGCATTCGCTCAAATTGGTCAGCCTCGCCAGCGACAGCGGTTCGGCCAATCACGAAGCCGTGCCCTTCGCGCAGACGGAGGAGATCGCCCGGGTCGTGGCGGAAACGGGCTTCGCGCTGCCGCGCGACGGCATCCAATGGCACCGCGCAATGCCGGCCTATCGCATCGACGGGTTCCTGCTCGGCCTGACTGTAATGAGCGCGATTGCGATCGGAGCCGCGTCCCTGGGGCGGACCGATCTCGCGCTCCTTCCCCCCTTGCTGGGCGGGCTATGGTTCGGCGTGCACGAGTATCTGCGCTGGCGCCGGGATGTGCATGCGATCGGACCGCGCCAGCTCTATGTACGGCACGGCTGGCTCGCCCCGAGCCTGGCGATCGCGGCGCGCGAGAAGCTGCAATCGGTCGAGATCGTCCGCAATCCGCTGGCGCGCCTGCGCGGCTATGCCGATGTGCATTTCGGGCTGGCCGGGGGGCGGTTGACAATGCGCGGGATAGCCCTGGGCGATGCGCGGCGGATCCGCGAGGCGGTGCTGGAAAGCATGGCCGAGCGGGACTTTTCTGACGTGGTCGAGAGCCGAGCGGCCGACGACTAGGCTAGGCGCGCAAATCGGCCCAATCTGGGTGCCGGGCGAACTGCGCGGCGACATAGGAGCAGCTGGGAATGATCTTGAACCCCTCGCTGCGCGCGTCGGCGATCAGCGCCTCGACCAACTGCCCGGCAATGCCCTTACCGCGCATCGCTTCGGGAACGTGCGTGTGCTCGGCGTCGCGGGCCCCTTCGCGAAGGGTCCAGGTGAGCCGTCCAGCAGCGGCATCCTTGCCGAAACTTGCCACATATTCGCCGTGAGTGACCCGGTTTCGACGTTCGATTGCAATTTCGTCCGTGCTCATGGTCGAATGTTTCCTTTCTGGGCAAGCAACGCATTGGCGTTTATGGCGTTCCAATGCAGTTCCTGTCCGACAATGCCGCTGCCGTCCACCCCGCCGTGTGGGAAGCCCTCAAGGCGGCCGACGCACCCGATCCCCCCTATGACGGGGATGCGCTGAGCCTCGCGCTGGACGAGCGTTTTTCCACGCTTTTCGAGCGCCCCTGCACGGCGCTGTGGGTGGCGACGGGCACCGCGGCCAATTGTCTTGCACTGGCGAGCATGACTCCCCCGCACGGCGGCGTCGTGTGCCATGAGGAGGCGCATATCGAAGTCGACGAGGGCGGCGCGCCGGGCTTCTACCTGCACGGCGCCAAGCTGATGCTGGCGCGGGGCGAGCGCGCCAAGCTGACCCCCGCGGCGATCCGCGCGGTGATCGATCCGATCCGCGACGACGTGCACCAGGTCCAGCCGCACGCGATCTCGATCACCCAGGCGAGCGAATACGGCTGCAGCTACCGCCCGGAGGAGATCGTCGAGATCGCCGAACTCGCGCGCGCCCGCGGGCTTGGGCTCCATGTCGATGGCGCCCGTTTCGCCAATGCCGTCGCCTTCCTCCGATGCGCTCCCGGCGAAGCGGTCGGACCGGCCGATGCGCTGAGTTTCGGCTGCATCAAGAACGGGGCGATGAGCGCGGAAGCGATCGTGTTCTTCGACTCTGCGCTGGCCGAGGTCGCACGCTACCGGCGCAAGCGCGCCGGGCACTTGCAGTCGAAGGGGCGTTTCCTTGCCGCCCAGCTGCACGCCATGCTGGCCGACGATCTGTGGCTCGCCAATGCCCGGCACGCCAATGCCGCGGCGCGCGAAATCGCCTCCGCTTGCGGCGAGCGCCTGATGCACCCGGTCGAGGCGAACGAGCTCTTCGTGTGCTGCACCGCATCCGAACGCGGAGCGCTGCGCGGGCGCGGGTTCGGCTTTTACGACTGGGGTGACGACGCGGCGCGCTTCGTCACCGCCTGGAACACGCGCGAGGACGATGCCCGCGCGCTCGCGCAGGCAATCGCCGACCTATGAGCCCCTCGACCGAGGCGGAGAGCCTCTTCACCCCGCGCAATTTCGCTGCCTTCCTGCTGGTCAGCCTGATCTGGGGCGGCACCTGGCTGGTGATCCGCGACCAGATCGCCAGCATCCCGGCGAACTGGTCGATCGCCTACCGTTTCGTGGTCGCGGCGGCGGGCATGTTCGCGCTGGCGGCGCTGCGGCGCGAGCCATTGATGCTCACGAGAGGCGGATTGCGCTGGGCGCTGCTGCTCGGACTGTTCCAGTTCACGCTCAACTTCGCCTTCGTCTATCAGGCCGAGGCGCACATCACCTCGGGCCTTGTCGCGGTGATGTTCGCGCTGCTGGTGGTCCCCAACGCCGTGCTCGGCCGCATCCTCCTGCGCCAGCCGATCACGGGTGCCTTCGTCCTCGGATCGGGCATCGCGGCGGTCGGCGTGGCACTGCTGTTCGCGCATGAATGGCGGTCCTCGCCCGCCACGCTGGCCGAGGTCCTGCTGGGGGCGGGCCTCGCGCTGTGCGGGATTCTTTCTGCCAGCGCGGCGAACATCACCCAGGCGATGGACGGAGCGAAGAGACAGCCCTTCCTCGCGCTGCTCGCCTGGTCGATGGTGGTCGGGGTGGTGCTCAACGCGAGCCTCGCTCTCGTCACCGCGGGCCCACCACAATTCGATCCGCGTCCGTCCTACGCGCTCGGCGTCCTGTACCTCGGGCTGGCCGGATCGGTCGTCACCTTTCCGCTCTACTATGGCCTCGTGCGCAAGGTCGGCGCGGGACAGGCGGCCTACAGCTCGGTGATCGTGCCGGTTGTGGCCATGGCGCTGTCGACGCTGTTCGAAGGCTTCGTCTGGGGCCCTCTGCCAGCGGCCGGGGCGGCCATCACGCTCGTTGGCATGGTGGTCGCGATGCGCGGACGCGCGAATGCGCCGCCGCGGCGCGCTACGCCCGAGCCCTGATCGCGGCCAGCCCCTCGCGATAGGTCGGATAGCGCGGCTCCCAGCCCAAAAGGCGCCGCGCCTTGCCGTTCGCCACCCTTCGGTTCTCCGCATAGAAGCCGCGCGCCATGGGCGACAGCTTGGCTTCTTGGAGCGTTACGAGCGGGGGCGGCTCGGTTCCGAGCAGGCGGCAGGCCTCCTCGATGACGGAGTTCTGGCTGCTCGGCAGATCGTCGGCGAGATTGTAGGCCCCCGTCGGGGCGTCGCCTGCCATCGCGGCAACCACGCCGGCGACGATGTCTCCCACATGCACCCGGCTGAACACCTGCCCCGGAAGGTCGATGCGGTGCGCCTTGCCCTGCGCCACCCGTTCGAAAGCACTTCGCCCCGGGCCGTAGATTCCGGGCAGACGAAATACCCGCGCGCCGGCATCGAGCCAGCGCGAATCGCATGTCGCCCGGGCGCTCCGCCTGCCACCGCCGGTCGGTGCTGACTCGTCGACCCAGGCACCCAGCGTGTCGCCGTAGACTCCGGTGGAGGAGAGATAGCCGAGCCATTTCCCGTCCAGCACAGCGCCGTAGCGATCGAGCACCGGGTCGCTTTCGTCAGCGGGCGGGACCGAACTCAGCACATGGCCGGCGCCTGCCAGCGCAGCAGTGACGGTATCGCTATCGGCGAAATCCAGATTGCCCGCGCTGCCGGTCGCATCGACCTGCCAGCCACGCTCGCGCATCGCCCGTGCTATGCGCGAGGCGGTGTAGCCGAGCCCGAAGATCAGCAGGCGTTTCATTGGCCTTCGAGGAAGGTCTTGTCGGGCACTATCATGTGCGGGTTGACGACGTGGTCGGCCTTCCACTGCATCGCCATGCGCACGCGGGTCGCGCCGCTCGGGTGATCGAAGAAGATCGCTTCCTCGAGCGGGCCCGGTTCGATCTTGCGATATTCGGACAGGCGCATCGCGACCTTGGCAAAGCCGTCGGGTTCCTGCGCGGCGTCGAGCCCGAAGGCGTCGGCCGCGCTCTCCGACCAGCGCACCAGCGAATTGATCGCCGGCGTCATCAGCAACATCCACAGGCTCATGCCCACCGACAGCAGCGGCAGCGAAGCCGCGTCGCCGATGTCGCGCACGCCCCAGCGTTCGCCATAGCGGCGTATCAGGGCAGGTGCGAGCCGACTGATGACGAACAGGCCGAGCGCGAACAGCGCCAGCATCACGCCGATCATCCACCAGATATGGCCGAGCTTGTAGTGGCCCATCTCGTGCCCCATCACCGCGAGAATTTCGGGCTCGCTCGTGCGCTCGAGCAAATTGTCGTTGAGCGAGATGCGAATCGTTGGCCCGAGACCCGAGACATTGGCGGAAATCCGCTTGTGCTGCTTCGACTGGTCGAAGACGTAGATGTGGTCGGCGGGGATATCGTATTTCGCCGCCACCGCCTCGATCCGGTCGCGCAGCGGGCCCGACGGCATTTCGCGATAGTCGTTGAACAGCGGCGCCACGAACACCGGGCCCAGCACCATGCCGATCATCATGAAGAGGCCGATCACCCCGGTGCCCCACAACCACCAGCTGCGCGGCGCGCGGCGGATCAGCGCATAGATCGCGACGACCAGCAGCGGAGCGACCACGAACGACAGGCCGAGCCCGATCAAATGCTCGCCGAACCATGCTCCGAAGGGCTGGTCGAGCAGGCCATATTGTTTCTCCCGGAAGTATCCGGTGTAGAGCGTCCAGGGGAACAGCACCACTTCGGCGAGCACCGAATAGCCCAGCCCGACGAACCAGGTGACCAGCCAAAGTCGCTTCAACCGGCGTTCGCCCCAGGCGCGGATCGCATGCGCGATGCGCAGCCGAAGCACCAGCCAGTCGAACAGCGCGCCCGCCAGCGCGCCCCACAGCGGCAGCCAGTAGCCGCCCTCGAAATAGGCGTCCGACTGGTGTCGCGTGGCCCCTTGGAGCGTATCCAGATAGGCGCGCGTCGCGGTCTCGACATCGAAGCTGCCCGAAGCGGCAGCCAGCAGTTCCAGCATAGAGTTCCTCCCGTGCGCGGTGGCTGCGTGAGACCGGCGAATCTGTCAATCGATCTGCAGCGGCGGTCCGACGAGTGAACACTTGGCCTCGACGGACGTTGGAGAGAATGACAGAGCAGCATCGAACCACGACTGACAGGACCCTCATGGACATCGCGCGCACTCCCGCCAATCCCGACGGCAATCCCGAAATGGCCGATGCGGCCGTCGAGCCCAAGGCGCCGCCCGAGATCCGGCGCGAGGACTACACGCCGTTCCCCTGGCTGGTGCCAACAATCCGGATCGATTTTGAGCTGGGGTTGGAGAAGACGCGCGTCGTGGCGACCCTGGATGTCCGGCGCAATTCGGCGGGCGAGCCTTCGCCGGCGATCCGCCTCAATGGCGACGGTATCGAACTCGTCTCGCTGAAATGCGATGGCGCCGAGGGCGCAGACCGGATGATGGATGGTGGCGATCTCGTCGTCACGCTCGAAGGCGACGAACACACGCTCGAGATCGTCACCGAAATCGACCCGAGTGCCAATTCGCAGCTGATGGGGCTCTATGCCTCGAATGGCATGCTCTGCACCCAGTGCGAGGCCGAGGGCTTCCGCCGGATCACCTTCTTCCCCGACCGGCCCGACGTGCTCAGCACCTACACCGTGCGGATGAGCGGACCGAAGGCGCAGTTCCCGGTGCTGCTGTGCAACGGGAACCGGACGGACACCGGGGAAGACGGCGACAGCCACTGGGCCGAATGGCGCGATCCCTGGCCCAAGCCCTCCTATCTCTTTGCCCTGGTCGCGGGCGAGTTGGTGGCGCGGAGCGACAGCTTCACCACGAGGAGCGGGCGCGAGGTCGAACTCAACGTCTGGGTTCGCGACGGCGATCTCGAGCGGACCGAGCACGCCATGGAAAGTCTCAAGCGCTCGATGAAATGGGACGAAGAGGTTTTCGGCCGCGAATACGACCTCGACCTGTTCAACATCGTTGCGGTCTCCGACTTCAACATGGGGGCGATGGAGAACAAGGGCCTCAACATCTTCAACACCAAATACATCCTCGCCGACCCCGAAACCGCGACAGACGGCGACTACGACGGCATCGAGGGCGTCATCGGTCACGAGTATTTCCACAACTGGTCGGGCAACCGCATCACCTGCCGCGACTGGTTCCAGCTGAGTCTCAAGGAAGGCTTCACCGTACTGCGCGACCAGCTGTTCAGCGCGGACATGGGCAGCGCGCCGGTCAAGCGGATCGAGGACGTGCGCGTGCTGCGCGGGGTGCAGTTCCCCGAGGATTCGGGCCCGCTGGCGCATCCGATCCGTCCCGATTCCTACCGCGAGATCAGCAATTTCTACACCGCGACGGTCTATAACAAGGGCGCCGAGGTGATCCGCATGATGCGCACCATGGCGGGCGAGGAAGCCTTCCGCAAAGGCACCGATCTCTATTTCGAACGCCACGACGGCGAGGCGGCGACCTGCGAGGACTTCGTCAAGTCGATCGAGGACGGGGCGGGGCTCGACCTCACCCGGTTCCGCCGCTGGTATTCCCAGGCGGGGACCCCCAAGGTCGGCGTCGCGCTCGACCATGACGGCGATGTCGCGCGGCTCCGGCTCACGCAGACCGTGCCCCAGACCCCCGGCCAGCCCGACAAGCAGCCCATGCCGATCCCGCTCAAGCTCGCGCTCTTCGACCGGGCGAGCGGCACGCATCGGGGCGAAGAGCTGGTGGTGTTCGACGCGGACAGCGCCGAATTCTCCTTCGACGGCTTCGCCGAGAAGCCGGTCCTGTCGATCAACCGGACCTTCTCCGCGCCGGTCTCGATCGAGCGCGACGTGCCGCGCGAAGACCTCGTCTTCCTCGCCGCGCGCGACGACGACCCCTTTGCCCGCTACGAAGCGATGCAGGATCTCATGAGCGGCTATCTCGTGGCTGCCGTATCGGGTGATCTCGGCGACAACGAGCGCGAGGCCGCCCGCGCCGATATCGCGCAGGCCATGCAATCGGTGATCGAGGATGAGGCCCTCGACGATTTGATGCGCGGCGAACTCATGTCGATGCCCAGCCAGGCCTATCTCGCCGAACAGATGCTCGTCGCCGACCCGGGGCGCATCCATGCCGAACGCGAGGCGCTCAAGGCCGATCTCGGAACACGGCTCGCGCGGCAATTCCACGCGCTCTACGACCGTGCAGAGAAGGTCGCCTTCTCGCTCGATGCCGAGGCCAAGGGCGCGCGCAAGGTCAAGACGCTGGTGCTGGCCTATGCCGCCGCGAGCGATCCCGACAAGGCCGCCGAACTGGCGGCCCATCAATACGACCGCGCCGACAACATGACCGACCGGCAGGGGGCGCTGATGGTCCTCGCCGGGCTCGACAGCGATGCGCGAAGCGGTAAGCTGCTCGACTTCTACGAGCGCTACCGCGACAATGCGCTGGTGGTCGACAAGTGGTTCTCGCTGCAGGCGGCTTCGCTCCATCCGCAGGTCGTCGACCATGTAAAGGCGCTGCGCGAACACCCGGATTTCACGCTCAGAAATCCCAACCGCGTCCGTGCGCTCTACATGGCCTTCGCGGGTAATCCGGCAGCCTTCCATGCTGCCGATGGCGAAGGCTACCGGATGATCGCGGATCTCATCCTCGAACTCGATCCGATCAACGCGCAGACGGCGGCACGGTTCGTTCCGCCGCTCGGCCGCTGGCGGCGGATCGAGGCGGGACGCTCGGCGCTGATGCACCAGGCGCTCGAACGGATCGCCGCGGCGCCCAGGCTCTCGCGCGATACCTTCGAACAGGTCACCCGTTCGCTCGGCTAGAGGGACATGCACGATCACCTCGAGGCCTCGGTGCTGGCGGGGATCCCGCACGGCTTCTCGACCGAACGCGCACTCGACCTGGAGGCCA
>NZ_JBLYYF010000003.1:0-34130 GCF_048550555.1 Qipengyuania sp. | reverse complement strand
TGGCGGAGCAGGAGGGATTCGAACCCTCGATACGGGGTTACCGTATACACACTTTCCAGGCGTGCGCCTTCGACCACTCGGCCACTGCTCCGCATTCTTGAATGCGCTATCGCTTCGCTGCTTGAGCGCGGGAGGTCCGAAAACCGACCCGGCCTCAAGTAGCGCAAAGCGCGGTAGGCCAACCAAGAACGCGCGCGTCTAGCGGCGGGGCGGTGATTCCGCAAGGCAGAGCGGGAACCGGATGATTGCTGCGGACGTTTTTGGGTGTACAACACGCCTGTGACGGTGCTGCGCGGATCAGGCATACCCTGCGAACACCGTCTCGAAGCCCCCTCCCGCCCCTACAATGCGCGAGAGGGGGCTTTTGTTTTGCCCGGGCCGATGGCACCACTTGGCGCATGACCCGCCCGCTCCTGTCGCTCGCCGCGCTGCTCGCGCTCGCCGCCCCCGCCCTCGCGCAGGACGAGGAGGAGGCAGCGCTTTCGCCCGGCGAGATCGTGGCGCAGGCGCCCGCGGCGGAGTGGATCGGCATCGCGCCCGAGGACCTGCTCGTGATGACGCTGGCCCCGGCCCCCGATGGCAGCGAGCGCAAGGTCGTGATCCAGCTGATGCCCGCTCCCTTCTCGCAGGGCTGGGTGGAGAACATCCGCACGCTCGCCCGCGCGCACTGGTACGACGGCATCACGGTCAACCGCGTGCAGGACAATTACGTCGTCCAGTGGGGCGATCCGAACTACGACAATCCCGAAGCGGAAGGTCAGGCCAAGGCCTTGCCCGAAGGGCTCAAAGTCATGTCCGAAGCGGGCTACACCGCCCCGGTGACTAAAATCCGGATCCGAGAACGCCCCCCCGAAGGCCATGTCGGAACGAGGGGCGATGCCTATGGCGACTGGACCGATTTTCACGCTGGCTGGCCTATCGCCTCAAATGGTCCCCGCGACTGGCCCGTCCACTGCTACGGCATGGTCGGCGTGGGCCGGAACATGTCGCCCGATACGGGGACCGGGGCCGAACTCTACACCGTGATCGGCCAGGCGCCGCGCCATCTCGATCGCAACATCGCGCTCGCGGGGCGGATCGTCGAGGGGATGGAATATCTCTCGTCGCTGCCGCGCGGGCATGGCGACCTGGGCTTCTACACTGCGGAAGAGGCGGACAAGCGCACGGCCATCGTCTCGGTACGCGTCGCCAGCGACCTGCCCGAGGGCGAGCGCCCGGCTTTCGAATATCTGTCGACCGATGGCGAGACCTTCGCACGCTACGCCGATGCGCGCGCGAACCGCCGCGATCCGTTCTTCATCACTCCTGCGGGCGGCGCGGATATCTGCAACATCCCCGTCCCGGTCAGGCGCGTCGCCGATTGAGCGAGACCCTGGCCTGGCGCGGACCGATCACCCGCTGGCAGGGCGACAAGGCGGTCTATCACCTGCTGACGATCACCGGCGAGACGGCCGAGGCGATCACCATGCACGAACGGCTGCGTCGCCTCGAATTCGGCGGCAGGCGGGGCTTTGGCTCGGTCAAGGTGATAGCGACCATCGGCGGAACGCACTGGAAGACATCGGTCTTCCCGTCGAAGAGCGGCGAATGGTGGCTGCTGGTCGGGAAGAAGGTCCTTCGCGCCGAAGACCTCGCCGCCGGCGACGAGGCCGAGGTGCTGCTGGAATTGCTCTAGGCTTTCGCGGTATGGCCGGGCAAACGCCACCTACGCAGGCAGGGAAGACATGGAACCGGTGATACCCTTCAGTGCAGTGCTCGGCTCGGTCTTCATCGAGGAAGGCTTCGACCCCGCCTATTTCCTCGTCTTGCCCGATGCCGCGCAAGGCGAAGTCGCCGCGCGCGTGGCGGGAAGGAAGCGCGCGTTCGGATCGGTCAAGGTCGCTGCCACGATCGGGCAGAGTCGCTGGGAGACCACGCTGCTACGGCGCGAGGACCGCTACGTCCTCCCGGTCAAGAAGCCGGTCCGGCTCGCCGAAACCCTCACCGAGGGCGACGAGGTACACGCGGCAATCGAGGTGCTCTAGAGCTTCTGCATCAGTTCGATGCGGTTGCCGAAGGGGTCGGCGATGTCGCCACGCAGGTAGCCGGCAAGGTCCTTGCCCGGCTTGAAGCGAATGCCCGCCTTGCCCAGCCGCGCCACGAGCTTGGCGAGATCGCTGACCAGCAGCGCCGGATGCGCGCGCCGCGCAGGCAGGAAGGCTTCCTCCACCCCGCAATGGATCGCCACGCCCGCGCCTTCGAACCAGCAGCCTCCGTTGACCGCGAGATGCGCGGGCTTGGCCACTTCCTCCAGCCCCATCAGATCGACCCAGAAGCGCCGGGCATGCGATTCCCCGCCATGCGGCATGGCCAGCTGGACGTGGTCGAAGCCGGTAATCACACGCGCTCGGCCTGGGCGACCGAGTCGCTCGCCCTGAGCGCACTCAATATGCGCGTGAGGTGGGGCACGTCCTGAACCTCGAGATCGATCTCGTAGGTGGTGAAGGGATGGTCGAGCTGGGTCTGCTCGAGGCTGGTCACATTGACGTGGTTCTGTGCGAAGATGCCGGCCATTTCGGCGAGCGTTCCGGGCCGGTCGTAGAGCGTGACGCGCAGGCGGCCGACCGCGCCGCGCGAGCGCTTGCCCCACGACAGGTCGAGCCAGTCGCTGTCGATCCCGCTCGCGAGACGAGTGCAGTCGATCGTGTGCACCTCGACCCCCTCGCCAGGCTTGCGCAGGCCGACGATGCGGTCGCCCGGCACCGGGTGGCAGCATTGGGCGAGCTGGAAGCCGACGCCGGGGGTCAACCCGCGGATCGACAGCGCCTTGCCGCTCTTGGCCCAGTCGGGCTCGTTCTCGAGTTCGGCGGTACAGCCCGGAACCAGCGCCTCCATCACCACGCGGTCCTCGATCTTGGCCGAACCGATGTCGTAATAGAGGTCTTCCTCCTCTTCCATCTCGAGCCGCTTGAGCGCTTCGCGCAAGGCCTTCTTGCCGATCTTGGCGGGCACGCGCAGCGCGATTTCGTCGAACAGCTTCTGCCCGATCTCGGCCACTTCGGCCCGTTCCCTCAGCCGCACCGCGCGGCGGATTGAGGCCCGCGCCTTGCCGGTGACGACGAAGCCCAGCCAGCTCAGCTGCGGATCGGCATGGTCACTCTTGATGATCTCGACCACGTCGCCATTGTTGAGCTGCGTGCGCAGCGGCATGTGCCGCCCGTTTATCTTTGCGCCCACGGTCTGCGCGCCGAGATCGGTATGCACCGCGAAGGCGAAATCGACCGGGGTCGCGCCCTTGGGCAGCTGGAACAGCGCACCCTTGGGGGTGAACGCGAAGATGCGATCCTGGTAGATCGCCAGCCGCGTGTGCTCGAGCAGTTCGTCGGGATCGTGGCTGGCATCGACGATCTCGATCAGGTCGCGCAGCCAGCCGACCTGTCCGTCGGGCCGGTCGCCCTGCTTGTAGGCCCAGTGCGCGGCGAGGCCGAATTCGTTGCGGCGGTGCATCTCTCGCGTGCGGATCTGCACTTCGACACGCATCGACTTGCCGTAGATCAGCGAGGTGTGGAGCGAGCGATAGCCGTTGTTCTTCGGCGTCGAGATGTAGTCCTTGAACTTGCCCGGCAGGAACTGCCACGTCGTGTGCAGCACGCCCATCGCGCGATAGCAGTCAGGCACGTCTTCGCAGATGATGCGGAAGGCCATGATGTCGGTCACCTGTTCGAAGGACACGTGCCGCTCGGCCATCTTGCGCCAGATCGAATAGGGATGCTTCTCGCGCCCCGACACCTCGGTGGTGATCCCCGCCTCGGCCAGCGCATGCTTCATGTCGAGCGCGATCGCATCGACCTGCCCGCCATCCTCGCTGCGTATCTGGTCGAGCCGCTGGGTGATGGTCTCGAAGGCTTCGGGCTCCAGTTGCTCGAAGGCGAGCATCTGCATCTCGCGCATGTATTCGTACATGCCGATCCGCTCGGCGAGCGGGGCGTAGATATCCATCGTCTCGCGCGCGATCCGCTGGCGCTTGTCGGGATTCTTGATGAAATGCAGCGTGCGCATGTTGTGCAACCGGTCGCCCAGCTTGACCAGCAGCACGCGGATATCCTCGCTCATCGCGAGCAGGAACTTGCGCAGGTTTTCCGCCGCGCGCTCGTTCTCTGGCATCTGCTCGATCTTCGACAGCTTGGTCACGCCGTCGACCAGCCGCGCGACCTCGGGCCCGAAATGGTCCTCGATATCCTCGATCGTCGCCAGCGTGTCCTCGACCGTGTCGTGGAGCAGCGCGGTGGCAATCGTTTCCTGGTCGAGCTGGAGGTCGGTCATCAGCCCAGCGACTTCGACCGGGTGGCTGAAATAGGGATCCCCGCTCGCGCGCGTCTGCGTGCCGTGCTTCTGCACCGTATAGACATAGGCGCGGTTGAGCATCGCCTCGTCGGCGTCGGGGTCGTATTCCTTGACCCGCTCTACGAGTTCGTACTGGCGCAGCATTGCAATCCACGATGTGAGGATTGCCCTGCGCAGGGCAAGGGGAAACTGAGCAAACTCTGCCCGGCCATGCATTTTTCTGCAACAGTGCTTGCGCAGTCGACGGCTTGAGCCGCCGCGCCACACTTGCCATAGCGCGTATTCGGACATGCCCGACTTCGACGCCTTGCTGCTCGCCCGCATCCAGTTCGCCTTCACGGTGAGCTTCCATTTCATCTTCCCGGCCTTCTCCATCGGCCTCGCGAGCTATCTCGCGGTGCTCGAGGGGCTGTGGCTCAAGACCGGCGAACAGCGTTTCCTCGACCTGTTCAAATACTGGCTCAAGATCTTCGCCATCGCCTTCGCCATGGGCGTGGTGAGCGGGATCGTCATGTCCTACCAGTTCGGCACCAACTGGGCGGTGTTCAGCGACAAGGCGGGGCCGGTGATCGGGCCGCTGATGGCCTATGAGGTGCTGACCGCCTTCTTCCTCGAGGCGGGGTTCCTCGGCGTGATGCTGTTCGGGATGGAGAAGGTCGGGCGCAAGCTGCACTTTGCCGCCACGCTGATGGTCGCGCTCGGCACCTTTGTCTCCGCTTTCTGGATTCTCTCGGTGAACAGCTGGATGCAGACCCCGACCGGCTACGAGATCGGCGCCAACGGGCAGTTCCTGCCGGGCGATAGCTGGCTGGCGATCATCTTCAATCCCAGCTTTCCCTATCGCCTCGTGCACACGGTGATCGCCGCCTATCTCACCACCGCCTTCGTGGTCGGCGGGGTCGGCGCCTGGCACCTGCTGCGCGACCGCACCAGCGAGCACGCCCGCACCATGTTCTCGATGGCGATGTGGATGGCGGCCATCGTCGCGCCGATCCAGATCTTCGCCGGCGATATGCACGGGCTCAACACGCTCGAACACCAGCCGGCCAAGGTCATGGCGATGGAAGGCCATTATACCAGCCATCCCGACGGCGCGCCGCTGATCCTGTTCGGTATCCCCGACAGCGAGGAAGGGCGGGTGAAATATGCGGTCGAAATTCCCAAGGCCTCGAGCCTGATCCTCAAGCACGATCCCGATGCGCCGCTCGCCGGGCTCGATACCATTCCCCGGGAAGACCATCCGCCGGTGGGCGTGGTCTTCTGGTCGTTCCGCATCATGGTCGGGCTCGGCTTCGCCATGCTCGGCATCGGGCTGTGGAGCCTGCTCGCGCGCTTCCGCGGCAAGCTCTACGACTGGCGCTTGCTTCACCGCGCGGCAGTGGCGATGGGGCCTGCCGGTTTCGTTGCGGTGATCGCCGGATGGGTCACCACCGAAGTCGGACGCCAGCCCTTCACCGTCTATGGCCTGCTGCGCACCGCCGATAGCGCCAGCCCGCTCGACGCGCCCGCAGTGGCCGCTTCGCTGCTGGCCTTCGTGCTGGTCTACAGCGCGGTCTTCTCGGTCGGCGTGTGGTACATCCTGCGGCTGATGAGCAAGCCCGCGCATACCGGCGAATACGGCGTCAAGCGCGGCGACAAGGGGCCGATCCGCACCGCCGGTATCACCCCCGGCCCGACGCAGGACCCCTCCGACCAGAGCCGCCGCGACCTGTCGGGCAGCAAGACCGAGCCGGAGGATGCGCCATGATCGATCTCACCGTGATCTGGGCCTTCATCATCGCCTTCGCGGTCTTCGCCTATGTCGTGATGGACGGGTTCGACCTCGGCATCGGCATTCTTTTTCCCAGCTTCGCGCCGGGGCCCGAACGCGACCGAACCATGAATTCGATCGCGCCCGTATGGGATGGCAACGAAACCTGGCTGGTGCTCGGCGGTGGCGGATTGTTCGCCGCCTTCCCGCTGGCTTATGCAGTGGTCCTGCCCGCAACCTATCCGCTGATCATCGCCATGCTGCTGGGGCTCGTGTTTCGCGGTGTCGCCTTCGAATATCGCTGGCGCGACCCGGCGCACCGGCCCTTCTGGGACCTTGCCTTCAGCGGCGGATCGCTGGTCGCCGCACTGGCGCAGGGGATGACGCTGGGCGCGCTGCTGCAGGGCATCACCGTGGTCGACCGCGCCTATGCCGGCAGCTGGTGGGACTGGCTGACGCCTTACACGCTCCTCACAGGAGTCGGCACGGTGGCGGGCTATGCGCTGCTCGGCGCGACCTGGCTGGTGTGGAAGCTCGACGACGAGGCACAGGCACACGCCCGCAAGCTCGCGCTGCGCGCCTTCTGGGCCACCGGCGCGCTGATGGCGCTGGTCAGTCTCTACAACCTCGCGCTGCGCCCCGAATATGCCGACCGCTGGCTGACCGCACCCGAGCTCTACTACGCCGCGCCGGTGCCGCTGCTCACCGCCTTGCTGGCGCTGGCGCTCTATCGCTCGCTCACGCGCGGAGGCGAGAGCCGGCCCTTCTGGCTTGCGCTCGGCCTGTTCCTGCTCGGCATGGCGGGGCTCGGGGTGACGATCTGGCCCAATGTCGTGCCCCCATCGCTGACCATCTGGGACGCCGCCGCCCCTGAGCGCAGCCAGATCTTCATGCTGGTGGGCGTAGCAATCACCATGCCGCTGATTCTCGCCTATACCGGCTGGGCCTATTGGGTCTTCCGCGGCAAGACCGACCACGAAGGCTATCATTGAGCAAGGCGCCCGAAGAGGCCTCGCTATGGCAGCGGCTGGCGTGGCTGGCGGCGATCTGGGCCGCCAGCGTCACCGTGCTGGGCGTGGTCGCCTATGTCCTGCGGTTGTGGATCGGGACTAGTTGACGATCCGGTCGACGCCCGCGCGGGTCACGGCGTGGTATCCTGCACGGGTCTTCGCATAGATCCGTTTCGCATGCGCCTGGCCCCAGTCGCCCTGGTCCCACAGCACCTTGAACAGCGGGCGGACGAACTTGGCGCGGCCGACTTCTGATAGGAATGCCTCCGCCTGCGGCACCGCGGGCTCGTAGCGATTGGCGAGCGCAAGCTCGAGCCACAGGAACAGGATCTCGTTATTGCCCGCCTTCGA
Organism: Qipengyuania sp.; assembly: GCF_048550555.1. Classification (GTDB taxonomy): domain Bacteria; phylum Pseudomonadota; class Alphaproteobacteria; order Sphingomonadales; family Sphingomonadaceae; genus Qipengyuania. Next base: position 26,696 of record NZ_JBLYYF010000003.1, on the reverse strand, counting down.
CAGCCCCAGCGAGCCGTCGAGCGCAGCGAGTTGCTCGGCGCTGCGCTCCTGGGGGATGTTGTCGAGGAAGCGCATCTGCTCGGCGGCGGTCCAGCCGGCATAGGCGGGCGGGATCGTGCCTTCGTCGGCATAGGCGGCCACCGCGCCGTCGACTTCGGCGAAGGCGGCGGGATCGGGCTTGGCGACATTGGCCGGCAGGCCGGGGGCGAAGATCCATTCGCGCAGCATCAGCGTCTTGGCCTCGGCCTCGTCCCTCACGAGGTTCGCCAGCATGTCTTCGTAGAACATCTCGCTCGTCGCCGGCTGGAAAGCGTGGTTGTCGAACCACTGGCGCAGCCATGCGTCGAATCGCTCGCGTCCGACCAGGCGCTCGACAGTGCGCAGGAAGAAGTGCCCCTTGTCGTAAGTGATCGCACTGCCGAGCTCGTTGGCGCCCGGTTCGTGGTGCAGTGCGGTGCCTGGGGCATCGTCACCCACTTCGGCCAGCGTTTCCTCGATGCCCGCGAAGGCCAGCGCAGCCTCCTGCTCGGCGCGCTTCTTGCCATAGACCGCCTCGACGATGCGGTTCTCGAAATAGGAAGTCACGCCTTCGTTGAGCCAGCTGTCTTCCCACACCGCATTGGTGACGAGGTTGCCCGACCAGCTATGCGCCAGTTCGTGCGCGACGAGGCCGTTGTTCGAACGGTCGCCGGCGATGAAGGTGGGGGTGAGGAAGGTCATCACCGGGTTTTCCATCCCGCCATAGGGGAAGGACGGCGGCAGCACGATCATGTCGTAGCGGCCCCAGCGATAGGCGCCGTAGAGCTTCTCGGCAGCGGAGACGAGCTGCTCGGTGTCGCCGACTTCCTTCGCCGCGCGCGGCAGCGTGGCGGGTTCGGCCCAGACGCCGGTGCGCGGACCGAGCTCGGCGAAATCGATGTCGCCCGCGGCCAGCGCGATCAGATAGGGCGGCACCGGCTTGTCCATCACGAAACGGAAGGCGCGGCGGCCATTGCCGAGGTCTTCGGGCTCGCCCTGGCGCACGCCGCTCATCACCACGTCGAGCGGCTTGGGCGCGGTGATACGCGCTTCCCAGGTCTGGCGGATGCCAGGGCTGTCCTGCGTCGGGATCCAGCTGCGGTTGAGGATCGCCTGACCTTGGCTGAAGAGGAAGGGATGCACCCCGCCCTTGGTCTGTTCGGGGCTCAGCCATTGCAGCGCCTCGGCACCGGCGGGCGCGCGATAGGCGATGCGCAGCCTGGTCGCGCCGTCGAGCGAGATCGTCAGCGGCGCACCCTTGCCGCCCTGCTCGACCGACTCGCCGATCTCGTAGGCCAGTTCACGGCCCGCGCCGTCGGTCACGCTGGCGATCTCCAACCCCCTTGTGTCGAGCACAATCTCCTTGGCGCCCGGTGCGGCGAGAACGTCGAGCTCGGCGACTCCGCCGACGCGCCTGGCGTCGAAATCGAGATCGAGATCGAGCGCGACATGCGTCACCCGCGCGACCTGCGGCTGGGCATAGGTCGCGCTGTCGACCGCCTCGGGCGTGGTGAGGATCGGCGAGACCATCCGCTCGGGCGCGGCGGCGACGGGCGGAGCGGCCTCCATCGTCGTGCAGGCGGTGCTAGCAAGCAGAAGGGCGAGGGGGGCGGCAAGGCGGCGCATGGGCAACTCTCCGAAGGTCTTTCGCGGCGGACCTGCAGCCCGCGCGCTGGGTTCTTTTCAACGCTGCCGCGCTATTGCCGATCCTGCGGGCCAGCGCCAGCCCTGCGGGGGGATCGGCGCTCGCGGGGACTGGAAAAGCAGGGGAATGCATGCGATGGGAACGTTCACAGTTTTGGGGAGACCATCATGATCCGTAGCACATTCTCGGTTTGCCTCGGCGCGTTGGGCCTGCTGGCGACACCGCTTGCCGCCGAGGAGCCATCCGCTCGCACACTCGTCTGGGCCGACGAATTCAACGCGCCCGAGCTCGATCGCGACAAATGGGGCGTCGTCGGGCCCGAGTTCTGGGTCAACAACGAACAGCAGGCCTATGTCGATGCGCCCGCCGTGCTCTCGATCGTCGACGGGCTGGCGGGCGCCGACGGCGGTGCACTCATGCTGCGTCCCGTGTTCAAGCCCGGCGTCGATCCGCACCCCGACCGGAAGGCCGATTTCCTTTCGGGACGGGTCGAGAGCCAAGGCAAGTTCGACTTCACCTATGGCCGCGCCGAAGCGCGCATCAGGATGCCCGATGCGACGGGCGTCTGGCCCGCCTTCTGGCTGCTCGGCAACGACACATGGCCGGGTACTGGCGAGATCGACATCATGGAATATGTCGGCGAGAAGGACTGGGTCGGCGTGGCGCTCCACGGCCCCGGCTATTCGGGCGAAACGCCGCTGGTGAACAAGTTCTTCTTCCCCGAAGGCGACGATGTGACCGGCTGGCACGTCTATGCGGTCGAGTGGAAGAAGGACGAGCTGCTCTTCCAGGTCGACGGCCACACCACCTATCGCGTCACCCGCCCGATGGTCGAAAACTACGGCAAGTGGGCGTTCGACAATCCCAAATACCTGATCCTCAATTTCGCCATGGGCGGCGCCTATCCGTTCAAGACCAACGGGATCGAGCAGCCCTACAACGGCGTGCCGCAGGCGACCGTCGACCGGGTCGAGGCCGGCGAAGTGGCGATGCTGGTCGACTGGGTACGGGTCTACGCGCCGCTCGAAGAATAGGCGCGGGGAACAGCCCTTCAGCCGATTGCGGAAAACTCCTCGATCCGGTCGATCCGGCCGGAAACGACCAGTTCGTCGTCCGGCAGGATGATGGTGTCCGGCACGGCGTGGATAAAATCCTCGCCCTTGCGCTTCACCCCGACCACCGTGACGTCGAACTTCTTGCGGCACTGGCTCGTGACCAGAGGCAGTCCAACAATCGTCGCCGGCGCGCTCAGTCGGGCGATCGCGAATTCGCCTTCGAAGCTGATGAAGTCCAGCAGCCGCTCGTTGACCAGGCGGGCAACACGTTCGCCCATGCGCTGCTCTGGGAACACCACGTGATGGGCGCCCGTGCGTTCCAGAATGCGGCCGTGGCGTTCGGTATTGGCCTTGGCCCAGATATTGGGAATGCCGAGATCGACCAGCGCCAGCACCGTCAGCAGGCTGGCTTCGACATTGGTGCCGATCGCGACGACAGCAGTGTCGAATTCGGCAGCACCCAGCCGCCGCAACGTTTCCGGCTCCGTGCAGTCGGCCTCGACGACTTGGGTAACAAGGTCCTTGTGGTCGCGAACGATCTCGCCGTCGGTGTCCGCGCCGAGCACTTCGTGCCCCATGCGTTCCAGCGTGCTGGCAACGGCACTTCCGAACCGGCCGAGGCCGATGACGATCACGGGTTTGCGGGGGTCAGCCGACAATGGGGTTCTCCTCCGGGTAGCGGTAGGGGCGGTCGCTGCCGCCCAAGGCGAGTGCAGTCGCAGCGGTAATCGTGCCGACCCGCCCGACGAACATCAGGACTACCAACACCAGCAAAGCCGAAGGCGGAAGCTGCGCGGTAATGCCGGTGGAAAGGCCGACCGTGGCAAAGGCGGATATGGTTTCGAACAGGACGTCCTGCAGCGGCAGGCGCGTCATCGAAGTGATGAACATGGTCGCGCAAAGCACCAGCAGCAGCGCGATCGAGGCTACCGTCAGGGCCTGCCGTTCCAGCGCATGGCCGAACCGGCGCCCGAACATGCCTGCATCGCGCCGCCGCAGCACTTCGGCCAGCACGATGGCCAGCAGCACCATGAAGGTAGTTATCTTGATACCGCCAGCCGTGCCTGCGCTGCCGCCACCGATGAACATGAGGACGTAATTCACAATCAGCGTTTCCTCGCGGTAGGCGCCCATGTCGAGGCTGTTGAAGCCCGCCGTGCGCGGCATCACGGAATGGAACCCGGCGTTGAGCAGCTTGGAGCCGACCGACATCGGCCCCAGCGTGCCGGGATTGTTCCATTCCATGACGAGAGTGGCCAGGAAGCCGGCAAGGAGGAGGAGCACCGTGCCCGCCAGCGTCATCTTCGAATGCAGCGTCCAGTGCCGCCAATCGCGTCCGTGCTCGCGCCAGTCTTCCATGACGGGAAAGCCAAGCGCGGACACGACGACCGCCAGTGCTATCGGCACAAGGATGACCGCGTCGTTCTGGAAGCCCATGACGCTGTCGGAGAAGGTGGAAAATCCTGCGTTGTTGAACGCGCTGACGGCGTGGAAGAGTCCGTGCCAGGCGGCGCCGAGAGGGGCCATGTTCCAGCTGGTGGCGAAACGGAATGCGAGGATCGCGGCGAGGAGTACCTCTACCGTGACGGTAATGGCGAGGATAAGTTTGAGCAGCGAGGCGGTGGAGGCAAGCCGCAGGCCCTCGCGTTCGACCTGTGTCGCCATCCGGTCGCGCAGGCCGAACCCTCGCCCCGCGATCATGCCCAGCAGCGTCGCCGCAGCCATGATCCCGAACCCGCCGATCTGGAACATGACAAGAATTGCCCCTTGTCCGAAACCGGACCAGTATGTTCCGGTATCGACGGTGACGAGCCCGGTCACGGCAACCGCCGAGGTGGCCGTGAAAAGCGCAGTCAGCAGCGGCGCAGGCTCCCCGCTGGCCGCAGCGAACGGCAGCATTAGGGCCAGCGTCCCGATGGCAATCGCACCCGCAAACAACAGCGGGATGAGCCTGACGGGGTCGCGGAACGCGCGGTTCATGGCACGACAATGCGTGACGGAGCGATCAGCTCCAGGTCGCCTCGGGTGGCAGGCTCATCAGGATGGCGTCGATATTGCCACCGGTCTTGAGCCCGAACAGCGTCCCACGGTCGTAAACGAGGTTGAATTCGGCATAGCGCCCACGCCATTCGAGCTGGGTCTGCTTGTCCTCGGGCGTGAAGTCGCTCTCCATTCGCCGCCGGACCAGCTTGGGGAAGACGTCGAGGAAGGCCTCGCCCACGTCCTTGGTGAAGGTGAGATTGCGCTCGAATGCCGCATCATCCGGGCATTCGAGATGATCGTAGAAGATCCCCCCAACCCCGCGATGGACGCCGCGGTGGGGAATGAAGAAATAGTCTTCGGCCCACTTCTTGAAGCGTTCGTAATAGGTCGGGTTGTGCGCCGAGCAGGCGGCGCGGAAGCGCGCGTGGAATTCCTCGGTGTCCTCGGCATAGGGGATCGGCGGATTGAGGTCCGCCCCGCCGCCGAACCAGGCCTTGCCGGTGGTGAGGAACCGCGTGTTCATATGCACCGCGGGCACATGCGGGTTGGCCATATGCGCGACGAGGCTGATCCCGGTGGCGGTGAAGCCGGGGTTGTCCGCGCTCGCCCCGTTGATCGACCCGGCGAACTCGGGCGCGAAATTGCCGCGTACGGTCGAGACGTTCACGCCGACCTTCTCGAACACCGTGCCCTTCATCAGCCCGCGCGTGCCGCCGCCGGGATCGGGATTGCCGTCCTCCTCGCGCTGCCAGCTGTCGTACTGGAAGCTCGCCTCGGAACCGGCCTCGCGTTCGATCGCCTCGAATTCGGCGCAGATGCGATCGCGCAGGCTCTCGAACCATTGGCGGGCGGTGTCGGTGTGCTGGGTCCTCTCGGTCATGCCAAGAGCCTTGCCATCCCCCTCTCGCTACGGCAATAGCGGCGCATGGTTCCCCTTTCGTTCGCAGGCGAGGAATGGCTCCTGACCGAGGGCCGCGCGCTCTACTGGCCGCGCGAGCGTGCGCTGCTGGTGGCCGACCTGCACCTCGAGAAAGGGAGCTTCTTCGCGCGCCACGGGCAGATGATCCCGCCCTACGACAGCCGCGAGACGCTCGAGCGCGTGGCGCACGCGATCCGCGAGACGGGCGCGCGGCGGGTGATCACGCTGGGCGACAATTTCCACGATTCGGACGGCTCCACGCGGCTCGAACCGCATGCGGCGGGCATGCTCGACGCACTGACCCGCGCGGTCGACTGGGTGTGGATCACCGGAAATCACGATCACGGGCACGATCCCGATATGGCGGCGCGCTGCGGCGGCACGCTCGCCGAGGAACTCGAGGTCGGCGGTGTGGTCCTGCGCCACCAGGCGCGGAAGGGCGAGACTCGCCCCGAACTCTCGGGCCACTACCACCCCCGCCTGCAGGTGAAGGTACGGCAGCGGATGATCCGTCGTCCCTGCGCGGTGGTGAGCGCCAACGACGGGCCCGACGGCAGGCCCACCGGGCGCATGATCCTGCCCGCCTTCGGCGCCTTCACCGGCGGCATGAACGCGGCCGATCCGGCGATCTTGCTGGCACTCCAACCTGCCGACCGGATCGACGCGGTGGTGCCCGCCAAGGGCAGACTGGCGCGGTTCCCCCTGTGGAATCGCGCTGCCTAGGTGCAACGGTCGCGGGCAAATCTGCGCCCCATTCGCATAACACACTTCCGAATCTGCGGAACAATGCCTACATGCGCCCTTTGATCGTACGGTTACCAAAGGAGAATGCCCCATAGCCCGTCCACCCAGGCGTAGCATGCAGATGCCCGTGAAGAGCGGCCCGCGCTACGATAACATGATCAATGTGCCGAAGGTCCGCGTGATCGATCACGAAGGCGAGAACCTCGGCGTTATGTTCACCCGCGAAGCTGTCGAACAGGCCAACGAGTTGGGCCTGAACCTCGTCGAAGTGTCCCCCAATGCGGACCCGCCGGTGTGCAAGTTCCTCGATGTCGGCAAATATCGCTACGAGGCGCAGAAGAAGGCGAACCTCGCGCGCAAGACGCAGAAGACCCAGGAAATCAAAGAGGTCAAGATGCGCCCGAACATCGACGTTCACGATTACGAAGTGAAGATGAAGAACGTCGTCAAGTTCATCGAGCATGGCGACAAGGTGAAGTGTACGCTGCGGTTCCGCGGTCGCGAAATGGCGCACCAACAGCTCGGCATGGACCTCCTCAACCGCGTCCGCGACGATGTGGAGGAAATCGCCAAGGTCGAAGCCTTCCCGCGCCTCGAAGGGCGCCAGATGATCATGGTGCTGGCCCCCAAGTAAGCGGACCGCCTCACCGCCAACAGCGACGAACCGGGGAACGCAGGCCACTGCTCCCCGGTTTTTCTTTGCATGAAGAACACTTTGGCCCTCACCCTCGCCGCCAGCATCGCGCTTGCGGGCTGTGGATCGAAAACCGATACCGAAGACGCCGTCCAGACGGTGGACCTCGAAGGAACGCCGGGCGATCCCATGCCTTCGCCACCCCCGCCGCTGGATACCGGCGGGGACGCGGGCAACGATGGGCATCCCGACCTCATGCCTGCCCCGCTCGACCCCGAGATCGAGCGCACCGAAACGGGCGCGCGCAATGTCCTCCTCGCCTTCGCACGGGCGATCGAGCTGCGCGAATTCGACCAGGCATGGGCCATGCTCGATGCGGCGAACCAAGAGAAATGGCCCAAGGAGGAGTGGCGCAAGCTCTTCGCCGATCTCGGCAAGATCACCGTCGCCGTGCCCGGCGGAACCATGGAGGGTGCGGCGGGCTCGTCCTACTACACCAGCCAGGCCACGATCACCGCGAAGGACAGCGAAGGACGCCCGGTCAGCTATGAAGGGCCTATCGTCCTGAAGCGCGTCAACGATGTTCCCGGCGCGTCCCAGGAGCAGCTCCGCTGGCACATCGACAGCGTAGAGCTCGACTGGACCCACTAGCCCCCGCCCCACCCGCTTGCTAGCAGCGCGGGCGGGAGAGTGGGATGAACGCCAAGACTATCGGACTGATCGTGGGTGCGCTCGCATTGCTGGCGAGCGTTGTCCTGCCCGCGCCTGCGGGAATGACGCGCGAGGCGTTCGTGGTCGCGGGCCTAGTGATGTTGATGGCGGCCTGGTGGATGACCGAAGCGCTGCCGCTGACCGCGACCGCGCTGATGCCCTTCCTCGTGCTGCCTTTCGCCGGGGTGATGGACGCCAAGGCGACGGCGAGCGCCTATTATTCGCCGATCCTGTTCCTCATCCTCGGCGGCGCGTTCATCGCGCTCGCGATCGAACGCACGGGGCTCCATCGCCGTCTCGCGCTCGCCCTGCTCCAACTCGTCGGCCACCGCGGGCAGACGGGCGTGCTGCTGGCCTTCATGGTCACCGCGGCGATTCTCTCGATGCTGATTTCGAACACCTCGACCGCGCTGATCATGATGCCCATGGCACTGGCCGTTCTGCGCGGCGGCGGATCGGAGGACGGCGATACCGAGGGACTTGCAGGCGCGCTGCCGATCGGGATCGCCTTCGCCGCCAGCATCGGCGGGCTGGGGACGCTGGTCGGATCGCCTACCAACGCCATCGCCGTGGGGCTGGTCGACACGCTGACCGGGATGCGGATCACTTTCGCGCAATGGGCGCTCTATGGTTTCCCCGTGGTGATCATCGGCGTGCCGCTAGCCGCGCTGCTGGTCGGATGGGTGCAGAACGTCCGCGCGCACGCCTTCGATACCGAGGCAGCGCGCACTGCGATCGACACCCACGATGCCTGGACCAGCGCCGAAAGGCGTCTGGTGCCGGTGGTGGCCGTCACTTTCCTGCTGTGGATGGGGCAGATGTGGATCGCACCCTACCTGCCCGAGGGGTCGCTGACCGACGGCACCATCGCGGTGCTGATGGGGCTGACCCTGTTCCTGTTGCCCGACGGTACCGGACGACCCTTGCTCACCTGGGAAGAGGCCAATCGCGCACCCTGGGGCGTCATCATGATGTTCGGCGGGGGCCTCGCCCTCGCCGCCGGAATGAGCGCGAGCGGGCTGGCCGACTGGCTCGGCCAGGCGCTGCTGCCGCTCGAGGCCTGGCCGCTGGTGTTCGTTGCCCTCGCGGTCGTCGCCATGGTGGTGCTGATCACCGAATTCGCCAGCAATGTCGCGACTGCCAGCGGGATCATCCCGGTCGTCGCGAGCCTGACGGTCGCGCTCGGCGTGGACCCCGTGCTGCTCGCCATGCCCGCCGCGCTGGCGGCGAGTTGGGGCTTCATGCTGCCCGCCGGGACCGGCCCCAACGCCATCGCCTGGGCGACGGGTCGCATCCGCATCGAACGGATGGTCAAGGCGGGCATCTTGCTCGATCTGTTCGGCATCGCGATGATCGTCGCCGTGGTCTGGGGAATGCACGCGCTGATCGGCGGCTGATTTCCCTACAGCGCCGGCAAGCTGTAAACGGGCGCGATGGTCACGCGCTCACCCCTTCCACGCCAGCTTTCCCGGCACTGCCCATGCTCACAGGTTTTTGCGTCCAGGACCGTGGTCCATGCGGTCCATGTCCAGGCTTCGTCGCAGTTGAAACCAACACCGCTCCGCCATATGGAGCGCAATCGTAAGGGCTGTCGGCGGAGAGGCGTTCCTGCGGAGGTTAGGAACGGGCGCCCCGGTCAGCCCACCCGGCTCCCGCCTTCCTGGGAGCGTGATTCAGGAAGGATGCTCGCCCCATGAGCGATCACGAAATCGACCCCACCTCGCCCCGCATGGCTCCCAAGCAGGAAGTCACCAAGATCGCGGGCCGCGAACTGAAGCCCAGCACGCTGATGATGGGCCACGGCTACGACCCCGTGCTGTCCGAAGGCAGCCTCAAACCGCCGATCTTCCTCACCTCGACCTTCGCCTTCCCCAGCGCCGCCGATGGCAAGCGCCACTTCGAGGGCATCACCGGCAAGCGCCCGGGCGGGGCCGACGGCCTCGTCTATTCGCGCTTCAACGCGCCCAATCAGGAAATCCTCGAAGACCGCCTCGCCATCTGGGACGGGGCCGAGGATGCGCTGAGCTTCTCGAGCGGCATGACGGCGATCTGCGTGCTCCTGCTGACCTATGCCGAGCGGGGCGACGTCATCGTCCATTCGGGGCCGCTCTACGCCGCGACCGAAGGCTTCGTCGCCAAGTGGATGTCGCGGTGGGGCGTCAGCTATGTCGACTTCCCCGCAGGCGCGACGCGCGAGGAAATCGACGCGGTGCTGGCCACGGCCCGGGCCAAGGCCGACGAGCAGGGCGGCAAGGTCGCCATGGTCTATCTCGAAAGCCCGGGAAATCCGACCAATGCGCTGGTCGATGTCGAGGCGGTGCGCGGCGCCGTCGACGATGCCGGCCTCGAATGCCCGGTCGCGATCGACAACACCTTCCTCGGCCCGCTGTGGCAGCGCCCGCTCGACCAGGGCGCGGATATCGTCTGCTATTCGCTGACCAAATATGTCGGGGGCCATTCGGACCTCGTCGCGGGCAGCATCGCCGGCGCGAAGAAGTGGATGGATCCGGTGCGCATGCTGCGCAACACCATGGGCGGGATCTGCGACCCGAACACCGCCTGGATGCTGCTGCGCAGCCTCGAGACGGTCGAATTGCGCATGAGCCGCGCGGGCGAGAATGCCGCCAAGGTGTGCGAATTCCTTGCCCGGCATCCCAAGGTCGAAGGCCTCGGCTATCTCGGCATGATCAAGGATGCGCGCCAGCAGGACATCTATGATCGCCACTGCAAGGGCGCGGGCAGCACCTTCTCGCTGCTGCTGAAGGGCGGCGAGGCCGAGTGCTTCCGCTTCCTCGACAGCCTCAATATCGCCAAGCTCGCGGTGAGCCTCGGCGGGACCGAGACGCTGGCGAGCCACCCCGCCTCGATGACGCACCTCTCGGTGCCCGACGAGCGCAAGACGGCGCTGGGGATCGGCGACAATCTCATCCGCATCTCGATCGGCATCGAGGACCCGGACGACCTCATCGCCGACTTCGAACAGGCGCTGGAGGCGGTCTGAGCCGGATCGGCTTCCTCGCCTGTGCCGACACGCTCCCCGGCGAGGGTCCTCGCCGGGGGGACGCGTTCGAGCATGACATCGAGGTCGCCGCGCTGCGGCCAGCCTTCGCCGCGGTGGGGCTGGAACTGGTCGAGATCGAATGGCGCGCCCCGCTCGAGGACTTCGAAGGGCTGAGCCTGGTGCTGCTCGGCACGGCTTGGGACTATCAGGACCATCCCGAAGAATTCCTCGACAGGCTGGACGCACTGGCCGCCCAAGGGATCGCGGTGTGCAACCCGCCCGAGGTGGTCCGCTGGAATGCCAACAAGCGCTATCTCGCACAACTCGCCGAGCGCGGGGCCGCCATCGTGCCGACGCTCTGGCCCGACGACATCGACCGGGCCGGCGTGGAGGCGGCGATGGACCATTTCGACACCGGCCGCGTGGTCGTGAAGCGGCAGGTCGGCGCGGGCGGCCTCGGCCAGCACAGCTTCGCACGCGATGCCCTGCCCGAGGACGGCTGGAGCATGGGGCGCGCCTGCATGGTCCAGCCCTTCCTGCCGAGCGTGGTCGCGGAAGGCGAATACACCTTCGTCTTCGTCGACGGCCATTTCAGCCACGGCGTGCTCAAGCGTGCGGGCGCCGGCGACTATCGCATCCAGTCGCTCTATGGCGGCTACGAATGCGACTACGCGCCCGAACCGCACGACCTCACGACCGCCGAGGCCGTGATCGCGGCATTGCCCTTCGCCGACCTGCTGTACGCCCGCGTCGACATGGCGCGGCTGCCATCGGGCGAGCTGGCGGTGATGGAAGCCGAACTGATCGAGCCCTATCTCTATCCCGAACAGGGTCCGCACTTGGGAGAACGCCTCGCGCAGGCTATCCTCGCCCGCATCTAGGGAGGCAGGCATGGCGGAAAGGGTGTTCCTCGTGATCGGGGCCGGCGCGGGGATCGGCGGCCATGCCGCGATGCGGTTTGCCCAGCGCGGATACCATGCCGTGCTGGCCCGGCGCTCCGACGAAGCCGGCCTCGCCAAGCTTGTCGATGCGATCGACGCGGCCGGCGGCAAGGCTTCGGGCACTTTGCTCGATGCCGCCGCGGACGGCACGATCGAAGAGCTGGTCGAGCGGGTCGAGCGCGACATCGGCGCGATCGACACCGTGCTCTACAACCTCGGCGCGCAGATCGGGAACCGGACGCTTGCCGACACGCCGCACCGCACCTTCGAGCTCGGCTGGAGGCTCGGGTGCTTCGGCCTGTTCCGTCTCGCGCACGCGCTCACCCCGCACATGGTGGCGCGCGGCTCCGGAACGATCCTTGTGACCTCGGCGACCGCCGCCGTGCGCGGCAATGCCGGGCAGCACAGCCACGCTGCAGCCATGGGCGCGCGCCGCATGCTGTGCCAGACGCTCAACGCCGAATTCGCACCGCAGGGGGTGCATGTCGCGCATGTTGTGGTCGACGGTTCGGTCGATGCGCCCGACACGCTGGGGAAGCTGCTCGGCGACCGGTTCGAGGCCTACAAGGCGGCCAAGGGAGAAGACGGCGTGGTCGATCCCGCCGCGCTCGCCGAGACCTATTGGCACCTCGCGCACCAGCCGCGCAACTGCTGGTCGCACGAGGTGGACGTGCGCCCCTTCACCGATGTTCCGTGGTGGAACGACAATCCCAATCCGGGGATCGACACCAGGCCGAAATAGACTGGCTGCCTAGCCTTTCCACTCGCGCCGCTCTTCGGCGGCCTTCAGGACCTCGTAGGCGAGCTGGAGCTTCTGAAACTCGGCCGCGGCTTCCTTATCGCCGGGCTTTACGTCTGGATGGACCGTCTTGGCCTTGTCGCGCCAGGCCTTCTTGACCGCCGGGAAGTCGGCATCGGCTTCGAGATCCAGCACGTCGAGCGCTCGCATCTCGTCGGCGCTGCGAGAGCCGTCGCCGCTCCCGCTCCAGCCGTAATGCTGGGCTTCGGCATAGCCGGCATTCTCGCTCCGCTCGGCCTTGGCGCGAGCTTCCTTCTCGGCCTTGTCGAGCCCTTCGAAATAGTCCCACTTCTGATTATATTCGGCAGCGTGCTTTTGGCAGAACATCCACCTTTCGGGACTGTTGGGCGCCTTGGGGGCGGGACAGTCCCCCGGCTCCTCGCAGCCGTGCCGGTCGCACAGTCGCACCGTCGTCGCCTCGCGCGAGGAGCCATAGCCGCGCCAGCGCGGAAAGCCCCAGTCGTTGGAGCGCCGCGCCTTAGCCACGGCGGGAGAATGTCGTCTGTCGGCTGAGCATGGCGGTCAATCTAGGCGGACTCGCGAAAGGTGCAAGCATGTGGGAACCAGTTTCAATCTGCAATGTTGCATTGCAACGAAGATTTAATATCTACATGCTAGCAGCCTCGCGCAAGAGAGAGACCATGAGCAAGCAACTGACCCTTTCCGCCACCGCCGCCGTCCTGTCGATGGCCGTCTTCGCCCTGACCGCCGGCTTCGGGGGAGTTTCGAACGACCAGCGCGAACTGGCGGCCGGCGCAGCCCCGTTGGTGGAGCTCAACGCGCTTCGCTAGACGAGGACCGAGGGTCTTCCTGACGAATAAGGGCTCCCCGGTCGGGGAGCCCTTTTCGTTTTCGGCCTCGCGGCTGGCGCGATCAGTTGATCGTGATCGTCGCCGCGCGGCGGTTCTGCGCCCAGGCCGCTTCGTTCGAGCCGAGCGCCACCGGACGCTCCTTGCCATAGCTCACCGTGCGGATGCGGTTCGCCGGAATCCCGATCGAGACGAGATAGTTCTTCGCCGAATTGGCCCGGCGCTCGCCCAGCGCGAGGTTGTATTCGCGGGTGCCGCGCTCGTCGGCATGGCCTTCGATGGTGAAATTGACCTGCTGGTACTGGCTGAAATACTGCGCCTGGCGCTGCAGCTTGGTCTGGTCTTCCGCATCGATGTTGAACCGGTCGGTGTCGAAATAGACGACCGTGTTCTCCTGCCCGACGGCATTGACGAAATGCGCCTGCGAGCCGACCGTAGGACCGGTCGGTGCGGTGGGCGTGGGCGTCGCCGTTTCGGTCGGCGGCGGCGGCAGCTCTTCCGGCGCCTTCTTCGAACAAGCAGCAAGCGCGATGGTCGATGCCAGCATCAGACCGGTAGCAATACGGGTATTCATAGGCTGTCCCCTTTCAAACAGCGTGGTGAAGTCGGTTTTGCCCCCCGAATTCGTCTCTATCTTGTTCCAATGCAGCTAGGGCAGGATCGGTCCCCAGGCAGGGTCCGAAGCATCGACCGGCGTCGGCAGCTTGCGCAGATTCTCGCCGGTCAGGTCTACCTGGTAGAGCCCCGTCTTCCCGCTGTTGCGCTCGGTGCGGAAGAACTGGATGATCCGCCCGTTGGGCGCCCAGGTCGGTGCCTCGTCCTGCCAGCCGTTGGTCAGCACGCGGACATTGCCACCCGAGGGCGACATCACCGAAATGTTGAACGAACTCGCATTGGTGAAGGCAATCTGATCGCCGCGCGGGCTCCATTCGGGCGTCGCGCAGCGCGCTCCGCCGAAGCTGATCCGGCGCTGGTTCGATCCATTGGCGTCCATCACGTAGCATTGCTGCGCGCCCGAACGGTCGCTCTCGAAGACGATCTTGCTGCCATCGGGCGAATAGGATCCGCCGATGTCGATCCCCGGCGTATCGGTCAGCCGGATCGGCTCGCCGCCGCTGGCCGAAACGCGATAGATGTCGGTATTGCCGTTGACCGCCATCGAATAGAGCAACCAGCGCCCGTCGGGGCTCCAGCGCGGCGCGAAGGTCGGGTTGGCGCTCTGCGTCACCAGCGTCTGGCGGCCGGTACCGATGTCGTAGACGTAGATGCGGGGATTGCCGTCGACATAGCTGAGATAGGACAGCTTCTTGTAATCGGGCGAATAGCGCGGCGTCAGCGCGGTCGAGCGGCCGGTGGTGATGAAGCGGTGGTTGGCCCCGTCGCTGTCCATGATCGCGAGCCGCTTGGTCCGGTTATCCTTCGTCCCGGTCTCGGCGATATAGGCGATCCGGCTGTCGAAGAACGGGCTTTCGCCGGTCAGGCGAGAGTAGATGAGGTCGGCGCATTTATGCGCCGCGCGGCGCCAGTCGGCGGGCTGGACCACCCAGCCCTCGCGCACCAGTTCCTGCTGCAGCGCCATGTCGTAGAGGTAGCAGCCGACCGTCAGCTTGCTGTCGGAACGCCCGCGTACATAGCCGTGGACGAGCATTTCGGCGCCGCGATTGGACCAGGTCGACCAGCTGGGCGCGGTGATCTCGGCGAAGCCCGGCTGCGGCAGCGCATCGGGACCGGTCGGCTTGAACAGGCCGTTGTTGCGCAGGTCGGAGGTGATGACCCGCGCGAGTTCCTTGCCCAGCGCTGCAGTGCCCGAGGAATTGGCGGGCGTCGCTACGTCGCGATCGGTCGCGAAGCCCGGGATGGCGATACCGAGATCGTCGAGATTGCCTTCGAAGCTGACCGAGCCGGAGAGCCCTTCGCCCTCCTCGATCGTCTCGACCTCGCCGCCCTCGGGAAGGGGCTGCCCGAGATCCTGGTTCTGCGCGGCCAGAGGGGCTGCAAGCAGCGTGAGAGAGGCGAAGATCACATATTTCATTGGGCCAGTCTCCAGTCGAAACTAAAGGGTCCGACGAGCTTCCACGCTTCGTAGTATTCCGCAGGAAGATCGTCGAATGGTGCGGCTAGCTGGACGGCACGAATAGCCTGTTCGGCATGTCGGCTCGCTTGCGCACGGTTGGTATCGTTGACGCCGGTCTGGCGGATCATTTCCGGCCTTCCGGCAAGACTGCCATCGGCATTGAGGCGAAACCGAAGGAAAGTCGTGATCTTTTCGACCTCAGGGCCATTGGGCGGCTCCCAGTGCGGTTTGATCTTGCGCGCGATCGCCTGCACCAGCGACGCTTTGGCGCTGGCTCCGATCTGCGAAGCTGGGACGCGCGTCTCGCTCGTGTTCGTGCTCGACCCCGCACCTTCGAGGAAATTGTCGCCGAGGCGCGAACCGCCACTGCGCTGGCTGCTCTTGGGCTGGGTCTGCGTGCGCGGCGGGTCTGGGCGGCGACGCGGGCGCGGGTCAGGCGCGGCCATGGGCGGCGGCACCGGCGATTGGACACGCGGTGCCACAGGGCGTTCTACCTGCGGCTGGACCGGTTGGTCCTGTGCGGGCGCCGGGGCCGGATTTGGCTCCATCGTCGGCGCGGTCGAGGCGCGGCTTTCGGCGACCGGATCGGGTGCCGTGGCCGCGAGGCCGACGTCTTCGGCGAGGCTCACCGTCATGCGCTGCGGCGGCTCGATCACGGACGCGGGGAACAGCCCCTGCGCCACCAGCAGGGCGAGCAGCGCAAGATGCAGCACGACCGCGACGACCAGTCCGGTCCGCTCCTCGTGCCTGATCCCTGTCCTCTCCATGAGTGCCGGCTATTCCTCGTCCGATGAACGGTTGTTGACCGATGCGGGCACCGCGCTGTTGGTAATCAGCGAAATGCGGTTGAGTCCCGCGCGGTTGAGCTCGCCCATCACCGCCATCACTCGGCCATAGTCGAGCGCCTTGTCCGCACGCAGCGTGATGTCGGGGCCCTCGTCACCATTCCGCGGCAGGCTTTCGAGCGCCTCCGGCAATCCGCCGACGGCGACCTGGACATCGTCGATATAGACATAGCCCGCCTGATCGATGCTGATGGTGACCTGCTGCGGGTTGTTGGGCAGCTGCGCCGCGCGGCTGTCGGGCAGGTCGATCGGCACACCCGCAGTCAGCAGCGGCGCGGTCACCATGAAGATGATCAGCAGCACCAGCATGACGTCGACCATGGGCGTGACGTTGATATCGGCCATCGGCTTGCGTCGCCCGCCGCGCCCACGGCGTCGGCGCCCTCCGCCTGAGGCCAGACCCATCGCCATTACTTTTCTCCCTTCAGGAGGGTGGCGGCACCTGCCCGCACCCCCTCCCGGCCACCCATAGAATACCCTGCAATGGGTGGCCGGGAGGGGGTGCGGGCTGGCAAGGTCGCAGCGAACATCAGCGCGTTTCCAGCTGGCGGCTGAAGGTCGAATTGAGCCGGTCGGCGAAGCGCTGGAGGCGCGCCTCGTAGCGATCGACCCGGTGGCCGAAGCGGTTGTAGGCGATCACCGCGGGGATCGCGGCGAACAGGCCGATCGCGGTCGCGAAGAGCGCTTCGGAAATGCCCGGCGCGACCACCGCGAGCGACGAACTTTCCTGCGCACCGATCTGGAAGAAGCTGTTCATGATCCCCCAGACGGTCCCGAACAGGCCCACAAATGGTGCAACTGCGCCCACCGTCGCGAGGAAGTTGAGCCGCTCGGCGATATCGTCCGCCTCGAGCGCGATCTGGCTGTCCATCGCCAGCGCGATGCGCCCGCGCAGTGCCTCGGGATCGCGCACGGCTCCCTTGGCCGAGCGGCGGTATTCGGACACCGCCGCCTGCGCCACGCGCGCGGCCGGGATGTCCTTGTTGCCGCGTTCGGAGGTGAAGCGATCGAAGCTCTCGGCCTGCCAGAACTCGTTCTCATAATCGATCGTCCGGCTGCGCAGCGTGCGCATGCGGATGCTGAAGCTGACGATGATCATCCATACCCAGACGCTGGCGAGCAGAAGTCCGGCCATGACCAGCTGGACGACGATGTCGGCGTCGAGGAACAGGCGGATCGGATCGAGCCGGGTCGGTGCCGCGGCGCTGAGAAGTAGAAGCGAGCTCATTGGTCCCCTTGCTCGGCAAAACGCGCGAAGGCCGCGCGCCATTCTTCGGGCTGGCGCTTGGGCCGGCCTTCGGGTGAAACGAAGCCGACGCGCAAATGTGCCTCGGCCAGCAATTCGCGCTCTCCACCCGCCAGTCTGAACGCAAGCTGGTGCATGCGGCAGGAGGCGGCCTTGAGCTCGGTGCAACGCGTTTCGATGAGCACGTCGTCGTCGAGCTTGGCCGGGCGCAGGTACTTCAGATTGATCTCGGATACGGCATAGGCGCCCTCGTCCGCCTCGATCGCGGCACGCTGGTCGATCTCGAGCTGGCGCAACAGGTCGCTGCGCGCACGCTCGAACCAGCGCAGGTAGTTGGCGTGATAGGTGATGCCCGACAGGTCGGTATCTTCGTAATAGACCCGCACGACATAGAGATGCCGGTCGCGGTCGAGCGTGCCATCGGGAAAACGGGGTAAGGTCATAGGCCAGCGCGCCCCTTAGCCGAGGCGCGAGTCGAGCGGCAATGGGGAACGACCAAGCGACGCTTTCGCGCGACCAATGCCGCGCAGGTCACTTTTCCTGTAATTCGGACAACCTGCGCTCCCACTGCAGTGCATGCGCAATGATCTGGTCGAGGTCGGCATATTTCGGCTGCCAGGGCAGCGTTTCGCGAATCCGCGAGGGGTCCGACACCAGCTCTCCCGGATCGCCGGCTCGGCGCGGCTCCAGCCGCCGGACAATCGTTTGGTTGGTCACCCGATCGACCGCGTCGAGCACTTCGAGCACCGAGAAACCCGTCCCGTAGCCGCAGTTCATGGTCAGCGAGCGATCGGGCCTTTCGATCAGCGCCTCGAGTGCCAGCAGATGCGCATTCGCGAGGTCGCTCACATGGATGTAATCACGCACGCCGGTGCCGTCGGGCGTTTCGTAATCGGTGCCGAATACCGCAACCGAATCGCGCTTCCCCGTCGCGGCTTCGCAGGCGACCTTGATCAGATGCGTCGCACCGGCGGTCGACTGGCCGGTACGGGCACGCGGGTCGGCACCGGCGACGTTGAAATAGCGTAGCGCGCAATAGTTGAAGCCGTGCGCTGCGCTGGCATCGGCAAGCATCTGCTCCGTCATCAGCTTCGACCAGCCATAGGGATTGATCGGTTGCTGCGGGTCACCTTCAGAGACAGGCGAGCGATCGGGTGTGCCATAGGTCGCCGCGGTGGAGCTGAAGATGAAATGCTCCACCCCGCCGCGCACCGCCGCGGCTATCAGAGCGCGGCTCTTCCCCGTGTTGTTGTCGTAATAGTGAAGCGGATTCTCGACCGATTCCGGGACCACGACTGAGCCGGCGAAATGCATGATCGCGCGGATCCCGTGTTCGGCGAAAATTCGCTCCAGCAGGTCCGCATCGGCAATATCGCCCCGGTACAGCGGGACATCCTCGGGCACCGCGAAGGCAAAGCCGGTCGAGAGGTTGTCTATCACCGTCACCGGCCATCCGGCATCGCGCAGGGCGAGAACCGCGTGGCTGCCGATATATCCAGCCCCTCCGGTGACGAGGACCGGTACCTTGTTCGCTTCGCTCATGGGTGGCGGAACTAGCACAGGTATTGGTAAGGACAAGGTCCTAGACAGCCCACCCGCCGCGCCCCCGGTGCGGATTTGCCCGCCCGTGCGTTGTCGGGGCAGGTATCTTCGCCTTCGGAGACGCAAAAAGGATCGCAGACCATGAAACCCCTTGCCCTCGCCCTGAGCCTCGCCGCCGCCCTTTCGCTGGCCGGATGCGCCACGCCCCCCGGCCCGGTCGAGGTCACCCGCTTTGTCGCGCCCGATCGTGTCGCGCTCCTGGGAAAAGGTGAGATCTTCATCGAGACCGCTCCCGGATCGCAGGCCGATGGCCTCGCGCTGGCGCCCTACAAGGCGGCCGTTGCAGAGGAACTGCGCCGCCTCGGCTATGCCGAAAGCGAGCGCGCGGGCGCCGGCCAGATCGCGCAGGTCGCGGTGCAGAACTACGTCATCGGGTCGGGCGGGCGGCGAAGCCCGGTCAGCGTGGGTGTCGGCGGTTCGACCGGCAGCTACGGCTCGGGCGTGGGTGTCGGGATCGGCATCAATCTCGGCGGTGGCGAGAAGGACCGACTGGGCACCGAACTGGCGGTTACCATTCGCGACAAGGCCAGCGGCGAGAGCCTGTGGGAAGGCCGCGCCGATTTCCAGCCGCCCGAGAATTCCCCCCTTGCACGCGGGCAGGCGAACGCCCAGACGGTCGCCTCCGCGCTGTTCCGGGAGTTTCCCGGCAACAATGGCGAAACAATAGAAGTAGAGGTTACCGAGTGAGCGATATCCGGATCGATTCCGCCTTCGACAGCGGCAATATAGACGTGCTGTCGGTGGACGGCGCCAGCGCAAGGCTGGCGATCCCGAAGGACACGAACAGCGATTTCAAGCAGTGGTTCCATTTCCGCGTTGCAGGCGCGGCGGGCCGCGAACTGGTGCTCAACATCACCGGACTCGAAGAAAGTGCCTATCCGGGCGGCTGGCCCGATTACGATGCCTGCGTATCCGAGGATCGCGACTATTGGGGCCGCGCTCCCTCAACCTACGACAAGGACGCCGACGGCGGGACGCTGACGATCCGCTACACGCCCGCAAGCGATGTCGCGTGGTTCGCCTATTTCGCGCCCTATTCGATGGAGCGGCACCACGACCTTGTCGCCGAGGCGGCTTCGTCCGAAGGCGTCGACTACGTCCATCTCGGCACCACGCTCGACGGACAGCCGATCGACTGCCTCGAAATGGGCGATGGTCCGTTCAACGTCTGGTTCTATGCCCGCCAGCATCCGGGCGAGACACAAGCCGAGTGGTGGATGGAAGGCGCGCTCGAAGTGCTCACCGATCCGTCCGACAGCGTCGGCCGTGAACTGCGCAAGCGCTGCCGCCTGCACCTCGTGCCCAATTGCAATCCCGACGGTTCGAAGCGCGGCAATCTGCGCGTCAACGCCGCGGGCGCCAACCTCAACCGCGAATGGGCAGAGCCCACCGCCGAGAAGTCGCCCGAAGTCCTCGCGATCCGCAACCACATGGACAAGACCGGCGTCGATTTCGCGATGGACGTGCATGGCGACGAGGCGATCCCGGTCGCCTTCCTCGCCGGGTTCGAGGGCATCCCCGGCTGGACCGACCAACAGGGCGAGGGCTATTACCTCTATGAGTCGATCCTCGATCGCCGCACGCCCGACTTCCAGACCGAGCAGGGCTATACCAAGGCCGCGCCGGGCAAGGCCAATCTCAGCATGAGCACCAATCAGGTCGCCGAACGCTTCGGCGCGATCGCCATGACGCTCGAGATGCCCTACAAGGACAACAAGGCAAACCCGGAGCCCGAGCAGGGCTGGAGCCCAGAGCGCAGCAAGATGCTCGCGCGCGACTGCCTCGCGAGCCTGCTCGAATGGCTGGATACGCGCCAGGGCTGATCCAGGACGGCGCGTCAGGCGCGAGATTGTCAGGGGTCGGGCGGTGCTTGTCGTGCCCGACCCCTTTTTGCTGCCGATGGCGATCTGGAATGGTGTGCAGGACAGCGCCGGCACCCGAAGTCGCGGGTTCAGGCGACCGCAGGTTCGAGCATGCGCAGGGTACGCGCGGCAGCGTCGAGTTCGACCCTTACCCCGACGGGGAGGCACAGCTGGTCGGTCACGTGGCCGGCATCGAAGCCGACGACGACCGGGACTTGCAAGTCTGCGAAGTGGCGGTGGAGAACCTCGTCGAGCGTGAAACCCTCGTAGTCGGGGTCGGGCAGGTCGCAGCGGGTGCATTGGCCGAAGACCACGCCCGCCACACGGTCGAACACGCCCGCAAGCCGCAAGTGCTGGAGCATGCGGTCGATGCGATAGGGCTCTTCGTTGATATCCTCGAGCAGCAGGATCGCGCCGGCGAGATCGGGCAGCCAGCCGGTGCCCATCAGCGTCGAGAGTATGGTGAGATTGCCGCCGAGCAGAGGTCCCCGCGCCGTACCCGGCACCAGTGCGCGCGCCGGACGCCCCACCGCCGCCTCGACCGTTTCGCCGCCGAGCACCGGCGTGGCCCCGGCGAAGGCGATGCGCCACAGGCTTTCCCAGCTGGCCCGCTCCCACCGGCTCGCGGCATTGGGCGCATGGAGCGTCGGAAAGCCCGCGCGGGCGGCGATGGCGCAGTGCAGCGCGGTGTTGTCGCTATAGCCGATCAGCAGCTTCGGATGGGCGGCGATCGCGTCCCAATCCAGCAGCGGCAGGATACGCGCCCCGCCCCAGCCGCCGCGTATTGCGAAGATCGCGCGCACTTCTGGATCGACGAACATCGCGTCGACATCTGCCGCGCGCGCGGCATCGGTCCCCGCGAGATAGCCGTCGCGCTCGGTCACATGCGCGCCGAGCTTCGGCACCAGCCCCATTCCGGTGATCCAGTGCACTGCACGATCGAGTTGATCGGGCAGGGTGACCGCGCTCGCCGGAGCGACGAGGCCGACGGTGTCGCCCTGACGCAGGCGCTGGGGCCTGCGCGCCGGTTTCGCCGCGAGGCTCCCCGGCAGCAGGGTTGCACCGGCCGCGCCCCCGATCAGGCCCAGCGCGGCGCGGCGACCGATCATGCGAGGCTGGCGGGGCCGAAGGCGTGCGGCAGCAGGTCCGATAGCTGCAGCCTGGTCACCGCATCGGGGCCGACGCAGAGGATATCGGGGTCGTTCCCACCGAGCTGCGCGAGTTCGTTGAGCACCTGTCGGCAGCGCCCGCAGGGGGTGATCGGCTCGGTCCCCGGCCCGGTCACCGCGACCGCCACCAGCCCGCCGCGCACGCCGTCGGCCATCGCCTTGGATACTGCCACCGTTTCGGCGCAGAGCGCGAGGCCGTAGCTGGCATTCTCGATATTGGTGCCTGTCACCACGCTGCCGTCGACAAAGAGCAGCGCCGCGCCGACGGCGAAACCGGAATAGGGGGAATAGGAATTGCGCGCCGCCTCACGGGCGGCGGCGATCAGCTCTTCGTCGGTCATCGTATCATCCTCAGGGCCGTACCACGACCCAGCGCAGCGGCGTCTGCGCCGCTTCGGTCCGGTACCAGCGATTGGCGGTCCACATCAGCCAGGGTCGCGTGGCGTAATCGGGTTCGAACCAGCTGCGCGTCAGCCACAATTGCCGCTCGAACCGGCGCGAGGGGGCATAGGCATCCTCGAATTCCTCGGTCGGGGCCAGGATCACCGGCTTGCCCGTATGCGCCTCGATCTGGTTGACCAGCGTGGTCAGCTCGCTCTGCACCGCCGCGTCCGAGACCCGCGCGGGGCAATCGGCGGCAGTGTTTTCCAGCAGGATCGCGGGCGGCAGCAGGTCGCTCTCGCGCGGGACCATGGTGACGAAATTGGCCGATTGCCCGTCGGCCACCGCGCAGGGATCGAAGCGGTGCGCGGCCCCCACTTCGAGCCCCGCATCACGCGCACGGGCGAGGTTCTGGGCGAAGCCGCGGTCCTTGCGACCCGCCCCGTCGCTCGCTTCGAGATAGACGAACTTCGCGCCCAGCCCGGCGATCGTGCCGAAGTCGACCGCCCCGTCGGCGGCGCTGACCAGCGCACCCTGGTCGGGCCAGACCTGCTCGTCGGGCCGCCAGTCGCGCCCCTCGTACCAGGCATAGCCCGCGCCGATGGCGACGAGCGCCACCAGGAACAGCGCGGTCTTGCCCGCGCGCGACAGGATCTGCGGAAAGCGGAACTTGCGCCGTCTGCGCGCTCGCCTGGCCATGCCCTCTTCCCCTCAGCCCTTGATATGGAGCACGCAGATCAGCGTGAACAGGCGCCGCGCGGTGGCGAAATCGGTTTCGACCTTGCCCTCGAGCCGCTCGATCAGCAGTTCGGCGGCGCGATTGTGGATGCCGCGACGGGCCATGTCGATGGTCTCGATTTCCATCGGCGTCGCCTTGCGGATGGCTTGGTAATAGCTGTCGCAAATGGCGAAATATTCGCGGATCGGGCGACGGAAGCGGGCGAGGCCGAGCAGGAGTTCCTCGAGCAGCTGCTCTTCTTCGTCGGCGATGCTCATCAGCAGCCGCCCGTCGCGCACGGCGAGTTTCAGGCGGTAGGGCCCGTTCGCCCCGCGTTCGACCGCGCGCAGCGGCTTGAAGCGGTTCTCCTCGATCAGGTCGAAGATCGCGATCTTGCGCTCCTGCTCGATATCGGCGTTGCGCCAAATGATCGTCTCCTCGTCGAGCTCGATATGCGCGATGCGGTGATCGGCCGGGGAGGATGCGGAATCGGTCATGCCTGCGCCCTGCTTTCGCAACTGCGAGCAGACGGGGCAAGGTCGATCGGGAATTTGTTCTCCGCGGCCTCACGTGAAAAAATTTCCAGCGAAGTCCACAGACCTGTCCGCGAGCTTGCTTCCGGTAGACCTTCACAGGGGACTCCGCATTCCGCATGGTGGGCCGATGGCCGACACCGATCTCCTCTTCCCCGCCCATGATTCGACCGACTCCAAGCCGACGAAGGGCACGGTGCTGCCCGCGAACCTCGAGGCGGAGGCGGCCTTCATCGGCGCGGTGCTGATCGACAACCGGGTGATCGAGGAACTGACCACCCCGCTGATGCCGGAGCATTTCCACGAGCCGGTGCACCAGCGCATTTACGAGCGCGTGCTCAAGCTGCTCGAACGCAATTCGGTGGCGACTCCCGTCACGCTCAAGCCCTATTTCGAAAGCGACGAGGCGCTCAAGCAGCTCGGCGGGACGACCTATCTCGCGCAGCTCACCGCCGACGGCCAGGGCCTGCTCCACCCGCGCGAACTGGCCGACCAGATCTACGACCTCGCGCTGCTGCGCGAACTGGTCAGCGTCGGCCGCAACCTCGTCGAGGGCGCACTCGACACTTCGGACGAGGTCGAGCCACTGCGCAAGATCGAGCAGGCCGAGGCCGATCTCTACCGCGTCGCCGAAGGCGCGAGCACGGGCAATGAAGCGCAGACATTCCGAAAGGCGGCCTTCGGCGCGCTCGAGGTGGTCCAGGCGGCGATGAATTCGGGCGGGCGCTTTTCGGGCAAGACCACCGGGCTCGACACGATCAACGACAAGACCTCGGGCCTGCACAATTCGGACCTCGTGATCCTCGCCGGGCGCCCGGCGATGGGCAAGACCTCGCTCGCCACCAATATCGCCTTCAACGCCGCACGGCGGCTGATGGACGATCTCAAGGCAGGCATCGAGCCCGAGAAGTCGCCCGGCGCGGGCGTCGCCTTCTTCAGCCTCGAAATGAGCGCCGACCAGCTGGCGACGCGTATCCTCGCCGAGCAGGCCGAGATCTCGAGCGAGAAACTGCGCTCGGGCAAGCTGAGCCGCGAGGAATTCCAGCGGCTGTCCTTCGCCAGCCAGGAACTGACCGACCTGCCGCTCTATATCGACGACACCCCGGCGCTGACCATCGGCGCGCTGCGCACGCGCGCCCGGCGGCTCAAGCGACGGCACGATATCGGCCTGGTCATCGTCGACTACCTCCAGCTGCTCCAGGGTTCGGGCCGCGCGAGCGACAACCGCGTCAACGAGATTTCGGAGATCAGCCGCGGATTGAAGACGCTCGCCAAGGAACTCCACGTCCCCGTGATCGCGCTGTCGCAGCTCAGCCGCCAGGTCGAGCAGCGCGAGGACAAGCGCCCGCAACTGTCCGACTTGCGCGAGTCGGGTTCGATCGAGCAGGATGCCGATATGGTGTGGTTCATCTTCCGCGCCGAATATTACCACAATGCGCTGAAGCCCGACACGCCCGACGAGACGAGTTCGGAAGAGGTGCGGATGAAATATGCCGAATGGGAAGCGCGCCATCTCGAACTGGTCAACAAGGCCACGCTGATCGTCGCCAAGCAGCGCCACGGTTCGACCGGCAACGTCCCGCTGCTGTTCCATAGCGAGTTCACCAAGTTCTCGAGCCCCGACGTGCGGCATTACGACGACGATTACGAGTAGGTCAGATCCCGAGGTTGAGCCGCCGCGTGACGGTATAGTCGAGCACCGACACCAGCACCCAGCCCGCCGCCCAGCGGATCCGGTTGAACCATGTCCGTCTGCTGGCGTGAACCTCGGGAGTGATGGCTTCCGACGCAGCGATGTGCTGGCTGACGAATTCGCGCATCCGTTCGGCCAGCGCCGCATCCTCGATCCGGAGCATGATCTCGAGATTGAGGTAGAGGCTGCGCATGTCGAAATTGGCGCTGCCCATGTAGACCGCATCGTCGAGCACGAGCAGCTTGGTGTGCAGCTTGCACGGGCTGAATTCCCAGACCTTCGCGCCGCGCTTTAGAAGGTACCGATAGAGCGAGCGGGTCGCGCCCAGCGTCGCGCCATTGTCGCTCTTGGCCGCCATCAGCAACCGCGTGTGGCCCTTGCGCGCGACCCGCGCGATCCGCCGCAGCAGCGGATAGGGTGGCGAGAAATAGGCCATGAAGATGTCGAGCTTCTCTCCCTCGACGAGATCGCGTGTGACGCAGCGCGCCCAGCCGGATAGCCCTCTGGTAGGTCCGCCCACCAGCCAGCGAACCTTGCCGTCCTCGCTGCGCCAATCCCAGGTGGCGGCCGCCCGGCGAATCGCGCGGAAATGGCTGCGCCCGTCGCGCGTCCACTCAACCAGCAGCGCGAACCAGTCGCTGAGCCCCGCGACGGCCGCGCCTTCGAGCGCGATCGCGAGGTCGTTCCACCCGTTGTCCTCGGGCGGCGCGAAATAGCCGTCCTCGATGTTGAACCCGCCGAACAATGCCCGGGCTCCATCGGCGATGACCATCTTCTGGTGATTGCGGATGAGATAGCGCAGCCCGATCCGCGGGCTGAAACGGTAGCAACGCGCCCCTGCCTCCACCAGTGGCTGCAGGAAGCGGTCGGAGGCGGAAGCACCGAAACCGTCGATGATCAGCGTCACCGCGACTCCGCGTTTCGCCGCCGCGCCCAATTCGTCGCGCAGCTCGGTCGACACCGTATCTTCGGCGAAGATGTAGAAGCACACCTCGAGCGAGCTCCTGGCCGAACGGACCAGCTCCATCAGGGCCGCCCGACGGTCCTTCCCGGCCGGGTAGAAAGTCAGCCGCTGCCCCTGGGCATCGACCGTGAACGGCGCGGGATCGCGATAGGCGCTTGGCTGGTCAGGAACATTTTTCTCGCCCATCACCGACCAGCCTTAGCGTGCCGTTCCGCCCCCGCAAATCCTTGACTATCGCGGGCCGAGATCCTAAGTGGCGCGCTTTCCCGGAATCACTTGATTTGCATCGGAGTGCCCCATGGCGCGCGTTACCGTCGAAGACTGCGTAGACAAGGTCCCCAACCGTTTCG
>NZ_JBLYYF010000002.1:0-4168 GCF_048550555.1 Qipengyuania sp. | reverse complement strand
CGATCCGCTTGTCATCCATCTTGATGTCGCGGCCCTGGCTTTCCATCGCCGCCATGAAGAAGCGCAGCGCATCGGCGCCGTACTGGTCGATCAGGCCGAGCGGGTCGACGACATTGCCCTTGGACTTCGACATCTTCTGCCCGTCCGCGGCGCGTACGAGGCCGTGGAGGTAGAGCTTGGGCCAGGGGTTCCGGCCGGTGTTGTACTGGCCCATCATCATCATGCGGGCATCCCAGAAGAACAGGATGTCGAAGCCGCTGATCAGCAGGTCGTTGGGATAGTGCTTGGCGAGCAGCGAAGCCCTCTCCCCTTGTGGGAGAGGGTTGGGAGAGGGGTTCGACGCGTCAGCGGCGACGGGCGTCGCCGTCCCCTCTCCCGCAAGGGGAGAGGGGGTGTTCTCCGGCCACCCGAGAGTGGCGAAGGGCCACAGCGCGGAGGAGAACCAGGTGTCGAGGACGTCTTCGTCGCGGGTCAGTGCCACGCCTTCACCCGCCAGTGCCTGCGCCTCTTCCTCCGTCATGGCGACATAGGCCTTGCCCTCGGCATCGTACCAAGCCGGAATCCTGTGCCCCCACCACAACTGGCGGCTAACGCACCAGGGCTGGATGTTCTCCATCCAGTTGAAGAAGGTCTTCTCCCAAGCTTTGGGGACGATCTCGATATCGCCGCTCTTCACCGCCTCGATCGGCTTCTCGGCGAGCGTTTCGGCATCGACATACCACTGGTCGGTCAGCCAGGGCTCGATCACCACGCCGCCGCGATCGCCGAAGGGCGTCGCGATGGTGCGCGGTTCGGCATCGTGTTCGACTTCGTTGCCTTCCTCGTCCCTGGTCACATGCGGGATCAGGAAGCCCAGTTCCTTCATCCGCGCGACCACCAGTTCGCGTGCGCCATCCACGCCATCGCGCTTGAAGCGGTGCAGGCCGAGGAATTCCTCGGGCACCAGCCCGTCGGCGGTCTGGCAGACGTTCGCCTCGCCATCGAGCATGTTGAGCATCTCGGCGGGCTTCATCCCGGCGCGCTTGCCCACTTCGAAGTCGTTGAAATCGTGACCGGGGGTGATCTTCACGCAGCCCGATCCGAGTTCGGGATCGGCGTGTTCGTCGGCCACGACCTTGAAGCGGCGCCCGGTGATCGGCTGAAGGATGTCCTTGCCGACGACCGACGCATAGCGCTCGTCCTCGGGATGGACCGCCACCGCCATGTCGGCGAGCATGGTCTCGGGGCGCGTGGTCGCGACCACGAGGTAGTCCTTGCCTTCCGACGTCGTGACGCCATCGGCGAGCGGATATTTGAAGTGCCAGAAGCCGCCCTTGACGTCGGTCGTCTCCACCTCGAGGTCGCTGATCGCGGTCTTGAGCTTGGGGTCCCAGTTGACCAGCCGCTTGTCGCGGTAGATCAGCCCGTCGTTGTAGAGATCGACGAAGGTCTTGAGCACGGCCTGGCTGAAGTGCTCGTCCATGGTGAACTGTTCGCGGCTCCAGTCCATCGAACAGCCGAGGCGGCGCAGCTGGCGCGTGATCGTGCCGCCGCTTTCCTCCTTCCACTCCCACACCTTGGCGACGAAATCCTCGCGGCTGTAATTGGTGCGCTTGTCCTGCTGCGCCTCGAGCTGGCGTTCGACCACCATCTGCGTGGCGATCCCGGCATGGTCGGTGCCGACCACCCACAGCGCATCCTTGCCGCGCAGCCGCTCGTAACGGATCATCACGTCCTGCAGCGTGTTGTCGAGCGCGTGGCCGATATGCAGGCTGCCGGTGACGTTGGGTGGCGGATTGACGATGGTGTAGGGCTGCGCCTCGGGCCGCTCGGGCCGGAACAAGCCGTTGGCTTCCCAATGCGCATACCAGCGCTTCTCGATATCGGCGGGGTCGAAGGTCTTGGGTAGCTCGGTGGTCATTGCTGGGTTCGCTCGCGCTCACTGGCGGCACCGGCCCGCTCCCCTCCCGGCCACCCGACAGGATGATGCCAGGGGTGGTCGGGAGGGGAGCGGGCCGCTGCCGGTAAATTGATAGGACGCCCATGCCAGCGGCCATGCTGCGATGCAACGCCGGAGGTGACGCGCATGGATAGCCGCTTGGCAAGCGCCTGATTTGTCCGCATACCGCGCCCGCAATGGGTGGTTTCGCCGAATACGAACTGGTCGAGGGGGACGACGGCGGCACGGCGCTCGTGCTGTCGGGGCCGTACCTCGTCTCGACCATCGGCGCGATCGACCAGGATCTGCGCGGGCTCGACGGGCCGCTGGACCGGATCGACCTTTCCGCCATCACCGAAATCGACACCGTCGGCGCGTGGATGGCGCGCTGGCTGGCGAATGCCCATGGGGCGGAGATCATCGGCGCGAGCGACCGCGCGGAGCGGCTGATCGGGGCGCTCAAGGATGCGCCGGCCGACGAGGATCTGAGCGCGCCGCGCCTGCCGGTGTGGGAACGCGTGCCGCAGGCGATGGGCGACAAGGTCTACGGCGCGCGCCGCGGGATCTACGGCGTGCTCGGCTTTCTCGGCGCGCTGCTGATCTCCAGCGCCAGCCTGGTGCGCCACCCGCGCCGCTTCCGCGGGCTGGCACTGGTCCGCCAGCTCGAACTGGTCGGCGTTACCGCGCTGCCGATCATCGGGCTGATGAGCTTCCTCATCGGCATCGTCATCGCGCAGCAGGGGGCGGTGCAGCTGGCGCAGTTCGGCGCCGAGACGCTGACCGTCAATCTCGTCGGGCGGATTACCCTGCGCGAACTGGGCGTGCTGATGACCGCGATCATGGTCGCGGGCCGGTCGGGCAGCGCCTTCGCCGCGCAGATCGGCACCATGCGGCTGACCGAGGAGGTCGACGCGATGCAGACCATCGGCATTTCGCCGATGGAGGCGCTGGTCGTGCCGCGCATTCTCGCCGCGGTGCTGATGATGCCGCTGCTCGGCTTCTATTCGGCCGGCGTGGCGATCGTCGGCGGTGCGGTGGTGGGCCAGTTCATGCTCGGCATTCCCTTCTGGACCTTCCTCCTGCGCATCCAGGAAGTGGTGCCGCTGCACGATCTGTGGGTTGGGCTGATCAAGGCGCCGGTGTTCGGGCTGATCGTGGCGCTGGCCGGCTGCTACCACGGCATGCAGGTCAAGGGGAATTCGGAAGACGTCGGCCTGCGCACCACCATGGCGGTGGTTACCGGCATCTTCGCGGTGATCGTGATCGACGCCTTCTTCGCGGTCTTCTTCACCGAGATCGGGTGGGGCTGATGGCGCAGGACGAAACCGGGCGCGAGCTGGGCCGGCACGAACGCTATCGCGGCGAGTTTCCGATCGTCGTCGAGGGGCTGACCAATGCCTTCGGCGAGCAGGTCGTCCACCAGGACCTCGACCTCAAGGTCCGCCGCGGCGAGATCCTCGGCGTGGTCGGCGGATCGGGTACGGGCAAGTCGGTGCTGATGCGCTCGATCATCGGGCTGCAGAAACCGACCGCGGGCGACGTCCGCGTCTTCGGCCGCTCGATCATCGACAGCGATCCCGAAGACGATATCGGCATCCGCAACCGCTGGGGCGTGCTGTTCCAGGGCGGCGCGCTGTTCAGCACGCTGACCGTGGGCGAGAACGTCGAGGTCCCGCTCAAGCAGTTCTACCCCGATATCGAGCCCGAATTGCGACACGAGATCGCGCGCTACAAGGTCATGCTCTCGGGCCTGCCCGAAGAGGCGGTGAGCAAGTATCCGTCGGAGCTGTCGGGCGGGATGAAGAAGCGTGCCGGGCTCGCCCGCGCGCTGGCGCTCGACCCCGAGCTGCTGTTCCTCGACGAGCCCACCGCCGGGCTCGACCCGATCGGCGCGGCGGCCTTCGACCGGCTGACGCGCGAGCTGAAGGAAACGCTGGGGCTGACCGTGTTCCTGATCACCCACGACCTCGATACGCTGCACGAGATCTGCGACCGCGTCGCGGTGATCGCCGACAAGAAGGTCATCGCGGTCGATACCGTGCCCAAGCTGATGGAACTCGACCATCCGTGGATCCAGGAATATTTCAACGGCCCGCGCGGGCGCGCCGCGTTGACCGCGCAGGCGCTCGACGAATTGCGCAAGCATATGGACGAACCGGTCGCCGCGCATGCGGTCAAAGCGTTGGACAAACCGCCTGCGGGCAAGGCATAGGGCGAAACCAATGGAAACGCGGGCAAATCACGTTTGGG
>NZ_JBLYYF010000001.1:0-6129 GCF_048550555.1 Qipengyuania sp. | reverse complement strand
CGGTGACGGGAATTCCCTCGGCGCGGCAATCGTTGACCAGGCGATAGCCCGGATCGGAAATCATCGGCGTGCCGGCATCGCTCACCAATGCCACGGCGCGCGTGCGTGCGGCATCGACCAGCTTCGTCCGGTCGCGATGCTCGCTGTGGTCGTCATAGCGCCACAAGGGCTTGGAAATTCCCAGATGCTTGAGCAGCTTGCCCGTCACCCGCGTGTCCTCGCAGGCGACCGCATCGCAGCGACCAAGCACGTCGATGGCGCGCAGGGTGATGTCGCCGAGGTTGCCGATAGGGGTGGCGACGATATAGAGCCCCGGCATAAGGGAATTTTCGGGAAGAGTGGCGTCGGTCACTCTTGCTCCATGAACCAAGAGTGAGGGACGCGGCAAGATGAAGCGCTGGACTTTCGACCGTCGGACGCTGGTAACGGTGGGACTGGCCGCCATATTGGGCGCCTGTTCGGTGATCCCGAAGGGCGCCGAGCGCCCGCGCCCCGTGGCCACCACGCCGGCGCCCGAGCCGACCGAGTCTCTTCCCAGTGACGAGACGCGCCATCGCATCGCCTTGCTCGTGCCCATGTCGGGCCAGAACGGCGCGGTCGGCCAGTCGATCGCCAATGCCACCACCATGGCGCTGCTCGACACCAATGCGAGCAACCTGAGGATCACCACCTACGATACGGCCAAGGGCCCGGAGGAGGCGGCACGTCAGGCGATCGCCGAAGGCAACAAGCTGATCCTCGGTCCGCTGCTCGGCTCGAACATTCCCTCGGTGGTGGCGCCGGCCCAGGCGGCCGATGTCCCGGTGATCTCCTTCTCCAACGATACCGGCGCGGCCGGCCCCGACGTCTACATCATGGGCCATATTCCCGAGCAGTCGATCATGCGCAGCGTTCAGTACGCCCGCAACAAGGGGGCGCGGAACTTCGCCATCATCGCCCCCGACGGCGAATATGGCGCCCGGGCCGAAAGTGCGATGCGCAACGCGGTTGCCGCCTATGGCGGGGCCGTGGTGTGGACCGAGCGCTTCGCGCGCGGCAACACCTCCATCGTCAGTGCGGCCGAACGACTCAAGGCGCATGGCGGCTACGACACCGTGCTGATCGCCGACGGTGCCCGTCTCGCGGCGCAGGCGGCGGGCGTGCTGAAATCGGGCGGTGCGACCACGCCGCAACTGCTCGGCACCGAATTGTGGAGCGGCGAAAGCTCGGTCACCCGCGCCTCGGCGCTTCGGGGCGCGTGGTTCTCGGCCGTATCCGACGGTCGCTACAAGCGCTTCGTCGACAGCTACGAGGCGCGCTTCGGCAGCCAGCCCTATCGCATCGCGACGCTGGGTTACGACGCGGTGCTTCTTACCCTCCGCGTCGCCCGTGACTGGCGCGTGGGCCGCGACTTCCCCCAGGGCGCGCTGCGCAGCGACGACGGCTTTCTCGGGCTCGACGGGGCGTTCCGCTTCACCCGCGACGGGCTGGTCGAGCGCGCCTTCGAGGTTCGCGAGGTGCGCGAGGGCTCGGTGGTCGTCGTGGAGAATGCGGCCGACCGCTTCTGAGCGAGGCGGATAACCTCTCTCGCGCGCTTGTTCGGAGAGAGAAGCACGCGATATAGCCTTTGCCCATGTCCGACGATCTGTTCGAAAACACGCCGACGTCTTCCGGCGACTATGACGCTTCCTCGATCGAGGTCCTCGAAGGCCTCGAACCCGTGCGGCGCCGCCCGGGCATGTATATCGGCGGGACCGACGATCGCGCGCTGCACCATCTCGTCGCCGAAGTGCTCGACAACTCGATGGACGAAGCGGTCGCCGGGCATGCGACGCGGATCGAGGTACGGCTCGACGAGGGCAACCGGATAACCGTCGCCGACAACGGTCGCGGCATGCCGGTGGACGAACACCCCAAGTTTCCGGGCAAGTCGACGCTCGAGGTGATCCTCTCGACCCTCCATTCGGGTGGCAAGTTCTCGGGCAAGGCCTACGCCACCAGCGGCGGTCTGCACGGCGTCGGCGTCTCGGTGGTCAACGCGTTGTCGAGCGATACGCGGGTCGAGGTGGCGCGCGACAAGCAGCTCTACGCGCAGAGCTTTTCGAAAGGCCAGGCGCTGGGCCCGCTCGAACAGCTCGGCCCCAC
Organism: Qipengyuania sp.; assembly: GCF_048550555.1. GTDB lineage: Bacteria > Pseudomonadota > Alphaproteobacteria > Sphingomonadales > Sphingomonadaceae > Qipengyuania. The sequence continues at coordinate 4,005 of NZ_JBLYYF010000001.1, read as the reverse complement.
CCCCAATCGCCGCGGGACCACGGTCAGCTTCGTGCCCGATACCGAGATCTTCGGCGACCGCCAGTTCAGCCCCAAGCGGTTATTCAAGCTGGCCCGCTCGAAAGCCTATCTCTTCGCCGGGGTCGAGATCCGCTGGAAATGCGCCGAGAGCCTCGCCAGCGAGGACGTGCCCGCCGAAGCCGTGTTTAAATTCCCCGGCGGTCTGGCCGATCATCTCGCCGAACAGCTCGGCGGGCGCGAGTGTGTCACCGCCCAGCCCTTCGCCGGCAACCAGGACTTCCCCGACGAGGCCGGCCGCGTCGAATGGGCGATCGCCTGGCCGCTCTATTCGGACGGTTCGACCAGCTGGTATTGCAACACCGTGCCGACTCCCGATGGCGGGACGCACGAGCAGGGCCTGCGCGGCGCGCTGACCAAGGCATTGCGCGCGTTCGGCGAACTGACCGGGGCCAAGAAGGCCAAGGACCTCACCGCCGACGACGTGATGACCGGCGCCGAGGTGATGTTGAGCGTCTTCATCCGCGATCCGCAATTCCAGAGCCAGACGAAGGACCGGCTGACCAGCCCCGAGGCCGCACGGCTCGTCGAGAACGCGGTGCGCGACCATTTCGACCATTTCCTTGCCGACAACATGGACCGCGGCAAGGCGTTGCTCGGCCAGGTCATGGAGCGGATGGACGAGCGCCTGCGGCGGAAGCAGGAGCGCGAGATCAAGCGCAAGACCGCGACCAATGCCAAGAAGCTCCGCCTGCCGGGCAAACTGACCGACTGTTCGGGGGAAGGCGACGGCGAGACCGAGCTGTTCATCGTGGAAGGCGACAGCGCGGGCGGCAGCGCCAAGCAGGCCCGCAACCGCAAGACGCAGGCGATCCTGCCGATCCGCGGCAAGATCCTAAACGTCGCCTCGGCCAGTGCCGACAAGATCCGCGCCAACAGCGAAATCGCCGATCTTTCGCTCGCCATGGGCTGCGGCACGCGCAAGGATTGCGACCCCGAAAACCTGCGCTACGACCGCATCATCATCATGACCGACGCCGATGTCGACGGCGCGCATATCGCGACGCTGCTGATGACCTTCTTCTTCCAGGAGATGACCGAGGTGGTGCGCAACGGGCATCTCTACCTCGCCCAGCCCCCGCTTTACCGTCTGACTGCGGGCAAGGAGAGCCGCTACGCCCGCGACGACGCCCACCGCAAGGAGCTCGAAGAGACCGTGTTCAAGGGAAAGAAGGTCGAGGTCGGGCGCTTCAAGGGCCTCGGCGAGATGAACCCCGGCCAGCTGCGCGAGACGACGATGGATCCCGAGACGCGCAGCCTGATCCGCATCACGCTGCCGCCCGAATTCGAGGACCGCGCCAAGGTCAAGGACCTGGTCGACCAGCTGATGGGTCGCAACCCCGAGCACCGCTTCAACTTCATCCAGAACAACGCCGGCGAATTCGACCGCGAAATGATCGACGCCTGAGCCTCCCATGCCCGAAACCATCCGTTACAGATACGAACGCCATGGCCGCCGGACGGTCACCTTCCTGCTGGCACTCGGCGTTGTGTTGCTGGCGATCGCCGTTGCTGCGGCGACCATCACGATGGGCAGTATCACCGACGATACCGACGAGGTCGAGGAGACCCTGGGCCGCCAGGCTTCGATCAACCGCCTGACGACCTTCAACGAGCAAATCGCCGCTGGCCGGCGCGGCTTCCTGATTCAGCCCGATCCGGGCTTCACCCGCGTGGTAATCGAGGCGAGCTCGAATTACGAACGCGAGCAGTCGCATCTCGCGAACATCCTCGAAGGCTCCGCAGACCAGGAAAAGCGGCTTGAACGGATCACGCGGCTCAATGCCGAGCGAAGCAGGATCATCGACGCGATGTTCAGCGATCCGGCGACTGCTTTCGCCCGCGCTCGCGAGCTCGATTTCAATGGCGATCGCGGCGTGCTGATCACACAGCAGATCCGCGCGCTGGCGGATGAAATGGCGGCGGTCGAGGAAACCGCCCTCGTCCGCCGCAACCGTGCCCAGCTCGAATCGCTGGTCCAGTTCTATGTCGTCGGGGGACTCGCACTGGCACTGCTGGTCGGCGTACTGGTCGCCGCCGTCGTGCTGGTCCTGCGCTACAATCGCGACCTGACCCGCGCGCAGGTGGGGCTGCGCGAGGCCAACGAGGGGCTCGAGGATGCGGTCGCGGTGCGCACCGCCGAGCTGACAAGGGCCAACGAGGAAATCCAGCGCTTCGCCTATATCGTCAGCCACGATTTGCGCTCGCCGCTGGTCAACGTGCTCGGCTTCACCGCCGAGCTGGAAGAGGCGCGCAAGGTGCTCTACGCCCATCTGAGCACGCTCTACGAAGCGCATCCCGAACTGCGCGACCGCGAGGCGTGGCTGGCGGTCGAGGAGGACCTGCCCGAAGCAGTCGGTTTCATCCGCAGCTCGACCGAGAAGATGGACCGGCTGATCAATTCGATCCTCGAACTCTCGCGCCAGGGGCGCCGCACGCTCGCACCCGAACCGCTGGACATGAACGATCTGGTCGACGGCGTCGTCGCGAGCCTGCACCAGCGCGCGGAGGATGCGGGGGCCGACATCACCGTCGGCACGATCCCCGATCTCGAAAGCGACCGGGTCGCGGTCGAACAGATCCTCTCGAACCTCATCGAGAACGCGCTCAAATACCTCAGCCCCGAGCGGCGCGGGGAGATCACCGTCGAAGGCGGTCGGAGCAGGGACATCGTCCACATCGACGTGATCGACAACGGCCGAGGGATCGATCCTTCCGACCACCAGCGCATCTTTGAACTGTTCCGCCGTGCGGGCACGCAGGACCAGACGGGTGAAGGCATCGGCCTCGCCAATGTTCGTGCGCTGGCCTACAGACTCGGCGGCACGGTCGAAGTCGATTCGCAGCTTGACCAGGGCGCCCGTTTCAGGCTCTCGCTGCCAGCGAAATTCGTTTGAGGAAAGCACGCGCATGAACGCTCACCAACCAGTCGGGATCGTCATGATCGAGGACGACGAGGGTCACGCTCGACTGATCGAGAAGAACATCCGGCGTGCTGGGATCTCCAACGATATCCGTCATTTCGCCGACGGAACGACCGCGCTCGACTATCTTTTCAATGCGCCCGACGGGCCGGCCAAGAACGGCCCGGCCATGGTGCTGCTCGATCTCAACCTGCCCGACATGAGCGGGACGTCGATCCTCGAGAAGATCAAGCAGGATGAAAAGCTCCACCGCACTCCGGTCGTCGTGCTGACGACCACCGACGACAAGGTGGAAATCGATCGCTGCTATGACCTCGGCTGCAACGTCTACATCACCAAGCCGGTGAACTACGAAAGCTTCGCCGACGCGATCCGCCAGCTCGGACTCTTCCTTTCGGTCATCCAGGTGCCGGATCTCGACCAATAGAATCCTTCCGCATCCTTTATGTCGATGACGATGCGGGACTGAGGCGGCTCATCCACCGCGCGCTCGACCGGCGCGGCTTCACCGTCGAGACGGCCGAGAGCGCCGACGAGGGCATGGAACGGCTGCGCAACGAGAATTTCGACGTCGTCGCGATCGACCACTACATGCCGGGCAAAACTGGTCGGCAGATGCTCGACGAGATCGTCGCCCTGCCCGACCACCCTGCGGTCGTGTTCGTCACCGGCAACGACGATACCGGCATTGCGGTCGATGCCATCCATGCGGGGGCTGCCGACTTCGTGGTCAAGACCGTCGGCGAGAGCTTTTTCGACATGCTCGCCGGTCGATTTCGCCAGGCCTGGACCCGCTCGCGGCTCGAACGCGAGAAACGCCAGGCCGAAGCCGAACTGCGCGAGGCCAACGAACGGCTCGAGCTGCTGTTGCGCGAGGTGCACCACCGCGTCGCCAACAGCCTGCAGATGGTGCTCAGCTTCGTGTCGATGCAGGCCAACCAGACCGAGGACGCGGGGACCAGGGAAGTGCTTGCCGCCACCCAGAACCGTATCCGCGCGATCAGCAAGGTGCATCACAAGCTCT